>JAOPZF010000021.1 GCA_025964255.1 Solirubrobacterales bacterium | reverse complement strand
GATCGGCATCAACGACTCCGGCGGCGCCCGGATCCAGGAGGGCGTCGTCTCGCTCGGCGCCTACGGCGACGTCTTCGCCCGCAATGTCAAATGCTCCGGCGTGATCCCGCAGATCAGTCTGATCATGGGCCCCTGCGCCGGCGGCGCCGTCTACTCGCCGGCGATGACCGACTTCATCTTCATGGTCAAAGAGACCAGCCACATGTTCATCACCGGCCCGGAAGTGATCAAAACCGTCACCGGCGAGGAAGTCGAGTTCGAGGCGCTCGGCGGGGCGATGAGCCACAACTCGAAATCGGGGGTCGCGCACTTCGCCTCCGAGGACGAGGAGAGCTGCCTCGAAGACGCTCGCTACCTGATGAGCTTCCTGCCCTCGAACAACCTTGAGCTGCCGCCGCGCTTCGAGCCGACCGATGACCCGGAGCGCGAAGACCTGGAGCTCGACACGGTCGTCCCCGACGACCCGTCGAAACCGTACGACATGCGCGAGGTGATCAAGCGGATCGTCGACGACGAGGAGTTCTTCGAGGTCCACGAGCATTTCGCCAAAAACATCATCTGCGGCTTCTCCCGCCTCGACGGCTATCCGGTCGGGATCGTCGGCAACCAGCCCGCCTTCCTGGCCGGCGTGCTCGACATCGAGGCGTCCGAGAAGGCGGCCCGCTTCGTCCGCACCTGCGATTGCTACAACGTGCCGATCCTGACCCTCACCGACGTGCCCGGCTTCCTGCCCGGCACCGACCAGGAGTGGAACGGGATCATCCGCCACGGCGCCAAGCTCCTCTACGCCTACACCGAGGCGACGGTGCCGAAGCTCACCGTCGTCACCCGCAAGGCCTACGGCGGCGCCTACGACGTGATGGCGTCCAAGCACATGCTCGCCGACTTCAACTACGCCTGGCCGACGGCCGAGGTCGCGGTGATGGGCCCCGAGGGCGCGGTCAACATCATCTACCGCAAAGACATCGCCAACTCCCCGACCCCGGAGGAGCGGCGCCAGAAGCTGATCGACGATTACAAAGCCCACTTCGCCAACCCGTACTCGGCGGCGGAGCGTGGCTACATCGACGACGTCATCGAGCCCCACCAGACCCGCCCGAAGCTGATCCGGGCGCTGCGGATGCTGCAGACCAAGCGCGTCCCGCAGCCGAAACGCAAGCACGGCAACATCCCGCTCTAGGTAACGCGCGGTGGACGGCTCCGAGACCCTGGAGCGCGCCATCGAGATCGCCGTCCGCGCGCATGCCGGCCAGCTGTACCCGGCTCGTGACGGCCAGCGCGGCCCCTACGTCCTCCACCTCTTCCGCGTGATGCTCGCGGTCGAGGGCTGGGATGCCCGCACCGCCGCCGTCCTCCACGACGTGATCGAGGACACCTCGGTCACCGCGGCCGACCTGCGCGACGAGGGAATCCCGGAGCGCGTCGTCGAAGCCGTCGTCGCCCTCACCCATCGCGAGGAGGACACCTACGAGGCCTACGTCGAGGCCCTCGCCCCGAACCCCCTCGCCCGTCAGGTGAAGCTCGCCGACCTCGCCGACAACCTGGCCACCAACCTCGCGATGCCCCCGACCCCCGCCACCACCGCCCGCATCGCCCGCTACGAAGCCGCGATCGCCCGCCTGGCTCCCTAGAGCGCTGCGTCGGGATCAGCTGGGACCGGACGGGCGCCGTACATCCGGCACTCCCACCAGTCGAGGCCGCGGTCGCTGAAGATCGCGGTCACAGCGAAGACGATCCCGAAGAGCCCGGGTCTCATGGCGCCGTTGAGCATGAAGACCGCCAACCCGTTGTCCTTAGTCACCCACAGGGCTACTAAGGACAACGGGTTGGTTCGCGCTTGTTGCCGCTTCTAGTGCGCGGCGGTGGCCTCGGCCTCGGCGATGCCGACCGGGGTGGTGGTCGCGCCGCCGCCGCGGCCGGGGGTGAGGCCGGCGTCGTCGCTCGAGAGGCGGTGGGCCAGGTAGACGGGGATGATCGAGAGGATGATCAGGATCACCGCGACCGCGGGGACGACGGGGAGCTCTTTGGGGCGGAAGAGGTTGCGGTAGATCCAGATCGGGAGGGTTTCTTCGCCCGCGCCGATGGTGAAGTTGGTGACGATGATCTCGTCGAAGGAGAGGGCGAAGGCGAGGAGGGCGCCGGCGCCGAGGGCGCTGCGGAGGCTCGGGAAGGTGACGAAGCGGAAGGTCTGCCAGGGGTCGGCGCCGAGGTCGGCGGAGGCTTCCTCGAAGCTCCCCGAGGTGCGGCGCAGTCGCGCGACCGCGTTGTTGTAGACGACGACGATGCAGAAGGTGGCGTGGCCGATGATCACCGTCAGCAGGCTGAGGCTGATGCCGAGCACCTGGGTGAAGGTGTTGGAGAGGGCGACGCCGGTGACGATCCCGGGCAGGGCGATCGGCAGGACGACGAGGAAGGAGATCGAGTCGCGGCCGAAGAATTTGCGCCGCCCGACGGCGAGCGCGATCAGCGTTCCCAGGACGATCGCGATCAGCATCGCGGCGAGGCCCGCCTCGATCGAGGTGAGCAGCGCTTCGCGCACGCTTTCGTTTTCGAGGGCCTTGCCGAACCAGCTCAGGGTGAAGCCCGGCGGCGGCCATTTGAGGATGCGGCTCGAGTTGAACGCCTCGACCGCGATCACCAGCAGCGGGATGTAGATGAAGGCGAGGACCAGCGCGACGACGACGCGCAGGGTGATCTTGCCGCCTCTCGAGAGCCTCATCAGACGTGCTCGAAGGCGCCGAGCTTGCGGGCGACGCCGAGGTAGGCGATCACGACGACGATCGGCACCAGCGCCAAGGCCGCCGCGAACGGCTGGTTGTTGGTGATCGAGTCAAAGATCGCGGTGCCGATGAACTGTTCGTTGGAGACCAGTTTCGGCGCCAGGTAGTCGCCGAGGGTGAGCGAGAAGGTGAAGATCGAGCCCGCCACCACCGCCGGGAAGGCGAGCGGCAGGATCACCTTGCGGAAGGTAGTGAAGGGGTGGGCGCCGAGGTCCTCGGAGGCGGCGATCAGCGAGTCCGGGATCCGCTCCAGCCCGGCGAAGATCGGCAGGATCATGTACGGCAGCCAGAGGTAACTCATCACCAGCCAGACCGACGTCACCCCGTTGTCGGGACCGTGGAGTCCGATCGGGTGGAGCGCCCAGTTCAGCACCCCGTGTTCGGCGAGGATCGCCCGCCAGGCGATGATCTTCACCAGGTAGCTCGCCCAGAGCGGCATCAGCACCGCGACGACCAGCGCCGCCTTCGACTTCCGCCCCGCCACCTTTGCCATGTAGAAGGCGATCGGGAAGGCGATGACCGCGTCGGTGAGGGTGACGAGGAGCGCGGTGCGGACGGTCCGCCAGATGATCTCCCGGTAGACCGGGACGTTGATCAGTTCTTCGAAGTTCGTCCAGCTGAGTTCCTTGATCACCGAGCCGCTGAGCGGGTCAACGGTCCAGAAGGCGGTGATCAGGAGGATGACCAGCGACCCCAGGTAGAGGATCACCAGCCACGCCATCGGGGCCGCCAGCAGCGACCCGATCTGGATTCGGGGACGACCGTAGAAGAGGCCGGCGAACCGTCTGCCCGCCGACCTCTTCACCGCGACCGCGTCAGTCGCCATCGCGACCGCCAGGAGTCAAGCCATCCCCCGGCCTAGCCTTTGATTTCGGTCCAGGCTCGGACCCAGTCGTTGTAGTCCATGCAGTCGGTTTCGCCGCCTTCGCTGCATTCCGCCAGCGGCGTCTCCCAGTAGTAGACCTTCTTCCAGAAGGCCGGTTCATCCGCGTGGTATTCGGTGCAGAAGTTGGGGTTTTCGGTTTCTTCGCAGGCCTTTTCCTGAGCCGGCGCCTCGCCGAACCATTCGGCCACTTCGGCGTTCACTTTCGGGCTGATGATCCAGTTCATCCACTTGTACATGCAGTTGGGATGCTTGGCATGCGAGCTGATCATCCAGGTGTCCGACCACCCGGTCGCGCCCTCTTCCGGCACGAAGCCCTGGCTCGCCGGGCTCGCTTCGACCGGTTCGTTTTCGCCTTTGAGGGCGAAGTACTGGTACTGCCAGGTGGTGCCGACCTGATTGGACCCGTTGGCGAACCCTTCGATCTGCTGTTCGGCGCTGGACCAGTATTCGCCCACGTTCGGCGCCTGTTCCTTCATCAGTTCGACCGCCGCGTTGAACTGTTCTTCGTTCAGCTCGTAGGGGTTTTCGATCCCCAGCTTCGATTCGTGCGCTTTCAGGTAGAGCGCGCCTTCGGCGATCGACATCGGATCGTCGTACTGGGTGATGTGGCCCTTGTATTTGGACGCGACTTCAGGGTCAAGCGTCACCTCCCAGGAGCTCGGCGCCGGCGTCACGTCTTCCTTGTTCCACATCAGCAGGTTGGCGCCGCGGCCGTGCGGGATCCCATACGGAACGCCTTCGAAGGTGTTGTAGGGCTGGTCTTTGAGGTCGGCGAAGACCGTCTTGTAGTTGGGGACCAGCGAGGTGTTGACCGGTGCGACTTCGTGGGCGGCCCAGAGGCGCGCCGTCGCGTTGCCCGAGGCGGAGACCCCGTCGTACTGCCCGGTCTCCATAAGTTTCACCATTTCGTCGGAGGTGCCGGCGACCTTGTCGTTGACCTTGCAGCCGGTTTCTTCTTCGAACGGCGTCACCCAGTCGGGGTTTTCGCCGCCGCCGGCTTCGACGTAGCCGGCCCAGGAGATCAGGTTCACCTGCCCCTCTCCTTTGCCGAGCTTCTGCAGTTCTTCGCCGCCACCGCCGCCCGAGCTGCCACCGCTGGAGCTCGAGCCGCCGCCGCAGCCCGCCAGCACGACCATGAACGCGACCAGGCCCGCGACGACGAACCACGCCGTGCGCACCGGGGTCCCACCCTTGTGCCTACTCATGGTGCTACCTCCTGTTTCGTCGTGTTGCCGCCGACCGTGGCCGCGTGTTGCGGCCGCCATCCCACGATCACCTCGGCCCCCTGCGTGGGCACGCCACCGGGCGCCTCACCCACGTTCTGCCTGACCAACTGCAAGCTGCCGCCGGCGTCGAGCTCCACCGTGTACCGCGTGACCGAGCCGGCGTAGGCGATGTCGACGACGCGGCCGCGCTCGGTGTCGAGCCCGTCGGTGGGTGCCCCCGGCACCACCACCTCGATCTTCTCCGGCCGCACGGTGAAGCGCTCGCCGCCCCGCTCGAGGACGTTCGAGACGCCGACGAAATCGGCGACGAATTCGTTCACCGGATGCTCGTAGAGATCTTCCGGCGTGGCGATCTGCTCGATCCGCCCCTCGTTGAAGACGGCGATCCGGTCGCTCATCGTCAGCGCCTCGTCCTGGTCGTGGGTGACGTAGACGAAGGTGATCCCGACGTCGCCCTGGATCGACTTCAGCTCGGTCTGCATCTGCTCGCGCAGCTTCAGGTCGAGGGCGCCGAGCGGCTCGTCGAGGAGCAGCACCCGGGGTCGGTTGACGATCGCCCGCGCCAGCGCGACCCGCTGCCGCTGGCCACCGGAGAGCTCGGCCGGTTTGCGGTCGCCGTAGCCGGGGAGGCGAACCATCTCCAGCGCCTCGTCGCGACGGCGCCCGCGCTCGGCCTTGTCGACTTTCGCCACCTTCAGCCCATAGGCGACGTTGTCGGCGACGCTCATATGTGGGAAGAGCGCGTAGTCCTGGAAGACGGTGTTGACGGCGCGTTCGTAGGGCGGCAGGCCGGAGACGTCCTGGCCGCCGAGCTCGATCGTGCCGGCGGTCGGGTCCTCGAACCCGGCGATCATCCTCAGCGTCGTCGTCTTGCCCGAGCCGGACGGGCCGAGCATGGTGAAGAACTCACCGGCGCGAACCTCGAGGTCGATCCCGGCGACTGCCACCACATCCCTATAGGACTTGGTGAGGCCGGTGAGGCGGATGTCGGACGAAGACCCCTCTATCCCGCGAAGTTATCCGAGTGGGCGGAGGCTCGCAGGACAAATAGGACGCGCCGACTTATCCGGACCGGAGTACGGAAGGACTCAGCCGCAGGCAGGGAGACCCGCGGTGGGACTTCAAGCGATGGCCGCGATGGCTAAAAGCCGGCGGGGTGACGCGCGACGAACCCTTCGTTGGTGAGGAGTTCGCTGTGCCAGCGGGGGCCGGTTTCGTCGATGCCTTCGTCGCCCGCGGTGTCGAAGCGGATCCCGGCGACCACCATGTAGGCGTGGCCGGCGTTGGCGTAGACGGTGATCCAGCGGCCTTCGCCTTCTTCGCCCCAGCTCTCGAGCGGGCCGGAGGGAAGCGGGCTGGTGAGGAAGTTGCCGCCGTGGAGGGCGAAGGAGACCGAGCCGGAGCAGTCGTAGCCGCGCGAGGCAAAGCTGGCGTGGCCGCCGCCGTAGATGTAGGGGCGGAGGCGGATCTTGTTGGCGGCGGCGATCACGGCTTTGACCCGGGCCGGGGCGCCGGCGGGCGCGATCAATTCGCCGGAGGCGAGCAGGCTGGCGTTGGCGGCGGGGGTGCAGAGGTCAGTTTCGGCGGCGGTCAGGCCACCGAAGTTGCAACTGGCCGAGGCGCCCGCCGGGGCGATCGCGAACGCCGAACCGACCATCGCGACAACCAATGCGAGAACCACGTGGAACTTCCGACTGCTCTTGCGCAAACCGATATCTCCTTCGTCGGCCTACGGGGTTAGCTGTCGGGCTGGCGCTGAAAGAGCTCGCG
>JAOPZF010000226.1 GCA_025964255.1 Solirubrobacterales bacterium | reverse complement strand
AGTTGGAACGTATTGATTGCAACTTTCCCCGTTTGGGTATGGGCCGCTCGAGGGACCTTGGCAAGGGTCCCGTCAGGGTTACCTCTGGGAAAGGAGCTTCACCATGGAGTCAGGATCTGTTCCGGGCATCCGCCCGCCTGTCGGCCAAGAACCGGCCGATTCGAGCCACGGGGGCTGGAAGCCCGCCGACCCGGGTCCGCTCGGGCTGGCCGGATTCGCGCTGACGACGTTCGTCCTCAGCATGTTCAACGCCGGTCTGGTCAGCAAAGCCGGGGAGCCGGTTGTGCTCGGGGTGGCGCTCGCCTACGGCGGCATCGCCCAGTTCGCGGCGGGGATGTGGGAGTTCCGCACCGGTAACACCTTCGGCGCGGTCGCCTTCACCTCATTCGGCGCATTCTGGGTCTCCTTCTGGGCGCTGATCACCTTCTTCGCGCCGACCATCCCGCCCGAGCACGTTGGCGCGGCGGTCGGGCTCTACCTGATCTCGTGGGGCATCTTCACCGCCTACATGTTCATCGCCAGCCTGCGGACGACCGGCGCCGTCGCGCTCGTCTTCTTCCTGTTGGCGATCACTTTCATCCTGCTCGGGATCGGCAATTCGGGCGGTCACGAAGGGATCACCGAAGTCGGCGGTTGGACCGGCCTGCTGACCGCGGCGGCCGCCTGGTACGCGTCGATGGCGGCGGTGGTGAACTCCACCTTCGGCAAGACGGTGATGCCAGTCGTACCGTTGGGCGACTGACTCGAGAGAGGGAGGATTCGGAATGGGTACCGATGCTGGAGCCATGGCTTCCGACTCAAGCCTCGAGCACGAGCTCGAGGCGATGCTCGAGATCGAGAAGTTCGAGCCGCCCGCGGAGTTCCGCGAGCGGGCCAACTGGTCGGACCCGGCGATCTACGACGAAGCGGCGGCCGATCCGGTCGCCTGGTGGACCGCCCGTTCGAAGGAGCTGCTCGACTGGGACATCGAGCCGACCGAAGGTCTGAACGATTCCGATCCTCCCTTCTACAAGTGGTTCGAGGACGGGCGGATCAACGCCTCCGCCCAGTGCCTCGACCGCCACGTGGCCGCGGGGATCGGCGACCGCGTCGCCTACCACTGGCGCGGTGAGGAGGGTGAGGAGCGCGACGTCACCTACGCCGATCTCCACCGCGACGTGCAGCGCTTCGCCAACGCCCTGAAGGACCTCGGCGTCGACAAGGGCGACGTCGTCGGGATCTACCTGCCGATGATCCCCGAGGTCGCGGTGGCGATGCTGGCGTGCGCCCGGATCGGCGCGATCCACAACGTCGTCTTCGGCGGCTTCAGCGCCGAGTCGGTCCGCGAGCGGATGGAATTCGCCGACGCCAAGGCGCTGGTGACGGTCGACGGGGCCAGGCGGAAAGGGAAGACGGCGCCGATCAAGGAGCAGGTCGACGAGCAGATGGGAAGCGTCGACTCGCTGAAGACGATCGTCGTCGTCCGCGCGACCGGGATCGACGTGCCGATGACCGACGGGCGCGACGTCTTCTACGACGAGGTCTGCGCGGCCGCCGACCCGGAGTGCCCGGCGGAGCCGATGGAGGCCGAGCACCCGCTCTTCATCCTCTACACGAGCGGCTCGACCGCGAAGCCGAAGGGGATCCTGCACACCACCGGCGGCTACCTCACCGGCGCGGCGACCACGCACCGCTATGTGTTCGACCTGAAGCCGGAGACCGACGTCTACTGGTGCGCCGCCGACGTCGGCTGGATCACCGGCCACACCTACATCGTCTACGGACCCCTCGCCAACGGGGCGACCTCGGTGATGTGGGAGGGGGCGCCCGATTACCCGCACCAAGGTGTGTGGTGGGAGAACGTCGAGCGCTACAAGGCGACGATCCTCTACGCCGCGCCGACCGCGATCCGCACCTTCATCAAGTGGGGCGCCGACATCCCGGCAAAGTTCGACCTCTCCTCGCTGCGGCTGTTGGGCTCGGTGGGCGAGCCGATCAATCCGAAGGCGTGGCTCTGGTACCACAAGGTCATCGGCGGCGAACGGTGTCCGATCGTCGACACCTGGTGGCAGACGGAGACCGGCGGCATCATGATCACGCCGCTGCCGGGGATCACCGCGACGAAGCCCGGCTCGGCGACGACGCCGTTCCCGGGGGTGAAGGCCGAAGTCGTCGACGAGAAGGAGGGCGAGCCGCTCGCCGAGGGCCAGGGGCTCTTGATGCTCGAACGCCCGTGGCCTTCGATGCTGCGCACGCTCTACAAGGAGGACGACCGCTTCATCGAGACCTACTTCTCGAAATTCGGCAAGGAGCGCTACCTGGTCGGCGACGCGGCGCGCCGCGATTCCGACGGCTACTTCTGGGTGATCGGGCGGATCGACGATGTCGTCAACGTGTCCGGGCATCGACTCTCCACCGCGGAAGTCGAGTCGGCGATCGTCGCCCACGAGAGCGTCGCCGAGGCCGCGGTGATCGGCCAGACCGACGAGGACACCGGCCAGGCGATCTGCGCCTTCGTCACCTTGCGCGGGGGCACCGAGCCGTCCAAAGACGTCGAAGCGGGGATCCGCGAGGCGGTCGCGACGCGCATCGGAAAATTCGCCCGACCGAAAAGAATCGTCTGGGCGGACGACCTTCCGAAGACGCGCTCGGGCAAGATCATGCGCCGTCTGCTGAGGGATATCGCCGAGGGGAGGGCGCTGGGCGACGTGACCACGCTGAGGGACCCCGACGTGATGGCGGAACTGGAGGCTAAGATCGCCGAGGAGTCCGACGACGAAAGCTAGCCAGCGCCCCTTGCCGAAGCGCCGCCGATGCAGATAA
>JAOPZF010000008.1 GCA_025964255.1 Solirubrobacterales bacterium | reverse complement strand
TCCTTCGGCCAGGAGATCCCGGCCCATCCCGCGGCGTGCAGCTTGCGCTGCCAATCGCCACGGAAGGCCATGACCTCATCGAGCGAGCCCTCCGGTTCGGCGCCGGGGTTATTGGCACGCAGCCAGGTCGCGACCTCGTCGCGGAACCCCTCCTCCGATGGCGACAGCGTCAGATCCATCGGGGCAGAACACTACTGGCTACTCGGCCAGGCCGTCTGAGGCGGCCCGGCCGGTCGGGGCGACTCAGACCCGCTGGATCAGGGTGCCGGTGCCGAGCCCCCCGCCGCAGCACATCGTGACCAGGCCCATCTCCTTGTCGGAGCGCTCCATCTCGTGCAGCAGGCTGGTCATCAGGCGGGCGCCGGTCGAGCCGAGCGGGTGGCCGATCGCGATCGCGCCGCCGTTCACGTTGACGCGGTCCATGTCGGGTTCGAGCTCCCGTTTCCAGGCGGCGACGACCGAGGCGAAGGCCTCGTTGATCTCGATCAGGTCGATGTCGTCGATCTTCATCCCGTTGCGCTCGAGCAGCTTCTTCGTCGCCGGGATCGGGCCGGTCAGCATGATCACCGGGTCGACCCCAACGGTGGTGATGTCGTAGATCCGCGCCCGCGGCTTCAGCCCCAGCTCGTCCGCCTTCTCGCGCGACATCAGCAGCACCGCGGCGGCGCCGTCGGAGACCTGCGAGGAGTTGCCGGCGGTGATCTTGCCGTCCTCCTTGAAGGCGGGTTTGAGGCCGGCCAGCGCCTCGAGCGAGGTCTCGCGCAGGCCCTGGTCGGTCATGTAGGTGTCGCCGTTGACCTGCATCGGGACCATCTCGCGCTCGTAGCGGCCCTCCTCGGTCGCCTTGGCGGCCAGCGCCTGGGAGCGGACGCCGAATTCATCGAGCTCCGAGCGTGGGATCTCCCATTGGTCGGCGATCATCTCGGCCGAGAGGCCCTGCGGGATCAGGTCGTAGCGCTCCATCAGCTCTTTCGAGAAGGCGAAGCCGCGCTCGGCCATCACTTCGCCCGCCGCCGCGAACGAGTTCTTGCCCATGTGCTCGACGCCGCCGCCGATCGCCACGTCGTGGACGCCGGAGGCGACCAGCGTCGCCGCGAAGTCGACCGCCTGCTGGCCGGAGCCGCACTGACGATCGAGCGTGGTCGCCGGGACCTCGAGCGGGAGCCCCGCCTCGAGCCAGGCGTTGCGGCCGATGTTGATCGACTGCTCGCCCCACTGCTGGACGCAGCCCGCGATCACGTCGCCGACCTCGGTCGGATCGATCCCGGAGCGGTCGATCAGCTCCGCGTAGGTCCTGGCGAGGAGGTTGGAGGGATGAAGGTCCTTGTAGTAGCCCTTCTGCAGATGACCGCGGCCGACCGGCGTGCGGACCGCCTCGACGATCACCACTTCGCGACCCTGCAGCTTTCCTTTGCCGTTCTCCATCGTCTTCTCCTCCTGGCAGATCCCGGGCGCCCGTCGGCGCCGCTTGCACATTGAAAGCTACAACTACCGACTGATCGGTCGGTCAACCGCAGAGCGCGGCGCGAAAAAGCCTGATAGGAACCGGGCCGATGAGCGACTCGAAGGGTTACGAAAGTCCGGGGATCGCGGGGAGCGGCGCCATCGCCACCGGTCTCGCCGCGGTCTCGACCACCACTGCCGACACGATCCTGCTGGCGCGGTCGGAGGCTTCGGCCTGGCGCGCCGAGGAGAAAGTCGTCGCCGCCTGCGCGAAGATCGAGGGGGCCGAGCCGTCCCGGCTGCGGGTCACCACCGATCCGACCGACCTGGCCCACTGCGACGTCATCGTCGAGGCGATCGTCGAGGAGCTGGAGCCGAAGGCCGAGCTGATCAAGACGCTCTCCATCTCCTGTCCGGACGCCGACCTGGGGACGACCACCTCCTCCCTGGGCATCGGCGACATCGCCGGCGCCGCGGGCGTGCCGAAGCTCTTCGGCTTCCACGTCTTCAACCCGGTGCCGCGGATGGCGCTGGTCGAGGTCTGCATCCCCGACGGTGCCGAGTCGGCCCGAGAGCGGGCGATGGCCTGGTGCGCGGCGCTCGGCAAGACCGCGGTCGAGGTCCCCGACCAGGCGGGCTTCGTCGTCAATCGGCTGCTCTTCCCCTACCTCTTCGACGCCGTGCGGATGCTCGAGCGGACCGGCATGGAGCCGGGCGAGATCGACACCTGCATGAAGCTCGGCGCGGCCTATGTGATGGGCCCGCTGGCGCTGCTCGACTTCGTCGGCCTCGACGTCGCCGAGGCGATCGGCGACGCCCTCTACGCCGACTCGAACGACCAGGCCCACAAACCGCCCGGGCTGATCGTCGAGATGATCGGCGAGGCGAAACTGGGCCGCAAGAGCGGCGCCGGCTTCTACTCCTACGACTGAGGGACTCTGAAGGCGGTCGCTACTCCGCGGCCGCCTTCCCTTTGCCGGTCAGATCCCAGATCACGTCGGCCTCCGAGATGTTCTGACGGCGGGCGACGATTTCGACCTCGTCCCAGGGCAACGCGGCCTCGGGTAGGTCGTCCCAGCGGGCGAGGTCGAGAGCCTCGATCGAACCTCGGAGCGCCGGGCCGAGGTGCTCCTCGGAGCGCAGCAGCGCTCTCAGCACCTCAAGCTGCTTGTCGGTCAGGCGAACAACCCACATAGGGGGCACCTCCAGCCTTGGTCGGTACGCGGGTTGCTCGGAGAAATTAGGCGGCGGGACGGACGGAAAGCCCGCGCCGCGCCAGGCGCCGAACGCCGGCCGAACTAGGTGGTGCTGCTCGTCGAGTTGCTGATCCGGACCGCCTCGATCCGGTTGTCGCGCACCGCCTCGACCCGCAGCGTGTAGCCGTCCACCGTCACCGAGTCGCCGCGTTTGGGCAGCCGTCCGAGCTCGCCGAAGACGTAGCCGCCGACCGAGTTGTAGGTCTCGGAATCCGCATCGGGGAGGTCGATGCCGGCGTCCTCGAGGTCGCCGAGGCTGACGTGGCCGCGGACGAACCAGTCGCCGTTGGTGAGCCGCCGGACCTCGGTCGCCCGCGGGTCGGTCTCGTCCTCGATCTCCCCCACCACCTCCTCGAGGATGTCCTCGACGGTGACGATCCCGACCGTCCGCCCGTACTCGTCGACGACCACCGAGAGCGAGGTCCGCTGAACCTGCAGGTCGTGGAGGAGGTCGTCGATCGGCCGCGTCTCCGGCACGATCAGCGCGTCGCGGATGACCGACTCGATCGCCGCCTCCGGGCCGTCTGACATGTAGACGCGGATCAAGCTGTTGTTGTGGACGACGCCGCGGACGCGGTCGGCGTTGTCGTCCTCGATCACCACCAGGCGGGTGTGGCCGGAGGTGACGCAGCGACGAAGCGCCGCCTCGACCGTGTCGTTGGCGTCGACGGTGACGACCGCAGGGATCGGCGTCATCACCTCGCGCGCCTCCTGTTCGTGCAGATGGAAGACGCCGGCCAGGTGGCCCGCCTCATCGGGGTCGATGCCGCCCTGCCGGGCGCCGCGGGCGATGATCAGGCGGAGCTCCTCGGGCGAGGTCTCCTCGACGTCGTCGGTGTCGATCCGCAGCACGCGTTTGACCAGGAAGATCGCCGGCCCGTTGGTCGCGACGATCAGCGGCCGCAGCACGCGGCCGAAGAAGACGAGCGGGCCGGAGACTTTGATCAGGGTGTTCTCGGCGCGGCCGATCGCGATCATCTTCGGCGACTGCTCGCCGAGCACGATCTCCAGGAAGGTGACGATGGTGAAGGCGAGCGCGATCGACAGGGCGAGCGACAGGGCGTGCCCGGCGAAGCCGCTGAAGATCGGTTCGAGCAGGTCGGCGAGGGCGGGCTGGCCGAGGAAGCCGATGCCGAGCGACGCGATCGTGATGCCGATCTGGCTGGTCGCGACGAACTCGTCGACCCGGTCGAGCTGTTCGAGCGCCCGGGCCGAGCCGCGCACTCCCTCGTCCCGCATCTGCTCGAGCCGGGCGCGCCGCGAGCGCACGACGGCGAACTCCGCGGCGACGAAGAAGCTGTTGATCGCGATCAACAGCAGGAGGAGGACGAGCAGCAGGACGCTCATCAGTTATGCGGCCCGGTACTTCGGGCTGGTGCGTCTTCAGCGGCCATTCGGCTTACCGAATATAGCTGGCCCGCCTGCGGATTCTCGTGAAGCTGGCATATTGGCGAGCAAGACGATGAAAGTTGCGACGCTTAACGAGATGCTGGAAGAGATCGTCCGGCTCGGCGAGACGACAGGGACCGGCGACCAGGCCCACGAACTGCGCGGGGAACTGGAGGGCCGACTGGCGACCGTCCGCGCGGCCGTCGCCGGCGCCACCGTGCCGCGTGTGATCGCGCTCGAGCGGCTCTTCGAACCGGCCCGCGTGGCCGGCTTCTGGGTGCCGGAGATGATCTCGATCGCGGGCGGCGAAGACGTCGCCGGCGACCCCGGCCTGGCGCCCGCCCAGGTCAGCTGGGGCGAGCTCGCCGGCCTCAGCCCCGAAGTCGTCATCGTCATGGTCGAGGGCTACCTCGAGGATGTTCAGGCGCAGGCGATGGAGGTCTGGGAGCACATCGACGGCCTCGGCGCCGACCGCGTCTTCGCCGTCGCCGCCCAGGCCGGCTTCAGCGACCCGGGCCCGCGACTGGTCGACGGCGTCGAGCTGGTCGGTCACCTCCTCCACCCCGACCTGATGGACCCGCCGGGGAACACTCCCTTCACGAGACTGCGGTCTCCCGCTCCACGCAAGGCTGAGGCGTAGCCACGGCCGCCAGCAGTCCCAGGATCCCCAGCGCCAGATTCAATGCTTCGTTCGCGCCCGCAGCCGGAAAGACGCCGAGGATCGCACTGCCGGGGTCGAGGAGCAGGCCCCAGACGCCGAGCAAGGTGAGGAGCAGGCCGGCGGCGAGCGCGTAGACGCGCGAGAACACCCCCGCCAACAGCAGCCCGAGCGCGCCGACGACGATCCAGAGCAGGTTCTCCCAGCCGTTGGTGCGGAAGGCGCCGAGCGTGTGGCCGAGCGTCCCCGGGGAGCCGAACGAGGAGCCGTAGAAGAAGCCGATGACGCCGAGGACGACGAGCAGCGCGCCGACCGCGGAGGCATAGAGGCGGGCGGGGCTCGCGGGCTCCATCGGCCGCGATTGTAGGCTGCCTAGCCGTGCCTCAGACCTGTTACCGCCATCCGAACCGAGAGACCGGCGTCTCCTGCTCCAACTGCGGGCGGCCGATCTGCCCCGAGTGCATGACCCCGACCCCGGTCGGGATGCGCTGCCCGGAGTGCTCCAACCAGCGGACGCGGGTGGTGCGGAACCCGACCGGGACGCCGACCGGATCCGGCCTACTGCGCGTGATGCCGGCGACGATCGTGCTGATCGCGATCAACGTCGTCGTCTACCTGGTCGAGATCGCCAAGGGCGGCGGTGGGCTCGGTGAAATCGGCATCCAGACGATCTACAACACGGGAGGCCTCTGGGGTCCGGCGGTTCACGAACTGCACCAGTGGTGGCGAATCGTCACCAGCGGCTTCGTCCACGTCAGCATCTTCCACATCGGCTTCAACATGCTGCTGCTCTACTTCATGGGGCGGTTGCTGGAGCCGGCGATCGGCTGGCTGCGGTTCACCGTCCTCTACTTCGCCTGCCTGATCGCCGGATCGTTCGTCGCCCTCTGGTTCAGCCCGGACACGGTCAGCGCGGGCGCCTCAGGGGCGATCTTCGGCGTCCTCGGCGCGACCTTCATCATCGCCCGCGGCCGGCAGATGGAGCAGATCGCCAGCCAGATCGGCTTCCTGATCATCTTCAACCTGGTCTTCACCTTCGCCGAGTCCGGGATCAGCGTCGGCGCCCACGTCGGCGGCCTCGTCGCCGGCGTCCTCTGCGGCCTCCTGATCGTCGCCGGTGAGCAGGGCCGCTACGGCCGTGGGCTCGACCGCAACAGCCGCCTCGCGATCGAGCTCTCCTTCATGACGATCATCGCCGTGATCAGCTTCATCCTCGCATTGGCCGTCGCCTAGCGGCGAAGCCCCCCGCCCCTAAAACGGCGTGCGGTCGCGGACGCCGCTGGCCAAGCCCTTGAGGCCGTTCGCCTCGTGCTTGCCGCGGCGGCGAAGCTCGAAGAGGACCAACGCCCCGGTGGCGACGCCGCCGACGCCGACCGCGACCACCGGGCGGACCCAGTTGCGCGGGTCGCGCAGCGCCCGCATCTCGGAGTCCGAGAGCTCCTCGGCCCAGTCCGACAGCTCGGTCGCCGCCGCCGCCGAGAGCGCCGTGAAGGTGTCCTCGATCCGCCCACTCAGCAGCTCCGGCGGCTCGATCGGCCGGAGGACGTCGCCGAGCAGTGCTTCGACGTCCCAGGTCGATTCGCCCTGTTCACCCGTGCTCATAGCCCATCTCCTCCTCGAGCTGTTTGATCGCCCGGTGGATCAACACCTTGGTCGCCCCGTCGGACCGACCCAGCGCCCGCGCGATCTCGCGGTTGTCCATCCCCAGCGCGAACCGCATGATCAAGGCGTCGCGACGGTCGTCGGAGAGTGTCTGCAGGTTCGCCATCACCTGGCGCAGCTCCTCGCGCCCGGCGACCAGATCCTCGGTGTCGTGCTTGGTCGCGATCGGGTCGGCGTGTTCCAGCGGCGTCTGTGGCCGGCGCGAGCGGTCGCGGTAGTAGTTCGACGCCAGGTTGTGGGCGATCCGGATCAGCCACGGCCGCAGCGGCCGCCCGTCCGACTCCCGCCGCGCCCGGTCGAAGTGCCGGTAGGCCTGCAGGAAGGCCTGCTCGGTGAGGTCCTCGGCGTCGTGGTGATTCCCGACCCGGTAGTAGGCGTAGGAATAGACGTCGCGCAGGTGGTCCCGGTAGAAGGTCTCGAAGGCGCGGTCGAGCTCCGCCTTCGCCGCCGGCGCCAGTTCGGCCGGCTCGACGTTCTCCTCGGGACCGGTCACCAGCCAAGACTATGTGAGGAACCGAATCCCTCACGCCGCCTGCCTCGCCCGCTCGGCGCGCCGCAGGCCCGCGACCCATTCCTCGGCGGCGACTTCGCCGCGGACCAGTTTCGCCAGCCCCTCCAGCGCCTCGCCTTTGACCCCGGACGCGGCGACCATGTCGGCCAGCAACGGCGTCGTGTCGAGCCCCTCTGAAGCCTGTCCGATCAGCGCCGGGATCTCCTCCGCCGGCGTGCCGGTGCCGAGCAGCTCCCCCGCCCGCCGGTTGCGCCCGGTCGGCGCCAGCATCGAGGCGGTCAGATCGCCGACCCCGGCAAGCCCGGAGAAGGTCTCCGGCAGACCGCCGTGGACGGTCGCCGCGTCGATGCACTCGCGCCAGATCTCGGCGACGGCGATCCCCGCCGCGTTGAGGCCGTGCGGCTCGGCCGCGGCGGCGGCCAGCGCGGCGGCGTTCTTGGCGGCGCCCGCCATCTCGACCCCGACCACGTCGGCGGAGCGCTCGCAGACCAGCCCGGCGCGGTCGAAGACCTCACCGAGCTGCGAGCGCAGGTCCGGGTCGGCCGAGCCGAGCACCAGCGCGGCCGAGCCGGAGACCGCCTCGGCCGCATGGGCCGGTCCGCCCAGGCTGGCCAGCGCCCGCGCCCGCACCCGTTCCCCGACGTACTCCGACGGCAGCTGCGCCTGCGGCGCGATCAGGCCCTTGGTGAGGAGCAGGATCGAGGAGCGGTCACCGGCCCGGTCGGCGATCGAGCCGACCGCGGCGGGCAGCGATTTGGACGGGATCGCGAGGACGATGCAGTCGAGGCCGACGAGCTCGATCTCCGCCGCGGGCCGCACGTCGATCGCCTCCGGCAGCTTCACCCCTGGCAGGTAGCGGCGGTTTTCCCCCGCTTCGATCAGCTCCGCCGCCCGCCCCGGGTTGCGCGCCCCGAGCTGCACCTCGAGCCCGCCGCGGGCCATCAGCACGGCGACCGCCGTCCCCCAGCTGCCGGCCCCGATCACCGCGGCGCGGCGCATCGGCGGCAGCCCACCGAGGTCTTCCCACTGCAGCAGCACGTTGGGCCAGATCCGCCCGGTAACCGTTTCCGCAAGCTGCTGGGAGGGCTCCTCGCTGCGCGGGAAGGTCATCGCCTTGCCGCAGCGGACCTTCACCTTGCGCGGCCGGATGCGCCAGCCGCGGCGCACTTTTTCGGTGCCGATGACGGCGGTCGGCAGGATCGGCGCCCCGGTCTGCAGCGCCAGCCGGCCGACGCCGCGCTTGGGGGCGGCGAGGCTGCCGCTGCGATGGCGGGTGCCCTCGGGGAAGATGCAGAGCGTCCCGCCCCGTTCGACCACCATGCGCGCGGTCTCCATCGACTCCTCGTCGGAGAGGCCGCGGCGGATCGGGAAGGCGCCGAGTCGCGAGAGGAACCAGGCCTGCCAGGGCTTCTCGAACAGCTCGACCTTGGCGACGTAGTTCATCGGCCGGCGGAACGGCAGCATCGCGCCGACCACGAAGGGGTCGAGGAAGCTGCGGTGGTTGGCGGCGACGATCAGGCCGCCGTCGATGTTGCGGGCGTATTTGCGCCCGGTCCGCGAGAGCCGGAAGTAGGTCAGGAAGAAGGGGACGAAGAACAGCCGGATGACCACGTAGAGCGGCCAGTTGACGCTGTGGGCGCGGGTGTAGGCATGCTGCGCCGCGAGGCGCTCATCAGAGATCACGTCACCGGCTACACGCTTACGCGCGCGCGGTTACTTCTCAGTCGCGCGGGGAGCGCGGATTGACGACCGGGCGCAGGTTCGGCTCGACCTGGTCGCGCAGGTGCTCGAAGTCGGGCGGCAGCGAGAGCTTCTCTCCGAGGTTCTCGAGCGGCTCGTCGACGGTGAAACCCGGCCCCCGCGTGGCGATCTCGAAGAGCACCCCGCTCGGTTCGCGGAAGTAGATCGATTTGAAGTAGAAGCGGTCGATCTCGGCGGTCGGGTGGGCGCCCGCGGCGATCGCTTTGTCACGCCAGGCCATGTGCTCCTCGATCGATGACGACCAGGCGACGTGGTGGACCGAGCCCGCGCCCTGGAGCCCTTTCTCGGCGGGCGGCGGGTCGAAGATGTAGAGCCCGCCGCGCTCCTCCCCACGCGCCTCCCAGCCCTCGTCGGTCGGCTCGAACTCGAGCGCCTCGAGCAGCCTGGTGCTGGTGTCGGGCGCCGCCGCGTAGGCACGCACCGCGTGAAATCCCTGCAAAGCAAGCTCTTTCGGGACCTCGGGGTGATCGGCGACGAGCGGCGCGTCGGGCACGTCGGCGACGAAGAGCTCATGGTCGAGCCCCTCGGGGGCGGAGAAGTGGAGACTGTCGCCCTCACGCCGGACCTCGATCCCGTGGGCGCCGAGCCGGCCCTCCCAGAAGTCGAGCGCCTGCGTCCCGCCGACCCGCCAGACGATCCGGTGCACCATCCCCGCCCCGGCCCGCCCGACCGGCGTCCCCGGGTACTCGAAGAAGGTCAGGTCGGCGCCCGGATCCCCATCCTCGTCGGCGAAGAAGAGGTGGTAGACGGTCGGACTGTCCTGATTGACGGTTTTCTTGACCAACCGCAGTCCCATCACGCCCGCATAGAAATCGACGTTGCGCTGGGCGTTCTCGGTGATCGCGGTGATGTGGTGAATGCCCTCTAGCTTCATCTGACCCTCCCGTCTGGCTTCATCCCCCACCTATACCATCACCCCGATGAAGCCCTGGCGACGTCGGACGGTCAAAGGGCTATTGGTGCTCGGTGCGCTCTTCGCCTTCCTCAGCGTTTTCTCGATCTGGGTCGAGCGTCAGGCCCTCGACACCAGCGAGTGGGTCCACACCTCGGGGCGCCTGATCCAGAACGGGACGATCCGCGGCGCGCTGAGCGAATACCTCGTCGAACAGCTCTACGAAAACGTCGACGTCGAAAAGAAGATCGAAGAAGTTCTGCCGAACAGCGTGAAGGAACTGGCCGGGCCGGCGGCGACCGGCCTGCGCCAGGTGGGTGGCACCGGGGCCGAAAAAGTGCTGGAAACCGGCACCGCCCAGTCGCTCTGGGAAACCGCCAACCGGACCGCCCACGAACAGCTGATGGCGGTGCTGGAAAACAAGAAAGAAGCGGTCAGCACGGCGAACGGGGAAGTGACGCTGAACCTCGGCAGCCTCCTGACCAACCTCGCCGGCCAGGTCGGGCTGGCCAAGAACCTCGCCGAAGAAATTCCGCCGGACGCGGGCAAGATCACGATCCTCAAGTCCGAACAGCTGAAGACCGCCCAGGACATCGTCGTCGCGATCAAGGGCCTGGCGCTGGTGCTGTCGATCCTCACCTTCCTCACCTTCGGGCTGGCGATCTACCTGACCCAGGGCGGGCGCTGGGTGACGGTGCTGTTCAGCGGCGTCGCGCTGATCGTCGCCGGGCTCCTCGTGGTGGTGCTGCGAAAGGTCGCCGGCGGCATCGTCGTCGACCAATTGGTGAAGCAGGAAAACGTCAAGCCGGCGGCCGAAGCGGCGTGGTCGATCGGCACCTCGCTGATGGTCTCGATCGCGACCACGATCATCGTCGTCGGCGTCTTCTTCTCGGCGTCCGGATGGCTGGCGTCGCCGACCGGATCGGCGCGCGGCACGCGGCGGGTGATCGCCCCGGCGCTGAACCGTTACCTGCCCTACTGCTACGGCGTCCTCGTGCTGGTCCTCGGGATCTACCTGCTGACCGCGAGCGGGGTCGGCCTGCGGACCTTCCTCACCGTCGTCGTGCTCGGGATCATGGCCGGCTTCGGCCTGCGCGAGCTCGCCAAACAGACCGACGAGGAATTCCCGGGCCTCACGTTCGGCGACGTCGTGGCGCCGACCCGCAAACGGATCGACAAGGCGGTCACCGACGCCAAACTCAGCGAGCGCGCCTCGAAAATCAAACTGCCCGACGTCAAACGGCCCGACATCAAACGTCCGAGCGGGATGGGGATCCCGGACGTGCGGCGCCCGGGTGGCGGACGAGGCGCCGGTAACCGCGGCGAGCCCGCCGCCCCCCCGCCGCCGTCGCGGGCCGAGGCGATGCAGGAGGAAGACGCCCGTCTGTCGAGCCTCGAACGGCTGTCGACCCTGCACGAAAAAGGGGTCCTCAGCGACGCGGAGTTCGCCGCCGAGAAGGCGCGCCTCCTCAAACTGTGATGCCGAACCGACTCCTCCTCGCCCTGCCGGCGGCGCTCGCGCTAGCCGTCGCCCTCGCCGCCTGCGGCGGCGGTGGCGATGGCACGACGACGGTCCACGAGAAGACCGTGATGCGCCACTCCGAACCCCAGCACGGGGAAACGCTGCTCCCGGCGGTCGGCGGCCAGGGCGCCTTCGTCAAGCCGGCGAACTACAGCTTCTCGGTCGACGGCGATCTGATCGGCAAGGGACTCATCTGGCACAGCTGGGGCGAAGCGAAGGCGACCGGCTTCGGCACCCTGGTCGAGCGCCCCGCCTCCGGCCTCAAGGACACCTTCAACGGCAGCGTCACCGTCTCGGCACCGAAGAAGTGCCAAGGCGCCACCTACTACACCCAGGTCTTCCCCCACCTGCCACCCCAGGCCGACTTCGTCCCGACCGAACCGACGAAGCTCTCCACCCCCTGCGACTGACTTCGCGCACATCGGGTATCGCTCCCCGTATGGCAATCATCCGCACCACTGACAAGCGCAAGTTCGAGGTCGAGGTCAGCGCCAAGAAAGCCGACGAAGAAATCGTCCGCGTCGGCGCCCGCGCGATACCGATCGTCGATCTCAAGGTGGCCGGGAAAGACGAGTTCGTCTACCTCAACGCCAGCCACATCGTCTCGATCGAGGACGACGACTAGAGCCGCGAAAGCCCGGATGCGCGATCTGCGTTGTCCATTTGGTCACACTTTCTCCACCAACGCAGCTCCAGGGAACACTTCCACGGAGTCACCGCTCACCTACCGGACGGCACCAAATGCCTCGAGCCGGGCAAGTATTGCTCGCACGGGCGCGGCTTCGCGAGTGCCTATAGGGAATACGGCTTCGCCTGCGATTCGAACGGCAGGCTCGAAGAAATCTGACCGCCCCCGCGGCGCCCCGATCAGCCGACCGGGCCGGTCGGGGTGTCGAGGTGGCGGGCCTCGTTGAAGCTGCGCAGGAGCCAGGTGCCGTCGGGGTGGACGACCAGGCGGGAGATCGAGCCGTTGTCGGCGTGGATGAAGGCGAAGGGGCGACTCGAAGTCGCCATCGCGCAGAGCTGGCCGATCGTCGCGCCGTGGGCGAAGGCGACGGCGGTGGTGCCGGCGGGGACGGCCGCGGCGATCTCCTCGATCGCGGCGCGCAGGCGACCTTGGAAGCCCTCGGGTAGCTCGGCGCCGGGGATCACGTCCCAGCGTTCCTGCCGCGCGACCTCGACGACCAGTGGGTCTCCTTCGGCGACCTTGATCCGGTACCCGCCGCCCTCGAGCTCACCGAGGAAGACCTCGCGCAGGTCGGGCAGGACGCGGACGTCGAGGCCGGTCCGCTCGACCAACGGCGCCGCCGTTTCCTGCGTCCGCCGCAAGGTCGAGACGAAGAGGCCGGAGAAGTCGGCGTCTCCGAGCTCCGCCGCGACCGACCGCGCCTGCGACTTCCCGACCTCCGACAGCGCCGGGTCGCCCTGCCCGTCGATCATCGGAAAGCTGACCCCTGGCAGCGCCGCTTCGGAAGCACCATGCCGCACGAGCACCACCTCGACCGAGTCGGCCGGCGGCGCGTAACGGTGCTGCTCGAACCCGCTCGTCTCGGTAGTCGATTTGTCGATCATGCGTGGGAAGCCCCCCGCCGGGATCGAACCGGCAACCTCCTGATTACAAATCAGGTGCTCTCCCAGGTTGAGCTAGGGGGGCGTGGGGCCGATGATGGCTAGATGGATGTCACTTTTCGCTTCCTCGGGCCGGACGAGGGGAATGTCCTGACCGAGGCGATAGAAGCAGCTTACGGGACCACCTACGACGTTCGATGGGTCTACGACCCGCTGGAGGTCGGCGCCCGCCTCGCCGACGGCCGCTACGTGTCCTGCGTCGCCGAGACGGCGAGCGGCGAATTGCTCTGCCACGAGGGCATGAGCCTCGCCGCCGCGGGCGACGCCGTGGCCCACTCGGGCCAGGCGGTGACCTTGGAGGAGGCGCGCGGCCAGCACCTCTTCACCCGCACCAAGCAGGTGCTGATGGACTGGGGCCAGGAGCGCGTGTACAGCGAGGCGACCGCCGCCCATCCCTACAGCCAGAAGGCCAACATCGAGCTCGGTGCCCACGAGACCGGCTTCCTGCTCGGCTGGATCCCCGCGTCGGTCGACAACGACGCGGCCGTCGCCAATGCCGCCCGTCGCAACTCGGCGGCGCTCTTCTACACCAAGCTGAACGACGGGCACGACCGCCGCGTCTACGCCCCCGAGCGCCATCACGAGATGGTCGGCCAGACGTTGGCCCTCTGCGAGCTACGCGGAACCCTCGCCCAGCCGCCGCCCGACTTCGAGCTGGCGGAGGGCACCGAGCTCCACACCGAGGTCGACACCGACCACAACCTGGCGCTGATCACCGTTGCCGTGCCGGGCGCCGACCTGGAGGAGGTGATCGCGGCCCAACGCCACCACCTCTTCCACCGCGCCCGCCTCGACGCGATCTACATCGACCTGCCGCTCGACACGCCGGCGACCGCCCTCGTCGCCGACCACCTCGAGCGCCTCGGCGTCTCCTACTCGGGGATCTTCCCCAACCCGAGGGCCGACGGCGACGTGCTGCGCATGCAGTCGCTGCACCGAGTCCGAGTCAAGGTCAACGACGTTGCCGTCGCCTCGGAGCACGGGCGCGAGCTGCTCGACTACGTGCTGGCTGACATGGAGCGCCGCGACTAGCGACCGCTCAGACCGCGACCTCCCGCGAGGCGAGGTGGACGCCGACCTTGCGCTTCACCCGCTGCAGGGCGTTGTCGACGGTCTTCGTGTCGCACTCGAGACGCTCGGCGATCTGCTCGTAGGAGTGGCCGTCGAGGTAGAGCGACAGAACCCGGCTCTCCAGATCCGACAGCACCCCGGAGACGCCCGACAGGCAGGAGACGAGGCTCTCCAGCTCTTCGCTCGCGATCACCTGGTTGACCGGATCGTGGACGGTCGGCCCCGGCAGGATCTCGTCGAGGGTCGTTTCCGAGTCGCCGCTCGCGGCGGGCGTCTGGCTGAACGACACGTACTGGTTCAGCGGCGTGTGCTTGTTGCGGGTCGCGGTCTTCACCGCGGTGATGATCTGGCGGGTGATGCAGAGCTCGGCGAAGTTGCGGAAGCTCGACTCGCGGTCGGTGCGGTAGTCGCGGATCGCCTTGTAGAGGCCGAGCAGGCCCTCTTGGATCAGGTCGTCGGACTCTCCCCCGAGGAGGAAGTACGAAGAAGCCTTGAGGCGGACGAAACCCCGATAACGCTTGACCATCGCGTCGTAGGCGTCGGTGCGGCCGTCCTTGGCGAGAGCGACCAGATAGTGATCATCAAGCTCAGCTAGAGGGTTACTCCGCGCAGCGGCCAGGCTGGCGCGGCCCCCTGAACTGGGACGAAATTCCTGCTTAGGCGTCGATAGTGCCACAGATCCTTCTCCTTGCTGAAGGGTCGTGGCGCCACTTACCTCCCCCGAGGCGCCCTACTTATTGATGGGTTTCACCTCAGAGCTAAAGCTGAGGTTCACCCTTTATCTGGGCGCCAGTTTACGCACGAGCGGAGTTCTGTCAACCCAAAGTGCGACTTTTTGCAAGCGCTTTTGCATTTTCCTGGACATACGGCCTAGAAAGCCGGCCCGGGAGGAGTTCAGGAGCGCTGGCGAACGGACTCGAAAAGGAGTGCCGTGGCAGCGGCCGAGACGTTCAAGGATTCGACCCGCCCGAGGCTCGGAAGGGCGATCAGCCCGTCGCAACTGGCGGCGACCCGCGGCCGCAGCCCCTTCCCCTCACCACCGAGGACGATCACGGTCGGCCCGGTCAGGTCGACTCCCCAGGGCGGCTGCGGCCCGTCGGCGTCGGCGCCCCAGACCCAGAACCCGGCCTCCTGCGCCGCCGCCATCCAGTCGGCCAGGTTGCGGACGTGGGCGACCTCGAGGTGCTCGACCGCCCCCGCCGACGTCTTGCACGCCACCGGCGTCACCATCGCCGCCCGCCGCTCCGGGATCACGACCCCCACCGCCCCTGCCGCCTCCGCCGAGCGGCAGACCGCGCCGAGGTTGCGCGGATCCTGCACCTGGTCGAGCGCAACGATCAACGCGTCGGGCCGCCGCAGCATCCCCTCCGCGTCGCCGTACGGATAAGGATCGACCTCGGCGACGACCCCTTGGTGATCCGGCGAACCACAAAGCCGCTCCAGCTCCGCCGCCGGCGTCTGCGGCGCCCGCCAGACCGTGTGCACCCGCCGTCTCCCCCGTTCCGCCTCCTGGACCGGCTGAACGCCGTAGATGAACTGCGAAGCCATCAGCGCCGGACGAGCCGGGGACCGTCAGCAGAGTCCCGGATCTCGTAACCCATCGACACGAGCTCATCCCGGATCGCATCCGCCCGCGCGAAGTCTTTGGCCGCCCGTGCCTCGTCGCGCTCGGCCATCAGCCGCTCCGCTCCCTCGTCGGCCTCGCCACTCCCATCCGGGCTGCTAAGGGTGCCGAGGCCGACGAGCTCGACCATCTCGCTGACGGCCTCGACCGCCCCGGGTAGCTCGTCTTCGCGGTTCGCTTCGGCGATCAGCTCGAAGAGCTCCGCCATCGCCCGCGGCGTATTGAAGTCATCGGCAAGAGCGTCGCGGAAGGCCTCGACCCGTCGCGCCGGCCCGCTGTCGGGATCCGGGGGAGTCTCGCCGGAACCTCCCCGCTGTTGTTCCGGCGAGGCTCCCCCGGATCCCGGCCCCGCCTGCGTCCTGAAGAAATTTCGGATCCGCTCGACCCGCGCCACCGCTTCCTCCATCGGCAACTCCCCGAACGCCAACGGCTGCCGGTAATGGCCCGAAATCAAGTACGCCACGACCGCCTCGCGCCCGTAGCGATTGAGGGCCTCCTTCAGCTGGAAGATGTTGCCCTCCGATTTTGACATCTTCTCGCCGCCCGTGTCGACCATCCCGTTGTGCATCCAGACGTGGGCGAAGGGCCGCCCAGCCGCCTCGGACTGTGCGATCTCGTTCTCGTGATGGGGGAAGACCAGGTCGGACCCGCCGCCGTGGACGGCGAAGGAGGCGCCGAGCTCCTGCTCGGCCATCACCGAGCACTCGATGTGCCAGGCGGGGCGTCCCGGGCCCCAGGGCGAATCCCAGGAGGTGTCCTCGCCCTCCTTGGTCGCCTTCCAGAGGGCGAAGTCGAGGCGCTCCTCCTTGAGGCCGGCAGTGCCCGCCTCCTCGCCTTGGTCCATGTCCTCGGGGCGGCGGTTGGAGAGCTTGCCGTAGTCGGCGAAGCTGCGGACGCGGAAGTAGACGTCGCCGCCCGACTCGTAGGCGTGTTCGCCCTCGATCAGGTCGGCGATCAGCTCGACGATCCCCTCGACCGTCTCGGTCGCCTTCGGCTCGGCGTCAGGCCGCCCGACACCGAGCGCGTCCGTGTCGCTGACGTACGCGGCGGTCATCTCCGCGGCGAACTTCGCCGAGGGCTCCCCCGCGCGCGCCGCCGCCACGTAGATCTTGTCGTTGATGTCGGTGACGTTGACGACGAGCCGCGTCTTGAATCCCTCGGAGCGCAGGAAGCGCGCGAACAGTGAGAAGACGACGAACGGGCGCGCGTTGCCGATGTGGATCCGCGAGTAGACCGTCGGGCCGCAGGCGTAGATACCGACCTCGTGTTCCGGGTCGATCGACTGCAGCGCCCCGCTCAGCGTGTCCCTGATCCGTACCTCGCGCATGCGGGCGAGATTATCCGTCGAAGGGCCTTGAGCGCTACCTCAGCAGCGCCGGACAAGCAACAAAGGAGCGCTAGTAGGTGCGGTAGCCGGCCGAGCGCTGCGGTTTCGGCTGGCTCTGCAACCAGGTCGGGCCGTCGTCCTCGGCGACCGCCTGGACCTCGCGCCGCGCGCGGTTGACGCTCGAGCGAATCTCTTCCTCGGTGGCGGCGCGGGCGCGCTCCTCGCGGCGCTGCGCCTGCTGCTTGATCCGCTCCGACTCGGCCTGCAGTTGGTCCTCGGCGCGAGCGCGGGCGCTCTCCTCGGCCTCCCGCTCGACCCGCTCGAGCAATCGGGCGACGCTCTCCTCGGCTTCGCGGCGGACCTCCTCGGTCCCTTCCATGACCCGCTTCTCAATTTCGGTCTCGAGCTTGATCGCGGTGTCGTGGGCGGCCTCGGCGGCGGCCTCCGATTCGGCGGCCCGCTGCTCGACTTCGGCGATGCGCTTGTCGGCTTCGGCCTGGATCCGCAGGCGGGCCTCCTCGACCCGGCGGTCGATCTCGGTCCGGACGCTGGCCTTCGCCTCCTCGACCGCGAGCTCGGCGTCGGCCTGGGCGGTCTCGATTTCGCGGCGCGCCCGCGACTCGGCCGCCTCGATCTTCGAGTCGGCGTCGCCCGATGCTTCGGAGGCTTTGGCGAGGGTCCGCTCGCGCTCGGCCTGCGACGTCCGCCGCAGGCTCTCGAAAGATTTCTCGGCGCGATCGCGCCCCGCCTCGGCGGCAGCGAGCTTCGACTCGGCGGCGGCCTGAGCCTCTTTCGCCGCTTCGATCTGTTTGCGCGCCTGGGCGCTCATCTCGCGGAGCGTCTTCATCGCGCGCTCTTTGAGTTCGGCGCGCACCGTGTCGGCGGCGCTCTCGGCGGCGGCGACCCGCTCCTCGGAGACCTTCACCCACTCCAGCGCCTGCGCGGCGACGTCGTGCATGTCGCGGTTCGCCTCACGGACCGCTTTCAACTGCCTCGCAGGTTCGCTCATTGCGGGGAAAGCCTACTGAGGCGGGCGGCCGTTCGCCTCACGAGCGCGCAGTTCGCGCTTCAACACCTTGCCGGTGGCATTGCGAGGCAGCTCATCGAGGAACTCGACCTCGCGTGGGGTCTTGAACGAGGCGAGGTTCGCCTTGACGTGCGCGCCGAGGTCAGCCTCGCTCAGGGACGCCCCCTGCTCGAGCACGACGAAGGCTTTCAGGCGCTGGCCGAACTTGTCGTCCTCGACCCCGATCACCGCCACCTCGGCGATCCCCTCGAGGTCGGCGAGCAGGTCCTCGACCTCGCGCGGGAAGACGTTCTCGCCGCCGGAGACGATCATCTCGTCGTCGCGGCCGTCGACGAAGAGCCGCCCGTCGGCGTCGAAGTGGCCGACGTCGCCGCTCGAGAGCAGGCCGTCGATCGACTCTTTGCCACCGCCGCCGGTGTAGCCCTCCATTTTCATCTCGTTGCCGACGAAGATCCGACCGACGTCACCCGGCTGGACCTCCTGCCCGGCCTCGTCGTAGAGGCGCACCGTGGTGCCCCGCGGCGCCCGCCCGGCGGTCCCCGGCGCGGCGCGGAGATCGGTCGGCGTCGCGATCGTCGCGAACGAGACCTCGGTCGAGCCGTAGAGGTTGTAGACGTTGTCGCCGAAGCGGTCCATCCACTCGACCGCCAGCTCACCCGGCAGCGCCGAACCCGACAGCGAGGTGATCCGCAGCGTCGGCAGCGAGTAGCGGTCGAGCACCTCGGCGGGCAGGCCGAGGATCCGCTGCACCATCACCGGCACCGCGGCGAGCACGCTCGCCCGGTGGCGCTCGACCGCGGCCAACGCACCCTCCGGGTCGAAGCGGCGGTGCAGCACCATCGTCGAGGCGGTCGGCAGCGAGACGACGAAGTGGAGGAAGCCCCAGGAGTGGAACAGCGGCGCCGCGATCACCATGGTCTGGCCGCTGCGGTAGGGGATCATGTCGATCAGCGAGGCGAGCGTCATCAGGCCGTCGGGGCTGGTGCGCTGGGCACCCTTCGGCGTCCCGGTGGTGCCCGAGGTGAGGATTACGAAGCGCGGCTTGTCGCTCGGCGGCGACAGGTCGGAGTCGTCGCCGGCGGCGATCAGCTGCTCGACCGTCGTCGCCCCCACCGGCGGCGCGCCGTCGTGCCAGGCGACGATCCGCTTGACCGACGGGTCGACGCCGGCGAGCAGCTCGTCGAACTCCTCGTCGTAGACGAGTGCCTTCGGCCCCTCGCGGTCCATCACGTCGACCAGCTGCGGGCCGGAGAACATCGTGTTCAGGTAGAGCGCCGAGGCACCGAGCTTGGCCGCCGCCAGCGTCGTCTCGAGAAAGCCGCGGTGGTTGCGCGCCATCACCCCGATCCCGTCGCCGGGGCCGACCCCGAGCGCTTCGAGGGAGTGGGCGAGCGCGTTGGAGCGGCGGTGCAGCCGCTCCCAGCTCAGCGAGCCGCGTTCGTCGATGATCGCGATCTCGTGCGGGTGCTCGATCGCGGCCACCGCGACACCGGTCGCCGGAGAGGCACCCCAGCGCAGGAAGGTGCGCCCGACGCGCAGCGCCTTGTCGGGACGCATCGGTCCGACGATTCCCGCCTCGTGTAGCACGCGCCCCTCGAAGAGAAGGTCAGACACGGCCCCCCGGACGTCCGTTTGCCCCGTACTAGCCATCGATCCGTGAACAATATTGGCCAGGTGGCCAACACGCCATCCTGAGGTGGCGTGGGCCAGCCTCGCAAGGACGCAGGAAAGCGACGCGAGGGGAGCGCACAACAGTGCGTGACCCGAGGGGAGCGACCGAGGACACCGCGAGGCGCTCCCACGTCGCCTCAGGTCAGTCGTCGTCGATCTGGGCGACCGCGATGCAGGCGATGCCCTCGCCGCGGCCGATCCAGCCCATGCCCTCGTTGGTGGTCGCCTTCACGCTCACCCGGGCCGAGGTCACCTCGCCGAGCAGCGCTTCCATCGCCGCCTTGTGGGGAGCGAGCTTGGGCGCCTCGCAGATCACGCTCACGTCGACGTTGACCACACGGCCAGCGATCGTCCCGATCGCCGTGCGCAGCAGGTCGATCGAGTCGGCGCCGCGCCACTGCGCCTCCTCGGGCGGGAAGAGCGTGCCGATGTCACCGCTGCCGCCGGCGCCGAGGATCGCGTCGATCACAGCGTGGGTGACGACGTCGGCGTCGGAGTGGCCCTCGAGCCCCTGTGGGTGATCGATCTCGACCCCGCCGAGGACCAGCTTGTGCCCGTCGGCGAAGCGGTGCGAGTCGTAGCCGATGCCGATCATCTGGCGCTCAGCCGACCCGGGCGCCGAGCGGCGCCATCCGTCGCTGCCGCTTCTCGAAGACGGCGATCTCCCCCACCCCGAGCGCGTCGAGGAACTCGACTGCCTGGTCATAGCCGAAGCCGACCTGCTCGGGCAGGTGGGCGTCGGAGGAGAGCGCGAAGGGCACGCCCGCCTCGACCACCAGCTCGGCGAATTCGCGCGCCGGGTACAGCTCACCGACCGGCTTTCTCAGGCCGGCGGTGGAGAGCTCGACCGCCGAGCCGCCGGCGAGGATCGCCTCGACCGCGGGCTCGTAGAAGCGCCGCAGGTCGCCCTCCGGCAGCGGCCGGCCTTTGCCCCAGACCTTGACCAGGTCGGGGTGGGCGAGGATGTCGAAGAGGCCGGAGCGGGCGCAGCGGTCGAAGTGCTCGAAATAACGTCCCCAGATCTCATCGGCGGATGCGTCGGACTGCTCCCAGACGTCGAATCCGTCGTGGTCGACGGCGGCGTCGCCCTCGCCGATGAAGTGGACCGAGCCGACGACGAAGTCGAAGTCGCGCGCCTCGAGCATCGCCCGCGTGCGGTCCTCGGCGCCGGGGACGTAGTCACACTCGACCCCGAGTCGCAGGGAGGTCGAGCGGACGAAGTCGCAGTAGGCGTCGAGGTCGTCGTTCGCGTTTTCGACCCAGAGCGGATGGCTCCAGAGGTCGAGCGACTGGCGGAAGCGGTAGACGTGCTCGGAGACGCCCAGCTCCTCGATCCCGGCGGCGTCGGCGGCGGCCCGGTAGCGCTCGGCGTTGGCGGCGGTGAAGTAGCGCTCGAAGGTGGTTTCGTCCTCGTCGGGACGAAGGTGGAGGTGGTAATCGGTGAGCATGGCTGAAGCCTAGATGTCGCGCTCGGCGAGCAGCAGCTCGGCGACCCGGAGGTCGATCGGGGTCGTGACCTTGAGGTTCGGTGCGCCCGGATCGTGCAGCAGGACCTTGCCCCCGGCCGCCTCGATCAGCATCGCCTCGTCGGTGATCGAGTCGCCGGCTTGCAGCGCGTTTCGAAGGGCGCTGGTGCGGAACACCTGAGGGGTTTGCGCACCCCAGAGAACCGACCGGTCCAACGTCTCCTCCACGCGGCCTTCGGTCACCCTCTTGACCGTGTCGTGGACCGGAGCCGCGGCGATGATGCCGTCGGCCTCGGGGTCGGCGGCGAGCTCCGCGACGAGCGCTTCGAGGAGCGCCGCGGTCAGCAGCGGGCGCGCCGCATCGTGGATGGCGACGTACTCGGTCCCCACCTCGGCGAGCGCGTTCGAGACGCTCTCGGCCCGGGTCGATCCGCCGTCGACCAGGACGAGGCGATCGACACCGTCCAGCCCGTGCTCATGGCCGGCCGGGACGGCGACGACGATCGCCCGCACCACGCCGCAGGCGCGGCAGGCATCGAGCGACCAAGAGACCATCGGCCGCCCTCCAAGCGGCACGAAGGCCTTCGGGCCGCCGGCTCCGAGTCGCTCCCCGGAGCCGGCTGCCGCGATGACCGCGGTCACCTCAGGCGTGATTGCCTCAGGCGGCGGCGGCAACGGTGGCGGCGTACCGTTCCTCCAACAGGCCGTCGAGGTATTCCTCGGCGCCTTCCTCGTCTTTGTCGAGGGCGTACATGAACTCCGACGCGAGGATCTTCTTCGCCCGCGTGTACATCTGCTTCTCGCCGGTGGAGAGGCCCTTTTCCATCTCGCGGATGGCAAGGTTGCGGACCACCTCGGCCAGCTCGAACACGTCGCCGGTCTTGATCTTCTCGCGGTTGTACTTGAAACGCCGGTTCCAGTTTTTCGGCATCTCGGAGACGTCGTCGGTGAGGACGGTGGTGACTTTTTTGATTTCTTCCTCGTCGATCACGCGCCGCAGACCGGCCTTGCCCGCGTTCTCCGTGGGGACCATGACGGTGAGCTCGTTGTGAAGGATTTTGATCGTGAGGTACTCACGCTCGCTGCCCATCAGCTCCCGCGATTCTTTGGTCATGACCAAGCCGGCCCCGTGATGCGGGTAGACGACCTTGTCGCCTATCTCGAAGTCGCACACATACACGATGTCCTCTTCGAAGACCTCTTCAACGGTGGCCTCATCTAGCTCGGAAATCGGTGGCTCCTTTCGTCTTGCAACGGCGCTCATCGCCGTCAACTCTGTAAGTACCTGTCCACCAGATCGACCTCCTGGAGCCTGCGCAGGCCCTCGCGGATGTCTTTGGCCCGACTGGGGCCGACACCGTCGACGGCGGCGAGATCGGCATCGGAGACCGCAAGGACCTCCTCCAACCCGCCCAGCTCGTGGGTGATCTTCTGGACGACAAGCTTTGGGATCCGCGGCACCCGACCGAGCACCCGGTAGCCGCGCGGCGAGACCGGATAGTCGAGGGTGTTGATCTTGCGGTCGTAGCCGAGCAACTCGGCCAGGCGCCCGAAATCGAGGACCTCCTCGTGGGGCAGCCGGGAGAGCGCCTGCTGCGTCGAGGCGAGGCCCTCCTCGGAGTCCTCGACCGCGTAGTCGCGGACGAGAGCGATCTTGTCGGCGGCGACGCCGACCATCGTCTCCTCGAGCTGCATCTCGATCAACCGGCCCTCGGTACCGAGCTCGACGATGTAGCGCTCGACCTCGACCGCCATCCGCGTCACCAGCTCGGCCCGCTGCAGCACCGAGAGCGCGTCGTGGAGCACCGTCCGGCCCTCGAACTCGAGCACGGTCAGCCGCGCCGACACCTCGTCGAGGCGGAGCCGGTACTTGTCGAGGGTGGCGAGACCCTGGTTGGCCTTGGCGAGCACCGCGGGGATGTCCTGAAGGATGTACTTGGCGCCCTCGACGTAGAGCGAGACGACCTCGCGCCGCTGCGAGATCGCGATCACCAGCGCGTCGGTCTGTTTGGAGACGCGCTCGGCGGTGCGGTGACGGGTGCCGGTCTCCGAGGAGAGGATCGTCGGATCCGGCATCAACTGGACGTTCACCCAGGCGATCTTGGTGGCCTCGGCGTTGAGGACGATCGCGCCGTCCATCTTCGCCACCTGGTAGAGCATCGCCGGCGTGTAGTCGATGTCGAGGCTGATTCCGCCCGACAACATGTGCGAGATCTCGTCGAGCTCACCGACGACGATCAGCCCGCCGGTATGGGCGTGAACGATGTTGTCGATCCCCTCGCGCAGGGCACCGCCCGGCGCGACCACATCCAATGCTCGGAGGAGCCGGGGATCCTGACGTTCGGAAAGCTCGTTCAGTGCATCCCCTGACAATGAGGCCATCCACCTAATTATGGCAAAAACCGCTCTGGAATGCGGTTAGGGGCACATGAAGCACGAGATCAGGCAGAAGCGTAGGCCAGATCCCGCTCGGGGTCTATGCCCCAGCGCCCGCCGACCTCGGCGAGATCCTGGCTGAGCGGCCAACGGTCCGGCTGCTCCTCGCCCTCAAAGTCGAGCGCCGCGCCCTTCAAAGCCATGCTGTTGGTGTTGTCGCCGATCGCGCGGATCGCGGCCACATCCTCGGCGGAGAGTCGAATGTCGGCGGGGATCGCGGCCAGCTCGGCGCGCTCGGACTCTATCGTCCGCGCCTCCGGCCCGACCTCTTGGATCAGGGTCGGGGCGACGCACTCGACCGCCGGGTGGGCGAGATTCCACTGGCAGGCGAGCCCCATCGGGGTCAGCTCGGCGCGCTCGGCGAAGGGCCGCAGCTCGGCCAGCCGCTCGAGCCCGCGCTCGATCCAGCCCGCCGGACGGAAGCCGCGGTGGTCGCCTTTGGCGAGCTCCATGCCGGGGCGGAGGTCGTCCCAGAAGAGGCCGCCGTAGTCGACCACCCGGGTGATCACCTTGACCTCGTGGCGCGCCGCCGCGTCGAGCACCAGCTCACCCGGCCAGGGCTCCAGCGGGTTGAGGATGATCATCGCCCAGTCGATCTGCTCCCCGAAGCGCTCGAGGCAGGCGATCAGGTCGAGCGTGAAGCCGTTGGCGGGGCCGGGCGCGACGCCGATCTTGGCGGTCAGGCCCGCGTCGCGGAGCGCCGCCATCCCGTCCCAGACCACCTCGGAGCTGTAGCCGATGCGGTCGGGGTTGTGGAGAAGAAGGAGGTCGAACTGGGAGGCGCCGACCCGCTCGAGCTGGGCCTCGGTCGCCATGCGCAGGTAGGAGGCGTAGTCGTCAGGCCGGCGGAGGGCCGGGTCAGTGAAGCGCGGGAAGCCCTTCGGCCCGTTGCGCTCGCCCTCGTAGAAGTCGTGGCCGATGGCACCGACAAGCGAGTAGTCCTCGCGAGCCACTCCCTCCAGGGCCCGAGCGAGCACCCGGTCGGCCTCGCCCTGCCCGTAGGCGTCTGCGGTGAGGACCGTGTCGATCCCCTCCCCCGGGCGCAGCAACGCGGCGAGGCGATCTTCCTCGATCGCCTCACCGAAGTGAAGGAACCGGCCGCCGCTCCAGGTGCCGATCGCGCTGCGGCCGGGTTCCCTCATCTCGTTTGCCTTGCTCAGTGCTCGGTGTCGTCGGAGTCCGTCTCGGCCTCGTGGCCGTGGACTCCGTCGCCGGTCTCTTTGGCCCCGACGCCCACCTTCGGACGCTCGTCCTCACCGAGAGGATTTTTGTTGCTCGGCGGGATGATCTCGAGCCGCAGCGGCTGGTCTTCCTCGTCGCCGGAGGCGTCGCGGGTGACCATCACGGTCGAACCGGGCGTCATCGGACCCGCTCGCAGAACTTCGTCAGCGAGCGGGTCCTCGATGTAGCGCTGGATCGCCCGACGCAACGGACGCGCTCCCATCGATGGATCCCAGCCCTTCTCGACCAGCAGGTCTTTGGCCTCGTCGGTGAGCTCCAGTTGGAGTTCGTGCTCCGCCACCTGGACTCGGACGCGGGCAATCATCAGGTCGATGATCACCTTCACCTCCTCCTTGGCGAGCTTGTGGAACACGATGACCTCGTCGATCCGGTTGAGGAACTCGGGACGGAAGACCCGTTTGAGGTCGCCCATGATCCGGTTCTTCATGTCGTCGTAGGACATCCCGGTCTCGTCGGAGATGGTGAAGCCGATCGACGTGTTCTTCGAGATCTCGGCGGCGCCGATGTTCGAGGTCATGATCACGATCGCATTGCGGAAGTCGACCGTGCGGCCCTGGCTGTCGGTCAAGCGCCCGTCCTCGAGAATCTGCAACAGGATGTTGAAGACGTCGGGGTGGGCCTTCTCGATCTCGTCCAGGAGCAGCACCGAGTACGGCTTGCGGCGCACGGCCTCGGTCAGCTGACCGCCCTCGTCGTAGCCGATGTAGCCCGGAGGCGAACCGACCAGACGGGAGACCGCGTGCTTCTCCATGTACTCGGACATGTCGATCCGGATCATCGCCTCCTCGTCGCCGAACAAGAAGTCGGCGAGCGTGCGGGCGAGCTCGGTCTTACCGACCCCGGAGGGGCCGAGGAAGATGAACGAGCCGGCGGGACGCTTCGGATCCTTGATCCCGGCACGGGAGCGACGGATCGCTTTCGAGACGGCGGTGATCGCGACCTCCTGGCCGATCACGCGCTTGTGGAGTTCCTCCTCCATGCGGATCAGCTTTTTGGTCTCGGCCTCGGTGAGTTTGAACACCGGGATACCGGTCCACATCGAGACGATGTCGGCGATCTCCTCCTCGCCGACGACCGGCCGTTCGCCGTTCTCACCCTCGGCCCACTCGTCTTCGAGCTGGCGCTTGCGGGTGGTCAGCTGACGCTCCTGATCGCGCAGGTTGGCTGCTTTTTCGAACTCCTGCGCCTCGATCGCGGCCTCCTTTTCGCGCCGCGTCGTCTCGATTTCCTCCTCCAGGTCACGGTAGACCGGGGGCGTGGACATCGACTTGATGCGTAGTCGCGAACCCGCCTCGTCGATCAGATCGATCGCCTTGTCGGGCAGGAAGCGGTCGGAGATGTAGCGGTCGGCGAGTTCGGCGGCGGCCTTCAGCGCGTCGTCGGAGATCGTCACTTTGTGGTGCTGTTCGTAGCGCTCGCGCAGGCCTTCGAGGATCCGGACGGTGTCCTCCGGCGAGGGCTGGTCGACGCGGATCTGGGCGAAACGACGCTCCAGCGCCGAGTCGCGCTCGAGGTACTTGCGGTACTCGTCGAGCGTGGTCGCCCCGATCGTCTGCAGCTCACCACGGGCGAGGGCCGGCTTCAGGATCGAGGCGGCGTCGATGGCCCCCTCGGCGGCACCGGCGCCGACCAGGTTGTGAAGCTCGTCGATGAACAGGATGATGTCGCCCCGCTGGGTGATCTCTTTCATCACCTTCTTGAGGCGCTCCTCGAACTCACCGCGGTACTTCGAGCCGGCCACCAGGGCAGCCAGGTCGAGCGTGTAGATCTGTTTGTTCTTCAGCAGCTCCGGCACCTCGCCCGAGTTGATGCGGGCGGCGAGCCCCTCGACGACGGCGGTCTTGCCGACGCCCGGCTCGCCCAGCAGCACCGGGTTGTTCTTGGTGCGGCGGCTGAGGATCTGCATGATCCGCTCGATCTCGGTTTCGCGACCGATGACCGGGTCGAGCTTCCCCTCCTCGGCGAGCCGAGTCAGGTTGCGCCCGAACTGATCGAGCAGTTTTGAAGATTTTTTGCCCTCGGCGGAACCGCCCGAGCCGGAGCCGCCCTGACGGCGACCGCCGGGACCGGAAAGCATCCGGATGACCTCGTTGCGGATCTTGTCGCTATCGGCGTCGAAGTCGAGCAGGATGCGCGCGGCGACGCCCTCGTTCTCGCGAACGAGGCCGAGCAGGATGTGCTCGGTGCCGATGTAGTTGTGGCCCAGGCTCAGCGCCTCGCGGAGCGCCAGCTCAAGAACCTTCTTGGCACGGGGCGTGAATGGGATCTGGCCGGAGGTGACCTCCTCGCCGGATCCGACGATGCGGACCACCTGGGAGCGCACGCGTTCAACGGTGATGTCGAGGGACTCGAGGACGCGAGCGGCGAGTCCCTCCTCCTCACGGAGAAGACCGAGAAGGATGTGCTCGGTACCGATGTAGTTGTGCTTGAGCGTCCGCGCCTCCTCCTGCGCTAGGACGACAACCTGACGAGCCCGCTCAGTGAATCGCTCGAACAAAATCCAAAACCTCTTCTTGGTCGCACCCGGGAAAATTCCCGAATTGAAGACGGCGACGCCTTGTCCACCTTCGGATGACGCCGTTTCGTCCTCCCACTCTACCGGGCCGGGTGGTCCGGCTTCGTGCGCATCATGTGCGCTACTTGCGGGTTTCTCAGGACTTTTAGCGCGGACTCGTCACATTTCTGCCCGCTATCCGCCTATTTACGTCCGCATTGCCGGGAAAAGCAGGACTTCTCGCAACGTCTGGGCGCCGGTGAACATCATTACCAAACGGTCGATTCCGAGCCCGACACCGCCAGTCGGGGGCATCCCCTGTTCGAGCGCCTCGACGAAAGCCTCGTCATAAGGCTGGGCCTCGTCGTCGCCGCGGGCGATCTCGGCGGCCTGCTGCTCGAAGCGCCGGCGCTGCTCATCGGGGTCGTTCAGCTCGGAGAAGGAGTTGGCGATCTCGACCCCGCCGACGAACGCCTCCCAGCGCTCGACCAGGCCGGCCTCGGTGCGGTGGGCCTTGGCGAAGGGCGAGAGCTCGACCGGGTAGTCGAGGATGAAGGTCGGCTGGATCAGTCCCGGCTCGACATCGCGCGAGAGCAGCCCGTCGACGAGCTTGCCCCAGCCCTCGTTCGGATCGGGCTCGGTGCCCATCGCCTTGGCGAGGGCCTCGCGGGTCGGGTGCTCGAGGATGTCGATGCCGGAGCGCTCGAGGATCGCCTGCCGCAGGGTGATCCGTCGCCAGGGTGGGGCGAAGTCGATCTCGACGTCACCGCGTTGCACCTTGGTCGTGCCCAAGGTGCGTTGGGCGACTTCGGCGACGAGGTGCTCGAGGTCGTGCGCGGTCTTCTCGTAATCGCCGTAGGCCTCGTACCACTCGAGCATCGTGAACTCGGGGTTGTGCTTGTGCGAGACCCCCTCGTTGCGGAAGTCCTTGCCGAGCTCGTAGACGCGGTCGATGCCGCCGACGATCAGGCGCTTGAGGTAGAGCTCGGTCGCGATCCGCAGGTAGAGGTCGCGGTCGAGGGCGTTGTGATGGGTGGTGAACGGACGCGCCAGCGCGCCGCCGTAGAGCGGCTGCAGCACCGGCGTCTCAACCTCGATGAAGCCGCGCTCGTCGAGCCAGCGGCGGATCTCGGTGATCGTACGGGCACGGGTCTGGAAGATCCGCCGGCTCTCCTCGTTGGCGATCAGGTCGAGCTCGCGGCGACGGAAGCGGGTCTCGGTGTCCTGCAGGCCGTGGACTTTGTCGGGCGGCGGCCGCAGGCTCTTCGCCAGCAGGCGCCAGTGGTCGATCGCCAGCGACAGCTCGCCGCCGCGTCGGGTCGCCATCGCCGTGCCCTCGACGCCGACGATGTCGCCGATGTCAAGGTCGACCAGGAGCGCGTAGGCCTCCGGCCCGAGCACGTCCTCGCGCGCGTGCAACTGGATCTGGCCGCTGCCGTCGCGGATGTCGATGAAGGCGTTCTTGCCGTGGCCCCGGCGCGCCGTGATCCGCCCCGCCACCCGGTGGCGCGAGGTCGTTTCCTCGCCCGCCTGCAGCCCCTCGTGCTCGCCCCGCACCGCGACGATCTCCTCGCGGTCGGAGAACTCGTGGGGGAACGGCTCGATCCCCGCGTCCCGGATCCGCCCGAGCTTGTCGCGGCGGTCCTGAAGAACGTCGGAGAGCTGCGGCTCCTCCGTGGGCTCGGCACTCATCGGCGCGAGCCTAGCGGCCGAATTACGGCTGCTCGATCTTGGTGATTTTGAATTTTTTCTTGGCGCCGCGCGGCGGCTCGACGGTGACGATGTCGTTCCGTTTTTTGCCGAGCAGGGCTTTGCCGATCGGCGACTCGTTCGAAAGTTTGTGCTCGACCGGGTTCGCCTCGGTCGATCCGACGATCTGGAATTTCTGCGAATCGCCGGATTTCTGGTCTTTCACGTGGACGATCGAGCCGAACCCGACTTCGTCGCTGGAGATCGAGTCCTCGTCGATGACCGTGGTACGACGCAGCCGCTCCTCGAGCTGGGCGATCCGGGTCTCGAGCAGGGCCTGTTCGTTCTTTGCGTCGTCGTATTCGGCGTTCTCGGAGATGTCGCCGAATTCACGCGCCTCCTTGATGCGCGCCGCGACCTCACGCCGTTTGGTCGTCGAGAGGAACTCGATTTCCTCTTTCAGCTTCTCTAGCCCCTCTGGGGTGACGACTGCCTGGCGACTCACTCTTACAACCTCGCTTTGCGTGGAAAGAGCCCCTTTCGAAGGAGCTCCAAGACCAAAACCAAATTCCCCAAAACGTCGGAAACGACACTTCTGGAATGTCGCCTACCGGATCAGGGAGCGCGAGAGTATAGCGACCGCCCTTCAGCGGCAAAAAAGCGCCCTCAGGCGACCCCGACAGGCGTCCGCGCGGCCTCGATCAGCTCCCTCGCGCGGTTGAGGTCGGCGCTCCGCTGCAGCTCGTCGCGAACCTGCTTGGAGGCGCCGATTCCCTCGAAGTACCAGGGGTAGAACTTGCGCAGGTAGCGGTGGGCGCGCTCCGCGCCGAGGTGCTCTTCGGCCCGGTCGACCACCCAGAGCAGCTCGCTCGCCACCTCGGCCTGGCTCGGCGGCCCCTCGCGGCGCCCGGTCAGCTCCTCGAAGACCCAGGGATTGCCGAGGCTGCCGCGGGCGATCATCACCGCGTCGGCGCCCGATTCCTCGTAGGCGCGGCGGGCCGCCTCGGCGCTGGAGAGGCCGCCGGAGACGATCACCGGGACGTCGAGGCGGTCGGCCAGTTCGCGCGTCAGCGCGTAGTCGGGCTTGCCCGCGTGCCCTTTGGTCGCCGCCCGCGGGTGGAAGCCGATCGCCGACACCCCGGCCTCCTCGGCGAGCCGGATCGCCAGGTCGAAACCGGAGCGGTCGCCGGGCGAGATCCCCGAGCGCAGCTTCACCGTCACCGGCAGGCCGCTGCCCTCGCGGGCGGCGCGGGCCAGGTCGAGCGCCAGCTCGGGGTCGCGCAGGAGCTGCGCCCCCGCCCCGGTCTTCCGCACCTTCGGCACCGGGCAGCCCATGTTGATGTCGATCAGGTCGGCGCCCGCGGCGGCGGCGATCTCGGCACCCGAGCGCATCACCTCGGCGTCGTGGCCGAAAAGCTGGATCGAGACCGGGTGCTCGTCGGGGTGGAGCACGAGCAGCTCACGCAGGGTGCGCTCGTTGCGGTAGTGGAGGGCGAAGCTCGAGACCATCTCGGAGACCGCGAGCCCGGCGCCGTGGCGTTTGGCCTGCAGGCGCACGAACCAGTTGCCGATCCCGGCCAGTGGTGCGAGCAGGACCCGGTTGGCGATCGGCACGCCGCCGATCTCGAACGGGTCCGTCAGATCAGGACGCGTTGCGCTCATGAATAAGGCGCAGGCCTTTCAGCGTCAGCAGGTCGTCGACCTCGTCGATTGTCTCGGAGAAGGGAACGATCGCCGAGGCGAGGCCGCCGGTGGCGAGCAGGCGCGGTTCCGGCAGTTCGGTTTCCATCCGCTTGACGATGCCGTCGATCATCCCGGCGAAGCCGAAGATGAAGCCGGAGTTGATCGCGCCGCGGGTCGAGCGCCCGATCGCCGTCTGCGGTTCACCGAGGTTGAGGCGAGAGATACCCGCTGCGCGGTCGATCAACGCCGTCAGTGCGATCTCGAGGCCGGGGCCGATCGCGCCGCCGAGGTAGGCGCCGTCGGCGGAGACGGCGTCGATGTTGATCCCGGTGCCGAAGTCGACCACCACGCAGGCCTCGCCGAAACGCTCGTAGGCGGCGATCGCGTTGACCAGGCGATCGGCGCCGACCTCGAGCGGATTGTCGATCCGGATCGGCATGCCGCTCTTGACGCCGGGGCCGATCGTCAGGCACTCGGCCTCGAGGTAGCGCTCGGTCATCCGCTCGAACTGGCTGCCGAGCGGCGGCACCACCGATGAGACGACGACCGCGTCGATGTCGCCGAAGTTCATCTCGCTGAGGTTGAAGAAGCCCGCGATCCGCTCGCCGAGCTCGTCGCCGGTCGCGCCGGAGCGGGTCTGGAAGCGCCAGTGCTCGATCAGCTCCTCGCCTTCGAAGGCGCCGAGGTGCGTCTGCGTGTTTCCGATGTCGACGGCGAGCAACATGCGAATAGGATCGCATCATGACCAATCGTCTCTATGTCATACCTGGATCGCACCCAGCGATCACCGCGAGGTTGATGCTCGACTTCAAGGGGATCGA
>JAOPZF010000248.1 GCA_025964255.1 Solirubrobacterales bacterium | reverse complement strand
TGTTCGTCGCCCGGCCCCGCCAATCCCGCCGCCTAGAACCCCTCGGCCCCGATCAACGGCACGAAGCGGCAAGGCGTGATGGCGGTCGACTCCAACTCCGCCCCGTGCCGACGGAGCAGCGTCAGCGTCTCCCCTTCCGCCTCGTGCCCGGCCGGGCCGGCCACCGGAACCACCATCCGCCCGCCGTCGGCGAGCTGCGCCAGCAGGGCGGGTGGCGGCGCGGGGGCCGCGGCATGGACGGCGATCGCGTCGAAGGGGCCGCGGTCGGGGACGCCGCGGCTGCCGTCGCCGACCATCAGCTCGACGTTGTGGGCCTCGCAGACGCGCAGGTGCTCGGCGGCGCCGCGGGCGAGGCTGGAGTGGCGCTCGATGCTGATCACGTGGTCGGCCAGGCGTCCCAGCAGGCAGGTCGAGTAGCCCGAGCCGGTGCCGATCTCGAGCACGCGCTCGGTGCCCTGGAGGTCGAGCGCCTGGAGGATCGCGGCGACGATCCAGGGCTGGGAGATCGTCTGCTCGGAGCCGATCGGGAGCGCCGCGTCGGCGTAGGCGAGCTCGCGCCGGCGCTCGGGCACGAAGTTCTCGCGCGGCACCGCGCCCATCGCCTCGAGCACCCGCTCGTCCTCGATCCCCCGCTCGCGCAGCTGCTTCTCGACCATCTGCGCCCGGGCGGCGTCGAAGTCACTCATCGAACGAGGCTACCCGGCGCGGGTAGAGTCGCCCTCATGACGGCCCGCACGATCGTCGGCCTGCTGGGCCTCGTCGTCCTCTTCGGTATCGCGGCCTACCTGCTCTTCCAGATCCCGTGGGAGTACGGAGTCGGCGGCATCGTCGCTCTTGCCGGCCTCCTCCTCATCATCGGGACGAACGAACCCGACGCCCTGTAGGCGGGTTTCGTCGGCCCCTGAACGAACCTCCACGGCTGTTGTGAGAGAAGGGGCCGACGAAACCCGCCCCCCGCGGCTCAGTAGATGTAGTTGCGCAGCTTGTTCGGCTGCAGCACGGTGACGCGGCCGCGGCCGGAGCGGACGACGCCGGCGCGCTCGAGCTCCGCCAGGAAGCGGCTGACCGACTCGCGCGAGGTCCCCGCCAGCTGGGCGAGGTCGGTCTGGTTCATGCGGATCGTTACCTCGGTCATCTCGCCGTCGCCCTCGGCGGCGGCGCCATCCTGGCCGTCGCGGCTGAGCTGGGCGAGGATGCCGGCGACCCGGCTCGGCACGGTCTGGAAGGACTGCCGCGAGAGGCGCATGTTGGCGGCGCGCAGACGGCGGACGAGACCGGCGACCAGCTTCAGCGCGATCTCCGGGTTACGCGACAGCAGGTTGCGGACGTCGTTGGCGGGCAGCGCCAGCAGGGTGCCGTCGGTGATCGACTCGGCCGAGGCGGAGCGGCGGTCGCCGTCGAGCATCGCCAGCTCGCCGAAGATCTCCCCCGGCCCGAGCGTCGCCAGCGTGATCGCCCGGCCGTCGGAATGTTCGCGGGTGACGCGGAAGCTGCCTTCGCTGACGATGTAGCAGGCGTCGGAGCTGTCGCCCTCGTGGAAGACGCGCGTCGCGGCCGGGAAGGACCGGGGCACGGCGACCTGGGAGAAGCGCTCAAGCTCTCCCTCCTCGAGATCCGCGAAGAGCGGGACGCTCTTCAGCAGCTCGATCGCGCTAAGCGCGCTCTGGCCCTTAGTGTCAGACACCCTTGTCGATTATGGCAATGGGTGATGGGCGAGATGTTGCGAGGCGGACATTCAGGCGGGCGCTGCGGTGAGTTTGCGGGGCCCGCGGCTGAAGCCGGCGCCGATCAGCGCGTCCTCGTGGCCGGAGCCGATCACCGCCTCGCCGTCGAGTTTCTCGACCGCCAGTTTCGGCAGATGGCCCGCGGTGACGGCGTCGGAAAGGGCGCGCATCGCCGTGCCGAGCTCGTCCTCCTCCATCGAGCGCAGGCGCAGCAGGCCGCGGCCGCCGCGCTCGATGAAGACCTCGGGCTCACCGTCGCGCAGCAGGAGGTATGAGCCGGGGGTTCGTCCGGGGCGCCGGCCGCCCTCGAGTTTCGGCCAGGGCAGCGAGGCGCCGTACGGGTTCGCCGGATCGGTCGCCGCCAGCACCATGTAATCGCCCTTCGCTTCCGGTAGCGAGCGCAGCCGCTCGACCGCCCCGGGCAGCGCGAACTGGGCGCCGCCGAGGCCCTCGACGAAGTAGCCGCGCCGCGCCGTCCCGAGCAGCTCGAGGTTGCCGAGCTCCGAGTAGAGGGTCGAGAAGCCGCCGGGGACGCCCTCGGCGAGCACCGTCTCGCGGGTGACGATCCCGTAGCGCTCCATCATCAGCTCGGCCTGAGCGCGCAGCCGCGCTCCCGGCCCCGGCGCGCCGGCGAAGATCGGCGCGGTCAGCGACCAGCGTCCCTGCACCGCGGCGCCCATGTTCGAGCGACGGCGGCCGAAGCGGCGACCCCCGCGTTCGGTCTGCGGGACGGCGCGCAGGCGCGGCGCCCGCAGCGGCGAGAAGGCGTCGTTGGTCACCTCGCCCGCCCAGGCGAGGTCCCAGAGCGCGTTGTGGATCTCCTCGGCCGGGTGGTGGAGGTCGGCGACGAGGTCGAGCCAGAAGGACGGCCCGATCTCGAGCCGTCTGCGGATCGCCTCGACGACCTCGCCTTGCGGGATCTCGAGCTTGCCGTTGGCGGGCGGCGGGCCCGCGAGGCGCACGTCTTCGCGGAAGTAGAGGGCGACGCGACCGTCGCTGCGCCCGAGGCTGCCGGCGCCGATCCAGATCAGCTCACCGCTGGTGCAGAGCTGGTCGAGCCAGTTCGGGGAATACGCCCCGAGCCGCCGCGGCAGCACGTCGGTCTCCCAAACTTTCGGCGTCAGCGCGACGCCCTGCAGCGGCACCAGCGCCTCGCGCAGGCGGTCGGGGCCGGCGCCCGCTTTGCGGAACGCGTCGACGTTCTGCCAGCTCGGCAGGAAGCGGGCGAGCTCGGTCCGGTCGGCCGCCTCGACCTCTTTGCGCAGGCGGGCGAGCGAGGCGCGCCGCACCCGGCGGAGCACGTCGGAGTCGCACCACTCCCTCTCGGTCCCGCCCGGCAGCAGCTCGCCGCGGACCAGCGCGCCTTCCTTCTCCAGCTCGCGCAGCGCCGGCCCGGGGTCGACGTCGTAGCGCTGCATCAGCTGCCCGGTCGGGAACGGGCCGTGGCTGCGGGCGTAGCGCCGCACGAGGGCGCGCATCGCGTCGGGATGGTCCTCGAGGAACGTCTCCGGCAGCCCCGGCGGCGGCGGCACGCCGAGCGAGTCGCGGTAGAGCCCGGCGTCCTCGGAGGCGATCCAGCGCTCCTCGCCGGCGATCCGCACCTTGGCGATCCGCCGCTCCGCGGCGAGCTTGTCGAGCATCGATTTCGCCGAGTACCCCTCGGTCACTCGCGCCTCGGCCTCCTCGGTGGTCAGGTCGCCGATGTTGCGGAGCAGCTGCTGCAGCGCGTCGCGGTCACCCGCCTTGCCCGCCTCGGTGCGGTGCTGGAGCTGGGCTTCGACTTCGTCGAGCGCCTCCGGGTCGATCAGTTCGCGCAGCTCCTCTTGGCCGAGCAGCTCGCGCAGCAGGTCGCGGTCAAGGGCCAGCGCCGCCGCCCGCCGCTCGGCGTTCGGCGTGTCCCCCTCGTACATGTAGGTGGCGACGTAATCGAAGAGCAGCGAGGAGGCGAAGGGCGAGGCGGTCGGCGTTTCGACCTCGACCAGGTCGAGCGAGCGCGCGTGCAGCTTTTCCAGGATCTCGGTGAGGGCCGGGAGGTCGAGCACGTCCTGCAGGCACTCGCGGTAGGTCTCGAGGATCACCGGGAAGCGGGGGAAGTCCCGCGCCACTTCGAGCAGGCTCTGGGACTTCAGCCGCTGCTGCCAGAGCGGCGTGCGTTTGCCGGGGTAGGCGCGCGGGATCAGCAGCGAGCGCGAGGCGTTCTCGCGGAAGCGAGCGCCGAACAGGGCCGAGCCGGAGAGCTCGCCGACGATCAGGTCTTCGAGCTCGTCCGGGTTCACCAGCACGAGGTCGGCGGGCGGCGGCTCGTCGGCGTCGGGGAGGTGGATGACGATGCCGTCGTCGGACCAGATCGCGTCGGCCTCGAGGTCGCGCTCGTTGCGGATTTTCCCGGCCAGGGCGAGGCCCCAGGCGGCGTGGACGCGGCCGCCGTAGGGGGAGAGGATGCAGAGGCGCCAGTCACCGATCTCGTCGCGGAAGCGCTCGACCACGATCGTCTGATCGGAGGGGACGACGCGGGTCGCGTCCTGCTGTTCGCGCAGGTAGGAGACGAGGTTGTTGGCGGCGCGGGCGTCGAGGTCGTACTCCTTCGCCAGCTCGGCGGGCTCGCGGGAGACCGCCTCGCGGGCGAAGGCGCCGATCGCCTTGCCGAGCTCCGCCGGGCGGCCGATCCCGTCGCCGCGCCAGAACGGCACCGCCCCGGGGGCGCCGGGGGCGGGCGTGACGATCACCCGGTCGCGGGTGATTTCCTCGATCCGCCAGCTGCTCGCGCCGAGCAGGAAGACCTGGCCCGGGCGCGCCTCGTAGACCATCTCCTCGTCGAGCTCGCCGACCCGCCGGCCGTCGGGGAGGTGGACGCCGTAGAGGCCGCGGTCGGGGATCGTGCCGGCGTTGGTGACGACCAGCTGGCGCGAGCCTTTGCGGCCGTGGATCGTCCCCTCGAGGCGGTCCCAGACGATCCGCGGGCGCAGCTCGGCGAAGCGATCGGAGGGATAGCGGCCGTCGAGCATGTCGAGGACGTTCTCGAGCTGCTCGCGGGAGAGGTCGTGGAAGGACTGGGTCGCGGTGACGACCTGCTCGACGTCGTCGACCTGCCACTCGTCGAGCGCCGCCATCGAGACCAGGTGCTGGGCGAGCACGTCGAGCGGGTTCTGCGGGATCGTCGTCTCCTCGATCGCCCCTTCGCGCATCCGCCGCGCGACCACCGCGCACTCGAGCAGGTCGCCGCGGTATTTGGGGAAGATCCGGCCTTTCGAGGTCTCGCCGATGCCGTGGCCGGCGCGGCCGATCCGCTGCAGGCCGCGGGTGACCGACTTCGGCGACTCGACCTGGATGACGAGGTCGACGGCGCCCATGTCGATGCCGAGCTCGAGCGAGGAGGTGGCGACCAGGCAGGGCAGCTGACCCGACTTCAACATCTCCTCGACCAGGGTGCGCTCCTCGTGGGAGAGCGAGCCGTGGTGGGCGCGGGCGATTTCGACTTCCTCGAGCGGCTCGCCGGTGTCGGCGTGGCGGGCCCGCGCGGCCTCTTCATGGCCGCCATGCTCGGTCGCCGGCAGCTCCCCTTCGCCTTCGCCGTTGGCGAGCTCGTTCAGCCGTTTGGCCAGCCGCTCGGAAGCCCGCCGGTTGTTGACGAAGATGATCGTCGAGGTGTGTTCCTGGACCAGCTCCAGCAGCTTCGGGTAGATCGCCGGCCAGATCGACCGCACGTGCGCGCTCGGCTCGATTTCGCTCGGCTGCGCCGTCCCATCCTCTGACGGATAGGCGGGCGCCCCGGGATCCGCCATGTCATCGACCGGCACGACAATCTCGATGTCAAGGTCTTTCCTGGTCCCGGCATCCACGATTTTGCACTGCCGTTTCGGCCCGACCAGGAACTGTGCGATCCGCTCCAACGGCCTCTGCGTCGCCGACAGCCCGATCCTTTGAATCCCTCTCGAAGCGGAGGCCGAGGGGGACTCGGCGGAACCTCCCCGCTGTTGTTCCGACGAGTCCCCCTCGGCCTCCGCCCTCGCTGTCCGAACCATGTGATCCAGCCGCTCAAGGGTCAGCACCAGGTGGCTCCCCCGCTTGGTTTGAGCGACGGCGTGGATCTCATCGACAATCACCGCCTCGACTCCGGTGAGGATCTCCCGGACACTGCTGCTCATCATCAGGTAGAGCGACTCCGGCGTCGTGATGAGGATGTCGGGCGGCGTTTTGGCCATCGCCCGGCGGTCTTTCTGCGGGGTGTCACCGGTCCGCAGGCCGACCGAGATGTCGGCGCCGATCCCGCGCAGCGGCGCCCGCAGGTTGCGCTCGATGTCGTAGGAGAGCGCTTTCAGCGGCGAGATGTAGACCAGCTTCACCCCGGTGCCGAGTTCCGGCTCGCGCGCCAGTTTGTCGATCCCCCAGAGGAACGAGGCGAGCGTCTTGCCCGAGCCGGTCGGCGCGCAGATCAGTGCGTTGTCGCCGCCGGCGATCGCCTCCCAGCCGCCTACCTGAGCAGGGGTCGGCCCCTCGAAGGAGGCTTCGAACCAGCGCCGGGTCGCCGGGGAGAACGGCGCCAGCGGGTCAGACTTCGTGGTGCTTTTCGATCGGGTCGCCAACCCATCGATCTTACGCAGACCGATGGGTTGGCTCTGCGGCTACGGAGTGCCGCCGGTGAACTTCACGAATTCGGTCCAGGACTTCTTCGGGATGAAGCCTTTCTTGAACAGACCGGATCCGTTGCAGAAATTGCACGTTTCGAGCGCGTCGTCGACCGAGAACCAGTAGACGTGGGTGAGGCGGAATTTCGCCTGGTCCTTGCTCAGAAGCGTGAAGGCGCCTTTCAGTTCGCGCGCCTGGCCGGACTGGCCTACGGCGAAGACGTTGCTCGGGCCGACCGGCGGTTCCGAGCTCCAACCGAGCTCGGTGATCCAGAGCGGCTCGGTGCCGTCGCCGGCTTTGGTGAGGACCCTGCGGACTTCTTCGATCTCTGGCGCGAGCTGGCGGTACCGGGCCACGTAGGGGTGCAGCGCGACCCCCTCGAACCTCGACTTGATCCCCGGATTCGTTTTGAACATCTGTTCGAGGAAGTAGGAGCCGTAGTAGTTCGGGCTGGTGCCGAAGACGACCTTGCCGCTCGCGTTCAGGTGCCGGGCGCCTGCGGGCTTGGCGAAGAGGCCGGCGAGGATCACCTGCGCCTCCGGGTCGACCGACTTGATCGCCGCCGAGGATATCTTCACCAGCTGCCCGTATTCCTTCGGGTTCGGCTTGGCGACGAAGTACTTGAAGTTCGGCTCGTTCCAGATCTGCCAATTCTTTATCGGCACATCAGGGACCAACGGATGTTCGGTCCAGAAGGTGCCGCCGTTGCCGTACCGCGCGACCGCGGCTTTCAGGAACGTGGTCCAGGCGGTGGCCGAGGTGCCGGTTGCGGGCAGGTGGGCGGGCGCGAGGGCACCGCCGGTGCCCGGAACGGTCGCGTTGGGGATCGCCCAGGTGGGCGAGCCGACCACGAACGGGAGCAGTTCGATGCCCGCTTTGGCGGCCTTTTCGACTTCCGCGTCGACCCCGCTCCAGTTGAAGGCGCCCTTGGTCGGCTGGACGCCCGCCCAGATCAGGGCGATCCGCATCGACTTGACCTTGCCCTTCTTCAGGGTGTTGAACTGTTCCTGGGTTAGTGACGACTGCGGCACGACGCCGAAGAATTTGGCGGGCAACGCCGCGGCATTCGCGGCGAATGCGCCGAGCACGACGACTGCGACCAGAACGGCCGTCAGCGCGCGCGTCTTCCTGCTGACTTGAAGCATCGATCCCTCCATGGATGGTTGCGGTCTAGCTCGCGTTGGACGAGCTGACGCTACGGTCCGGGCCTTGGCCGCCCGACTTGCGCTGGCGGTAGAGCACGACTCCGATCGAGATCGCCGCCAGGACGATCACCGCGATCAGGATCGGCACCACCGGGGACGAGCCACCACTGCTGGTTTCAGTCTTGTGGGCGACCGGGGTCCCGGTGCCGCCGCCGGCGACAGCTTCAGATCCGCCGATACCGTCGTTGGTCTTGCCGCCGTTGCCGCCGGACGTGGAGCTTTCGCTGCCACCGCCGTTGCCCCCGCCTTCACTCGGGCCCGCGCCACCGGACTGCGACGTTTCCTTTTCGCCGCCTTCTTCCGGTTCGCTCTTCTTTTGGGAACCTTCGCCGCCGGTTTCCGACGCTTTCGCGGACGGGTTGCTCGACTTGCCGGAGTTTCCTTCGGTGATGTGCTTAGGCTTCACCGATTCCTTGGTCGTGTTCGGAACTTCGAAGGATTCCGTCTTTTCTACTTCGTACTGAGGAACTTCACCCGCGTCAGCGAACGCAGGAAGCGCAACCAATGCCAGCAGAGCAAGCACTAGCGGAAGCACGAAAAAGGACCGGGCCGAGCGGCGGGGGGCACCTTGCATTCCGCGCAAGGTTAGAGGAATCGTCGGCGTTCCTCGCTCCGGTGGCCCTGATCGGGGGGCTTTCGCTGGCCGGAGGCGGCTACGAACTGAGCGATCGCCACGTGGCCGGATTGGTCGTATGGCTGGTCGTGGTCGGCCTTCTGGTCCTCGGAGCCGCCGGGCGGGCGATCCTGGGGAAGCCGTTCTACTGGGCGAGCGGGTTGATCCTCGGTTTTGCGCTTTGGTCTGCAATCTCATCTCTCTGGTCCGGTTCTGTCGAGTTGAGCGTGGCCGAGGCCGACCGCGTCCTGGTGTACCTCGGTGTCTTCCTTGCCGCGTTCCTCCTGGCCCAAACCGACCAAAGGCGCCAACGTTTCGGTGAAGGCATCGCAATTGCCATAACGGGCGTCGTCTTGCTGGCGCTCGCGACGCGCCTGATGCCCCACGTTTTCGACCTCTCGGCGGAAAAGGTGAACGGCTCTCGCCTCCGGTACCCGCTCGGATACTGGAACGCGATCGGGCTCTTCTGCGCGATGGCGACGCTCTTCCTGCTGTGGATGACGCGGCGCTCACTGGTGCCCTGGCTGCGCTGGTTCTCGGCCGCCGCGATCCCGCCGATCTTCCTGGCGCTCTACCTGACCTACTCGCGCGGTGGGATCCTCGTGGTGGTCGTCGCGGGCGCCCTGCTGCTGGCGCTGAGCACCGACCGCCTCTGGATGCTGGCGACCGCCCTGTCTGGGGTGATCGGCGCGGTCCCCGCGGTCCTCTACGTCGCCGCCCACGACCCGATCGCCAACAACGTCGAAGAATCCGGGCTCCTCGTCGAACAGGGGCTGATCACGCTGCTCCTGATCCTCGCCGGCTCGGCCGTCGCCCTGCTCCTCTTCTGGGCGCTACGCCGAGCCGAGCGCGACCGCCCCGCCCCGGTCGTCCGGGCGCTGGCGATCTCGCGCGACCCCCGCGTCCTGCGCGGCATCGGCGTCGCCGTCCTGGTCGTCCTCGTGGTGCTCGGGATCGCGGTCGGTGGCAAGGCCTGGAACCGCTTCTCGAGCGCCGACCTCGGCGTCTCGGCCCAGCCCGGCGAACACTTCAGCGAAGTCTCGAGCGGCGGCCGCGTCCAGTTCTGGGAAGTCGCCCTGAAGGCGTTCGGCGAAGAGCCGCTGCTCGGCAAAGGCGCCGGCACGTACCAGTTCTCTTGGAACGAACACCGGCCGCTCGACATGCCGGTCAAAGACGCGCACTCGCTCTACCTGCAGCCACTGGCCGAGCTCGGCATCCTCGGCGGCGTCCTGATCGTGGCGATGGTCTTATTCCTGCTCGGGGTGGGTTTCTGGACCTGGCGGGCGGCGAGCGGCCGACAACGGGAGCTCTACGGGGTCCTGCTCAGCGTCAGCTTCGCCTTCGCGCTCGGTTCGGCCTTCGACTGGTTCTGGCAGATCGCCGTCGTCGGCTCGGTCTTCTTCATGGCGACGGCGGCGTTGGTCGCCGCCCGCTGCAGCCAGATCTGGCGCGCCGGAGCGACCGCGCGGGCGCGCGAAGGCACCGATCCGGGCGCGCCCGGGCGCCGGCGCTTCAGCGTCGCCGTGGTCGGCCTCGCCATCGCCTGGCTGACGATGCTGGCGCTGATCGGCCCGCTGCTGGTCGATCGCGAGATCCACCAGTCGACCGACGCGATCGAAGCGGGCGAATTCGAAAGCGCCGTCAACCACGCCAAGACGGCGCGTTCGATCGAGCCCTGGGCGGCTACCCCGTACCGCCAGCTCGGCCTGCTGGCCGAAGCGAACGGCGAATACGAAGAAGCAATTCACCGCTTCGGGCAGGCGATCGACCGCGAGGACCGTAACTGGAGCCTGTACTACTTGCGGGCGCGCACCGAGCACAAGGCGGGGCAGAATGAAGCCGCCCAGGCCGACCTTGAAGAAGCAAAACGCCTCAATCCACTCGAAACTTGTCTCTCAGAAGGGTTTGAAGGTGAAGGTGAAGGTTGCTAGATGACTCAGACGCCCGACACAGAGAAGATCGCCACCGAGCAGTGCTCGGGGGCGGCTGAAAGGCGCTCGACCATCTCGATCACCGCGGCGGACCGGCTGGGACTGAGCGGGCCCGAGGGCTCGCGCCGGCGCGGTGCGCTGCTGCGGCGGCTGTTGGCGCTGAGCGACTGGACGGCGCTGATCGTCACGCTCTTCGCCGTCACCGCGACGACCAGCTCGACCGATGTCGCCGACCTCTTCTGGGCGGTCCTCTTCTCCCCCAGCTGGATCATCGTGGTCAAGCTCCACGGGCTCTACGACCACGATCACCGGCGGATCCGCCACAGCACCCTCGACGAGGTGCCGTCGCTGGTCTCAGCGACGGTGCTGGGGACGCTGGTGCTCGACGCCCTGCTGGCGGTCAGCCCGGTCGGGCCGCTCTCGCCGAAGAGCGCGATCGCGCTCGGCGTCGGCACGCTGGTCGGCAGCTTCATCCTCCGCGGCGTCCTGCGCTGGGTCTGGCACCGGGCGACGCCGATGGCGCTCGGCATCGTGGTCGGGGCACCCGCCACGGTCGACACCGTCGCCCGCCGCGTCGTCACCCACCCGGAGACGCGCCTGCACCTGGTCGGCTACCTCTCGAACTCGACCGAGGAGGATTCGGCCGAGCTGGTCCGCCTCGGCACCCTCTCCGACATCTCCGAGGTCGCGGCCGTCGCCGGCATCGAGCGCGTCGTCGTCACCGAACAGCAGATGTCAGAGCCCGCCGCCGAGCGCCTGATCGAGGAGTGCAAGGAGCTAGGCCTGGCGCTCACCTTCCTGCCCCAGCACTACGGCCTGCTCGGCCCGGGGATCGAGCTGAACCGCCTCGCCGAGCTGCCGGTACTCGACTTCCGCTTCTCCGACCCGCCGCGCTCCACCCAGGCGATGAAGCGGGCGATGGACATCGTCGTCTCCGGCCTCCTGCTGGTCCTGATCTCGCCGATCCTGTTGTTCGCCTCGCTGGCGATCCTGATCGACTCGGGCCGTCCCGTCTTCTTCCGCCAGCGGCGCGCTGGCAAGGACGGCGAGTCCTTCACGATGCTGAAGTTCCGCACGATGGTCGCCGACGCCGAGGAGCGGCTGGGCGAGCTGATCGACCTCTCGAAGCTCGCCGAGCCGGCCTTCAAGATCCCCGACGACCCCCGCGTCACCCGCGTCGGCAAGTACCTGCGGCGGACCTCGATCGACGAGCTGCCGCAGCTGATCAACGTGCTGCGCGGGCAGATGTCGCTGGTCGGACCGCGGCCCGAGGAGGAGGCCGTCGTCGCCCTCTACGACGAGCGCCAGCGCGGCCGCCTCGCGATCAAGCCCGGCCTCACCGGGCCGATGCAGGTCTACGGCCGCAGCGACCTCACCTTCGAGGAGCGGCTGGCGATGGAGCGCGACTACCTCGACAACCTCTCGCTGCTGACCGACCTGCAGATCCTGATCCGCACGCCACGGGCGATCGTCCGCGGCGAGGGCGCCTACTAGCGTTGCCCGACCTCGAGGTCGCGATCGTCAGCCACGGGGCCGAAGCGCTGCTGCGGCGCTGTCTGGAGAGCCTGCGGGCGCACCCGCCGAGGACGGCGACGATGCGGGTCAGTGTCGTCGACAGCGGCAGCCCCGACGGGACGCCGGACATGGTCGAGCGCGAGTTTCCCGAGTTCCACCTGGTGCGCTGTGGCAACGTCGGCTTCTCGGCGGCCAACAACATCGTCTTGCGCGAGAGCGTCGCCAGGGCCGTGCTGCTGCTGAACCCGGACACCGAGGTCTACGCGGGGACGCTCGACACCTGCCTGGCGCGGCTCGCCGCCGACCCGAAGGTGGGGATGGTCGGGGCGAAGCTGGTGCGTGAGGACGGTGAGCTCGACCACGCCGCCAAGCGCTCCTTCCCCACGCCACTCGCGGCGCTTGCCCACTTCACCGGGATCGGCCGCGGCGAGGGAGCGGGCGACTCGCTCTCGCAGTACCGGGCGACCCACCTGGGCGAGGACGACCCCGGCGAGGTCGACGCGGTGAACGGCGCCTTCATGCTCTGCCGGGCCGAGGCGGTCGCCCAGGTCGGCCTGCTCGACGAGGGCTACTGGCTTTACATGGAGGACCTCGACTGGTGCCACCGCTTCTGGGACGCGGGCTGGAAGGTTTTCTACGAACCCCGGGCCAGGGCACTCCACGTCAAGGGTGGGTCAAGCGCCAAGCGCCGCGCCCCGAAGCAGGAGATCGCCTTCCATCGCGGCATGGGCCGCTTCTACCGCCGCTTCGACGCCCCGACGTCCAACCGGTTCCTGAACGCGGCGGTGTACCTCGGCATCGGCGCCAAGCTCGCCGTCAGCCTGGCGATCACCGCCCTCCGCGGCCGCAGCTAGATGTTGATGGGCCGAAAACCCGTCTGATAGTCCGGTTTTCGGCCCGTCAACATGCGGTGCGAGCGAGGTCCAGGGCGCCGATGACGCCGGAGTGCTCGCCGAGGGCGGGAGGCACCAGGTAGGTGTCGACCTCGGTGCTGAGTTGGGGGACGTCGACGTAGCCGGCGAGGGTCTCGGGCAGGCGGGCGCGGACGCGCTCGACCAGGCCCGGGGAGCGGCCGACGCCGCCGCCGAGGACGATGCGTTCGGCGGACAAGGTGAGGACAAGGTTGGCGAGGCCGTGGGCGAGGTGCTCAGCCTCGAGGTCCCACGCGGCCGAGTCGTCGATCTCCTCCGCGGGCCGCCCCCAGCGCTCCCTCATCGCGGTCCCCGAGGCGAGGCCCTCGAGGCAGTCGCCGTGGTAGGGGCAGCAGCCGTCGAAGGGGTCGCGGACGCGGTCGTGCGGGATCAGCATGTGGCCGATCTCGGGATGCAGCAGGCCGTGGACCGGCCGGCCGTTGGCGAAGGCGCCGCCGCCGATCCCCGTGCCGACCGTGACGTAGACGAAGGTGTCGAGGCCCTGGGCAGCGCCGTGGCGCCACTCGCCGATCGCTGCCGCGTTGACGTCGGTGTCGAGGGCGATCGGCACACCGAGCGCCTCGGCCAGCGGCCCGACGACGTCGACGTCGCGCCAGCCCGGCTTCGGCGTCGTCGTGATCGTCCCCCAACGCGCCGAGTCGCGGCGCACGTCGACCGGGCCGAAGAGGCCGAGGCCGAGCGCCTCGAGGTCGGGGACGGCGGCGAAGAATTCGACCGCCCGACCGATCGTCTCCGCCGGCGTCGTCGTCGGGAAGGTCTCGACCCGCTCCGGCTGGGGCCCGTCGCCGCCGACGGCGCAGTTCCAGCGCGTCCCGCCCGCCTCGATCCCGCCGAAGCTCATCAGGCCTCCACCGTGCTCCGCATCATCACCCGCAGGACCCCTACCGCGCCGACGAGCAGGACGACGACCGCGCCGAGGCCGATCGCGATGCCCGCCAGGTCGGCGATCTTCGAGGTCGCGATCCGCCAGGCTGCGTCGGCGGCTTCACGGTCGGTGTTCCCCGAGATCAGGTTGTCGATGATGCGATCTCCGGCGATAGACCGCAGGAGCAGCGACAGGGCGCCGGTCGCGGCGAAGGCGAGGCCGATGCCGAGGAAGGTGCGCGAGAGCCGGCGCCGGCCGAGGAAGAGCACGATCCCGTAGAGGGCGAGGGCGGCGATGATCGCGGGCGCGGTCAGGTGGCGGACCACCCGCACGGCGTCCTGGGCGGCGCTCACCTCCTGGGCTTCGAGCACCTTGATCCGCGCCGCTCCCGGTTCGACGAAGCCGGCGAGATCGGCGACGCCGAGTTCTTCGGCCAGCCCTTCTTCTTCGAGCACGAGGGCGAGCTGCCGCAGCGCCGGGGTCAGGTTGATCACGACCTGTTCCCCCGCCCCGGCTTCTTCGTCGAGGACGCGCAGCAGGGCGCGGTGGCCCTGCCGATTGGCCTCCAGCCAGATCAACTTGAATTGGCTCGTCTTCATCACGCCTTCGGCGAGCTCGGTCTGTCGCGCGCGTAGCTGCGCCCCGACCAGCGCGGCGGCTCCTTCTTGCCCGGCGGCAATGAGCTGCGCTTCGGTCCCCGCGGTCAGTTCTTCGCCGAGGAACTCGGCGACCCGGTGACGGACGTCCGTGCTTTCCAACAACCGGTCGCTTACCGACACCCAGCTGCCGGTCGAGAGCAGCTGCTGGTTCGCCCAGATCGAGGCGATCGCGACGGTGCCGGCGAGCACCGCGAAGAGGAGCACGACGACGATCGCCACCGGGTGGTTGGTCCGCTCGTAGCTCATCTCACACTCATAGAGAAGAATTCGTAGGTGAGAGTTGCGGACCCGCCTTCGACGGCGATCGTGCGGGCTTCGGGGACCGGGTCGAAGGGCCCAGATTCGACGATCCCAGGGGCTACCCGCATCATCAGGCCGTCGCCGGCGGTTTCGGCCACCAGCCGATAGCGCGTTTCGCCGTTGACGACGGCGTGGCGGGAGCGGGCGTGGAGGAGGAAGTTCTGCACGCGCTCGAGGCCGGAGACCCCGACGCCGCCGATGCGGGCGAAGACGACGGTGCCGGGTTCGGGAGCGGGCACCGGGACGGACTGCCCGGCCGCGACTTCCACCGTCCCGAGCGCGCGTTCGGGGCCACAGCGATCCGGCACCCGGCCGAGCACCTGCCAGCGTTCGCTGGTGTAAAGCGGGGCGAAGTTGCAGAGGACGGCGCGCGCCTGTTCGGGCGGGTCCCAACCGAGGAAGCGGTTGTCGATGTCCGGCGTCGGGAACTCGGCGTCGACCACCTGGGCGTTCTCGCGCAGCAGTCGTTCGGGCCCGTCGGGGCTTTCGATCGTCGCCGCGTTCATCCGATCGAGGGCGGGCGTGTAGGCGCTGTAGTTCTGGAAGACCGGCTGCGGGAGCCAGTCGAGGTGGTAGGCCCAGGCGGCGCCCGCCTCCCACGGTTCGACCGCGACGGTGTGGCCGCGCACGGCGGCCAGCGCACCCGGTTCGAGCGCGTAGGTCGCCTTGAGGCCCCGGCGCCCGTCTTCCATCGCCGCGGCGCGACGGCCGGGGCCGGCCAGGTTGCGGGCCTGATCGAAGGCGTAGTGGAGGTTGCTGAACGGGTTCAGGTTGTCGGCCGTGCCGGCCGGGCGCAGCGGCAGGCTCGCGAGGAAGACGAGGAGAGCGACCGCGGGGATGAACCAGCGGCGCCCAGGGGCGAAGCCGACCGCGATCCAGAGGACGCAGGCGTTGGCGAAGTAGACGGTGAGGTGGCCGGCGTCGACGCGGACGACGCCCTCCTTGTAGATCGCGAAGGCGGCGAGGGCGACGAGGAGCGTCCCGGCCCACCGGCCGCGCCGGTCGCGATAAGGGGCGAGCCAGGCGACGACGACGAGGGCGACCGAGACGCCGATCGCGCCGAGCGTCGCCGCGGTCACCCGCCAGGGCGCGACTTCGGTCGAACGCAGCATCGCCGCGCTGTAGCCGCTCGAGATCTGGATCGAGTGCCGGACGAAGGCGGGGATGTCACCGAGGCTCTGGCCGGCGAGCAGCCAGAGGGCGAGCAACTCGACGACGAGGAGGCCGACGAAGAGGGCGATGCGGCGCCCCCCGACGCGGGCGCCGATCAAGGCGATGAGGAGGACGAGCGGGACCAGCGGCCCGGTCGAGAGCTTGATCAGCGCCGCGGGCGCGGCGAAGGTCGCGGCCGCGATCACGAAGGCGTTCAGGAAGCGGTCAGACCGAGGCTCTTCCAACAGCCAGAAGGAAGCGATCACCGCGCTCAACAGGCTCAGCTCGAGCAGCGGCAGCACCGTCACCGCGACGAACGCGCCGACGCAGGCGAGGAGCAGCGCCAGCCGCCGTCCCAGAGCCCAGACCAGGGCGACGCAGAAGATGACGTGAAGTAGGCCCTGGTAGAGGAACGTGAGGACCGTCTGGTCGGTGAACCAGACGAGCTGCGTCTGGAGGAAACCCAGCGGCCCGTAGGTCCAGACGAGTTCCTTGCCCCAGTGCAGGCCGTCGTGGACGCCCATCGCGAGGCCGGCGTTCCAACTCGCGTCGAGGCCGACTCCGGGCGGGTTCATCCCGACCCGCCAGCCGAGCAGGGCGACGATCAGGCCGCCGACCCAGATCGGGACGCGGTTTGCCGCCCGCAGCATGCGGCGCAGGCTACAGGCGCGAGGTGAGGTCTCTAGGCGGGCGGGCGGAGGCCGTCGAGGGCGACGGCGACGAGGCGTTCGATCTGGTCGGCCGGCGCGGTGCGCAGGTTGGCGATGCCCATGACCATTTTCGTCACGTCGTTGATGTCGACGTCATCGCGGACCACGCCGGCGTCTTGGGCGCGGCTCAGGAGCGGCTCGCCGGCGTCGTAGACGACGCCCGAGCAGCTCTTGAAGAAGGGGGCGTCGCGGTCCATCACCGCGAACATCTCGTCGGCGAGCACCCGCTTGGTCGCGGCGAAGGCGACGACTTCGCGCAGCCAGCCGGTCAGCGCCTCCCAGGGCTCCTCGTCGGCGAAGCGGATCGCCGAGGTGGCGACTTCCTCGACCCCGTCGTAGTAGGCCGCCTCGATCAGGTTCTCGCGCGCCGGGAAGTGGCGGTAGAGCGTGCCGATCCCCACTCCCGCGCGCTTGCTGATCTCCTCCAGCGTCGCGCCGGTCTCCTGTTCGGCGAAGACCTCGCGGGCGGCCGCGACCAGCTTGTCGTAGTTGCGGCGCGCGTCGGCGCGCTTCGGCCGATCGGGCAGGGCCGTCGCCGTGGCGGTGATCGTATCTGGGGTCGCAGCCATCTCGTACACCTCATTGGGGGGTCGCCTTGACAAAACGGAGGCTGCCTCCGTATAGTCCTCTCAAGAACCGGAGGCGCCCTCCCTATTAGGCGGAGGATACCTCCATTTTAACACCCTTCCTCCTTCTCCCAAAGGACCCTTCCCCGCATGGCTTCCACACTTCTGAGGCGGGCCGACGCCCGCCGCACCGCAAACGCAGGGGCAGCCAACCCCGCGATGGTCCTCGCGATCATCCTCGGCTGCTACCTGATGGTCGTCCTCGACGCGTCGGTGGTGATCACCGCGCTCCCCGATATCCGCACCGACCTCGGCTTCTCCCCGGCCTCCCTCTCGTGGGTCCAGAACATCTACGCGCTCGCCTTCGGCGGCCTGCTGCTGCTCGGCGCCCGCGCGGGCGACCTGCTCGGACGCCGCCAGGTGTTCGTGATCGGCATCACCATCTTCACCGCCGCCTCGATGCTCGGCGGGCTCGCCCAGTCGGAGACCTGGCTGCTCGCCGCCCGCGCGATCCAAGGCGTCGGCGCCGCGATCGCCGCGCCCTCGACCCTGGCGCTGCTGACGATCTCCTTCCCCGAGGGCTCCGAGCGCACCCGCGCGATCGCCCTCTACTCCGCCGTCGCCAGTGCCGGGGCCAGCATCGGCCTCATCCTCGGCGGCATGCTGACCACCTGGATCTCCTGGCGTTGGAGCCTCTTCATCAACGTCCCGATCGGCGTCGTCCTCGTCTCCCTGGCGCCCCGTTACTTGCCCGAGACCGAGCGCCACACCGGCGAATTCGACATCGGCGGCGCGGCGACCTCGACGCTCGGCATGAGCGCCCTCGTCTACGGCCTCGTGCGGGCGGCGGAAACGAGCTGGGGCGACTCGGTCGCGCTGCTCTCCTTCGCCCTCGCCGCGGTGATGCTCGCCGCCTTCGTCGCGATCGAGAAACGGGCGCGCCAGCCGATCACGCCGCTGCGCCTCTTCGCCAGCCGTGAGCGGGTCGGCGCCTACGCCACCCGCCTGCTGATGGTCGGCGCGATGTTCGGGATGTTCTTCTACCTGACCCAATTCCTCCAGGGCGCCGAGGGCTACAGCGCCTTGAAGGCCGGCCTCGCCTTCCTGCCGGTGACGCTGACCATCTTCTCGATGGTGAAAGTGGTGCCGAAACTGCTCGGCCGGGTGGGGCCGTTCCCGGTCCTGATCGGCGGCCTGGCGCTGGCGCTGATCGGCCTCGTCTGGCTCAGCCGGATCACGGCAGGGACCGACTACTGGACCGGGATCGCGCTGCCGATGCTGCTGGTCGGCGGTGGCATGGGCCTCGCCTTCACGCCGCTGACCCAGGCGGCGATGGCAGGCGTCGACAACCACGACGCGGGCGCCGCCTCGGGCCTGGTCAACGTGTTCCAGCAGCTCGGCTCGACGATCGGCATCGGCGTCCTCGTCACCGTCTTCGCGGCGGCGAGCGAAGGCACCGGAGCCAAGGCGCTGATCGAAGGCGTGCCCAGCACGATCGCCGTCTCCGCGGGCCTGATCGCCCTCGCCCTGGGGGTCGCCCTGGTCCTGATGCGCCCGCTGGCGGCCTCTAGCCCGTCGCCGATTCCCCAGGCCGCGGCGCCGGTCGCCGACTGATCGCGGGCGAGCGGCCGACGCCGGTCGCGATCCAGCGTGAGCGACGGCTGAAGACTTCCGGCCCGGGGGTCTTCAGCCGATCGCTCTTGCGGACGAGGACGAAGGTGACCAGCGCGCCGAGCAGGGCAATGCCCGAGGAGGCGAAGAAGGTCGCTTCGAAGGCGGTGACGTGGGAGGCGACCACGTCGGGCTTGATCAGGTCGAGGATCCGGCTGTGGGGCAGGTTGTCGAGGCCCTTCTGCTCGGCTTCGAGGATCAGGTTGACGCCGACTTCGTTCTGATGCGGCGTCGGGTGGATGCCGCGTTCGTTGAAGTGGTCCTGCAGCTTCGCGAAGTTGATCCCGAGCTCGATCGCCTCGAGGATCGCGATCCCGAGCGCGCCGCCGAGCTGCTCGGAGGTGTTGATCATCCCCGCCGCCTCGCCGCTGTCCTTGTCGGGACGGCGGTCAGCCCAGTCGGGTCGTTGACGGTGAGGACGATGCCGAGGCCGAGGCCCTGCAACAGCAGGCCCGGGATCAGCGCCACCGCCGACTCGCTGGAGACTGAGACCGCCAGCACGATCCCCGAGGCGGCGAGGATCAAGAAGCCGCCGACCAGCGGCCAGCGCCCGCCGAAGCGGTCGAAGGCTTTGCCCGCCAACGGGCCGGCGAGGATCACCGGAATGGTCGCCGGGATCAGCGCGATCCCCGCCGTCGTCGGCGAGACCCCGACCACCAGCAGGAGGAAGAACGGGGTGAGGAATCCGAGCCCGAGCTCGATCATCCCGGCCAGAAGCTGGCTCAGGTTCGAGGCGAGGAAGTTCTGATGGCGGAAGAGCTTGAAGTTGATCATCGGGTTCTTCGAGCGCCGCTCGATCAGTAGGAAGACCGGGATCATCAGCAGGCCGATGGCGATCGGGACCAGCGTCTCGGCTTCGCCCCAACCTTCCTGCGGCCCCTGGCTGAGGCCGAAGATGAGCGCGCCGACGATCGCCGCGAAGGTGACGACGCCGGGCAGGTCGAGTTCACGCGAGGCGTTCGGGTCGGGCTCGATCTCCGGCGTGGCACGGACGGTGAGGACGATCGTGATGATCGCCAAGGGCACGTTGACGAGGAAGACGAGACGCCAGTCGATCGCCGTCAGCACGCCGCCGAGCACCGGCCCGAGCGCGGCGAAGAAGGCCGAGGCGCCGGCGAGGATGCCGAGCGCCGCGCCCTTCTCCTCGTCGGGATAGACGGCGCTGACGATCGCCAGCGCGGTCGGCATCATCAGCGCCGCCCCGACCCCCTGCACGGCGCGCGCGGCGATTGCCATCGCGATGTCCTGGGAGGCGCCCATCGCCGTCGTCGCCAGGGCGAAGATCACCGCGCCGATCAGGAAGACGCGGCGCATCCCGAACAGGTCGCCGAGCCGGCCGCCGAAGACCATCAGCGCCGCCAGCGGCAGGATGTTCGCGGTCATCAGCCACTGCGACTGCGAGATTTGCGCGTGCAGGCCGATGATCGCGTGCGGCGCGGCGAGTGGCACCGCGGTCTGGTCGACGAGGATCATCGAGCTCGCCAGCGTCATCGCCGCGAGCGTGATCTTCATGTTCCGCCGCGAAACCTCCATTTGCGGCGGCAGCGTACGTCACCGCGGGACGCACTCCAAGGGGGTCGGTCCCCCTTCCGTCGAACCCCCTACCAGGGCAGCGAGTCGGCGATCTCGCTGAGCCGCGGGGCGGTCTGGTCGCGCCCGGAGAGAAGCGGCTCGTCGACCTGCCAGTCGACCCCGACCTCGGGGTCGTCCCAGGCGATGCCCGCCTCGGTGGCGGGGTCATAAAGCGAGGACACCTGGTAACAGACGTCGGCCACCTCGCTCAGCACCGCGAAGCCGTGGCCGAAGCCGATCGGCACGTAGAGCTGATGGTGATTCTCGTCATCGAGGATGTGGGACTCCCACTCGCCGTAAGTCGGCGAGTCCTTGCGCAGGTCCACCGCCACGTCGATGATCGACCCGCGCGCGCACCGCAACAGCTTCGCCTGCCCCGGCGAGGTCTGGAAGTGGATGCCGCGCAACGTCCCGCGCGAGGAGCGCGAGTGGTTCTGCTGGACGAAGTCCGCCTCGACCCCAAGGCTCTTCCACTCGTCGACCGCGTAGGTCTCGAGAAAGAAGCCGCGCTCGTCCCCGTGCACCTGCGGTTCGACCAGGACCAGCCCGTCGAGCTTCGTCTGTGCTGCCGTCGCCATCGCCGCTAGCCTCGGCTAGCCGAGGGCCTTGCCGTACTGGCGTTCGTAGTACTCGCGGTACTCGCCGGAGCGGATCGGGCCCCACCAGTCCTCGTTGTCGCGGTACCAGTCGACGGTGCGCTTGATCCCCTCGTCGAAGTGGACCTGCGCCTCCCAGCCGAGCTCGCGCTTCAGCTTCTCCGAGGAGAGCGAGTAGCGGCGGTCGTGGCCGGGGCGGTCGGTGACGTACTCGATCATCGACTCGTCGCCGCCGACCAGGTCGATGACCCGCTTGACGACCTCGATGTTCTCGCACTCGTCGGGGCCGCCGACGTTGTAGACCTCGCCCGCCTTGCCTTTGGCGAGCACGGTGTGGATGCCGCGGCAGAAGTCTTCGACGAAGAGCCAGTTGCGGACCTGTTTGCCGTCGCCGTAGACCGGCAGCTGGTCTTTGTGGAGCGCGTTCAGCACCATCAGCGGGATCAGCTTCTCCGGGTACTGGCGCGGGCCGTAGTTGTTGGAGCCGCGGACGATCGAGGCGTCGAGCCCGTAGGTGTGGACGTGGGCGCCGACCAGCAGGTCGCCCGCCGCCTTGGTCGCCGAGTAGGGCGAGGAGGGGTCGAGCGGCGAGGTCTCGGTGAAGGAACCGGAGGCGATCGAACCGTAGACCTCGTCGGTGGAGACCTGGACGTAGCGCTGGATGCCGAGTTCACGGACCGCGTCGAGCAGCGTGCCGGTGCCGATCACGTGGGTGCGGGCGAAGGCCTGCTGGTCGTTGATCGAGCGGTCGACGTGGGACTCGGCGGCGAAGTTGATGACCGCGTCGACGCCCTGCATCGCCTCGCGGACGATGTCCGGGTCCTCGATCGCGCCCTCGATCAGCTGCGTGCCCTCGGGCAAGTTCTCGGGCCGGCCCGCGTAGGTCAGTTTGTCGAGCACGACGATGTCGTGCGCATCGCCGGCGATGCGGACGTAGGTCGAGCCGATGAATCCGGCGGCGCCGGTGACCAGGAGCTTCATCTCGTTCCTTCCGTCTAGTTCGTCTCGGACCGCTGGGCGAGGTACCCGGCCAGCCCATCGTTCCACGAGGGCAGCGTGATCGCGTGCTCGCGCTGGCTCACCATCGCCGAGAACGCGGGGCGCGCGGCGGGGCGGCCGAGCATCTCGGTGGTGCCGGAGAGCACTTTGCAATCAACGTTCGCCTGCTCGAAGATCTCGCGCGCGAATTCGTACCAGGAGCACTGGCCCGCGGCGGCCATGTGGTGGATGCCGTACTCGATGCCGTCGATCAGCCGGGTGAGGCCGTAGGCGAGGTGCCAGGTGTAGGTCGGCGAGGTGACCTGGTCGCGGATCACCAGCACCTCGTTGGTCGACTCGGCGAGCCGCAGCATCGTGGCGACGAAGTTGCCGCCGCCGATCCCGAAGAGGCCGGACGAGCGGACGATGAAGTGGCGAGGGTTGGCGGCCGCGGTGGCCTCCTCGCCGGCCAGCTTGGTGCGGCCGTAGGCCGACAGCGGCGCGGGCTGATCGGACTCGACGTAGGGCGCGCCCTTCTCGCCGTCGAAGACGTAGTCCGTTGAGACGAAGACGACCGCGGCGCCGGCCTCGCGGGCGGCGGCGGCGACGTTGCCGGCGCCGGTCCCGTTGACCGCGAAGGCGCCCTCCTCGGCGGTCTCGGCGCCGTCGACGTCGGTCCAGGCGGCGCAGTTGATCACCATGTCGGGCCGATCCATGTCGATCCGACGCTTGACCGCCTCGGCGTCGGCGACGTCCATCTCGGCGCGCCCATAGCCGACCACGTCGTGGCCGACGTTGCCGGCCGCGAGCACCATGTCCTTGCCGAGCTGCCCGTTGGCGCCGGCGATCAGGACTTTCATCGCGCCGGCCTCATTGGATTTCGATGACCGAGTTGTCGCCGACCAGCAGGCGCAAGGTCTTCGGCAGGCCGTCGCTGCGGGTCAGTTTCACGTTGCGGCCGAGGAGGCTGGCCTCCATCCGGGTGCCGAGGTCCTCGACGGTCGAGTTGGCGAGGACGATCGAGTGCTCGACCTCGCAGCGGCGGACCGCGACCTCGGAGCCAATCGAGGTGTAGGGGCCGATGTAGGCGTCTTCGACGGTGGCGCCGGGGCCGATCACGGCGGGGCCGCGGACGATCGAGCGGATGACCTTGGCGCCCGGGGAGACGATCACGCGGCCTTCCACCCGGGAGGCCTCGTCGACGTCGCCCTCGACCGACTCCTCGATCTCCTCGAGCACGAGGCGGTTGGCCTCGAGCATGTCGGCGAGCTGCCCGGTGTCCTTCCACCAACCGCGGACGACCTCCGACTGGACCGTGCGGCCGTCATCGATCAGGGTCTGGATCGCCTCGGTGATCTCGAGCTCACCGCGCCAGGAGGGCTCGAGGCGGCGGGCGGCGTCGAAGATCAGCTGGCTGAAGAGGTAGACGCCGACCAGCGCCAGGTTCGATGGCGGGTCTTTGGGCTTCTCGATCAGGCGCTTGATGCCGCCGTCGCCGTCGAGCTCCGCCACCCCGTAGGACTGCGGGTCGTCGACCGGGGTCAGCAGGATCAGCGCGTCGGGATCGTCCTTCTCGAAGGTCGCGACCATGGCGCGGATGCCGTCGCGCAGCAGGTTGTCGCCGAGGTACATGACGAACGACGAGCCGCCGATGAACTCCTCCGCGGTCAGCACCGCGTGAGCCAGCCCGGCCGGTTTGTCCTGCACGATGTAGGTGATCTGGGCGCCGAACTGCGAACCGTCGCCGGCCGCCTCTTTGATCTCCCCCCCGGTCTCCGGCGCGATGATGATCCCGATCTCGGTGACCCCCGCGTCGACCAGCGCCTCGATCCCGTAAAAGAGCACGGGCTTGTTCGCCACCGGGACCAATTGCTTGGCCGAGGTGTGGGTGATCGGCCGCAGGCGAGTGCCGGCGCCGCCGGAGAGGATCAGTCCTTTCAGGGGCTCCATCTGGTCGCTGGAACCCTACTTGGCCGAAAACGATGCTGTGGAGCGGGGCGTGCGTGCAGGAGGGCGTGCGTCTCAGGCGGTCGATTCGGTCGCCCAGGGCGGGCGCCAGGCGACCCAGAGGAAACCAAGGAGGGCGAGTGCCGCGACCAGGCCCGCGAGGAACGAGTACGACGTTTCGAGAGGCGGCAGCAACACCGGCACGTAGAGGGCCACGACGAAGATCGCGTTGAAGGCCACCAGACAGGCCGCGAAGCGGCGATCGACTGCGTAGGCCGCGGCGACGCAGGCGAAGATCGCCAGCAGCGGTACCGCCAGGCAGCCCTGGTGGAGGACCGCTTCGGAGATCGGGTTGCCGAACATCGCCAGCGCCCAGAAGGCGGTCGCGGCGAGGGCGAGCGCCCCGGCACGCAGGGCGAAGCGCCACTCCGGCCCGCGCCCGCCGCCGCGGTCGACCGCGGCCCGGAAGGCCATCGCCAGCGGTCCGAGCAGGAGGAAGCCGAGAAGCGGCAGGAAGCCGTAGAACCGCACCCACCGCAGGTCTTCGATCGTGTGGTTGAGCGAGCCGCTCGTTTCACGCGGGCTGTGGCCGTCGACGACCGCGCGGACCTCGCCGACGCCGACGATCGCCTGCACGTTGGTCCACTTGTTGGAGAGCGTCCCGTCGAGGCCTTCTTCGCGATAGCCCTCGACGATCGTCGAGAGGGTCCCGTCGTCGTTGATCGCGTCGTTGCCGCCGAGCTGCCACTTGACCAGCCGGTTGCCGGGCGGGTCGGCGTAGTGCTGGTAGGCGGTCCAGGGGACGTAGAGCAGAAGCGCGGCGGCGGCAGCGGCACCGATCCAGCGCCAGTCCGGCAGTGCCCGCCAGAAGGCGAAGACGATGAGCGGGACGACGAGGAAGGCGCTCGAGCCGTGGCTCAGCATCCCCAACGTGCAGAGGGCGGCGAAGAGCGCCCCGGCGCGAGGATCGCGCGCCCAGGCCTTCCACCCGGGCGACATCGCCATCGCCAGCGCGGCGAGCAGGAAGCCGGCCGCGATCAGCTTCGGCCAGACGTAGAAGCCGTGGACGATCGTGATGTCGCTGAACATCGCCGCGACGATCGCCAGGGCGCGCAGGCGCGGCCCAAGGTCGGAGGCGCGGAGAAGCGCCCAGGCCCCCGGCACCCAGAGCATCTGCAGCGCCACCCCGAGCTCCTGATAATGCAACCCGCCGGCGTCCCAGCCGAAGGGCCGCATGCCAAGGATGTAGCTGGTCTGCAGCGGCGGCCGGTCGCTGGCGAGCCATTCGCCGAAAGGCGGCGGCGGGCCGTGATGGCCATGGGCGTAGAACCAGTCGGAGAAGATGCCGGGGAGGACGTTGTCGTCGGGCAGGGCGCCGGCGAAGCGGTGCGACGCGTAGATGATCGGTTCACCGGTCGCCCCGTGGAGGAAACCGAGGTAGGTGACGAAGTAGCTCGCCAGGATCCAGAGTGCGAAAGGCGTCGCCAGCTCGCGGAGTGGCGCTCGGGCGCCGGGGCTCCGGAAAAGAGCGAGCACGGCCGCGACGGAGCCGAGCTCGATCAGGAAGCTGAGCGTCTTGCCGATCTCGGGCTCCGCGTAGAAGCCCCAGAAGACGAGCATCGCGGCGGCACCGGAGGCGGCCAGCGCGACGGCGACCAGGAGCACCGGCGAGCGCAGCCCGAGCGATCCGGCGAACATCGTCGCCGCAACCAGCGGCAGCGCCAGGAGCGCCAGCTCCTGCAGCAGGATCAGCCCCAATTCGAGGTTGAAGCTCACCTGGCGATCCGGCTCCGTAGGTTCGAATCGCCCGGTTCCCTGCGCATCGACGGGCAACCCTATCCGGGGCCGGAGTCGGTGTCTGATGCCCCCGGCGACCGGGTACCCTCGTTCGGTGTCCAGCCCCCCTGATGGATCGACCGGCGTCGCGCCGGCCCCGCGTGAGGTCGAGCTCGAAGCGGAGCTGCGCGAGGCACGAGCCCACCTCGCCCGGCTCGAACGCGAGCTGGAGACCACCGGCCGCGAGCTGGAGCGGGTGAAGCGGTCGAACAGCTGGCGGGTGACCGAGCCGCTCCGCGCCGCGAAAGCGAAACTCGGCGCCCGACGCTGAGCGAGCGCCCCCCGCGACGAGTGCGACCGGGCGTCTACATCCCCAATTTCAACGGCGGCGAGCGTCTCGTCCGCGCGCTGGAGAGCCTGCGGGCGCAGACGGTCGAGGCCGACGTGATCGTCGTCGACAACGGTTCCAGCGACGGGTCCGATCGGGTGGTCACCGAGAGCTTCCACGAGGTCGAGCTGCTGCGAATGGAGGAGAACCTCGGCTTCGGCACGGCGCTGAACCGAGCGGTGGCCGCGCACCCGACCGACGCGATCGTCCTCCTCAACAACGACGCCGCGGCGGAGCCGCGTTTCGTCGAGGCGCTGGTCGACGGGCTCGGCGCCGGGGTCGACTCGGTCGCCGGGGTGATGCTGCAGGAACGCGAACCGGGGCTGATCGACTCCGCCGGCGTCGTCGCAGACCGCACCCTGATGGGCTTCGACTACCTGCACGGTGAGCCGGTCGCGGCGGCGGCGAGCGCCCCCGCCCCGCTCGGCCCGACCGGCGGAGCGGCCCTCTACCGACGCGAGGCCTTCGAGGCGGTCGGCGGTTTCGACGAGCGGATCTTCCTCTACTACGAGGACCTTGACCTGGCGCTACGCCTTGCCGCCCGCGGCGGGGCATGCCGGCTGGCGCCCGAGGCGCGCGCCCTTCACGCCTACTCGGCGGGTCTCGGGGCGGCGAGCGCCGCGAAGTACGCCCGCACCGGCTGGAGCCGCGGCTACATGCTGCGCCGCTACGGCGTGATGAGCGACCCGCGCCTGGCGCTGCGCGTGCTGGCGAGCGAGGGCGCGATCGGCGTCGGTCAACTGCTCCGCGACCACACTGCGACGGGGATCCGGGGACGGATTCGCGGCTTTCGCGCCGGCGGCGGCCTCGAGCGCCGCGACGTCTCCGGCGCCCCGCTCCTCGATATCACCGGACGCGAAGCGATCGCCTTACGCCGCAAGCGGCGCAGCTGATCACCGCCCCGCGCTCTAGAGTGCGCCCGCGGTGGGCGGCTTCGCGAATCAGCTGAAACTCGGGCGTCGTCTCGAAGCGGCGATCGTCGCCGTCCGCGACCACGCCTTCGTCGGCCGCCGGCGCATCTGGATAACGGCGGCGATCGTCGCGCTGCTGGCGTGGCCGCTCGGGATCGCGCTGCCGACGACCAGCCTCGATTCAAGCTGGATGAGCGGCCTCTACATGGGGCTGCAGCACGACAAGGACTTTGGTACCGAAGTCGTCTTCACCTACGGCCCACTTGGCTTCCTCGACTGGCCGGCCCTATGGGCGAGCTGGCTGGCCGTCCTCGCCTACGCGTTCAGCGCCGTCGTCTACTACGCGTTCGTCGTCACCTTCGTGGGGCTCTTGCAACGAACGGTCGGTCTGTTAGGCGCTGCTGTCATCGCCTTTCTCTACCTGGCGACGATTCCGGACATGGAGCAACTGCCACTGATCCTTGCCGTCGCATGGTCGCTGACGGCGCTACGCGAGGATCGCCCCGGGTTCGCCGTCGACCTGCTCGCGGTGGGCGGCGGCTCCCTCGCCGCGCTGGAGTGCCTGATCAAGCTATCGGCCGGGCCGACGATCACGATCGTTTGCCTGCTGGCGATGATCGGGGCGCGGGCCACGCGGCGCCAGTGGGCGCTCTTTGTGGGCTTTTTCGTCGGCGGTGTCTTGGTGCTGTGGCTTGTGACCGGCCAGCCTCTTGGGAGCCTCTGGGACTACGGCGTAAACGGCGCCCAGGTGGTGTCTGGCTACAACGAAGCGATGGAGATCAGTGGCGCGCCAACCTGGGCGAAGGGCTTCCTCCTGTTCTGCGCGCTCGGATTGGTGATGACCGCTTACCTCGCGCGGACTCGCGACCGCCGCGCCCGCTGGGCCGCGGTGCTGCTGACCGCCGTCGCCTCGTTCTCCTCTTACAAGTACGGCATCGTCCGCTTCGAGCCGGTCCATCTGTCGCTCGGGCTCTCGGCGATGCTCGGGATCTGGCTGATCATGCCGTGGCGGCGAAGCCTGTCTCCCGCATTTTTGACGGCGAGCATCCTGCTCGGCCTCGTACTCCTCCACATCTATCCCACCCCCGCCCGCCTCGACCCGATCAAGAACGTGATCACGTTCGGCGAAGAGGCCGAACTCGCCGCGCGTCCGGGCCTGCGGCAGGAATACATCGACTTCGCCCGCTCAACTCTGCAGTCGACCTACGCAGTCGACCCCGAGACGCTCGCCTTGCTGAAGGGCAAACGGGTCGAGGTCGACCCATGGGAAATAGCCGTCGCCTGGGCCTACGAACTCGACTGGTCGCCGTTCCCGGTGATCCAGAACTACACCGCCTACACCCAGAAGCTCGACCGTCTCAACTCGGAATCAGTTGAAGATGCAGAGCACGGGCCGCAGGTGATCCTCCGCCAAAACCCCGGCGGAACCTTGCCTCTCGGCGGGGCACGCAGTTTCCAGGGCCGCCAGCCAGCCTGGGACCCACCCGAACAGAATTTCAAAATCCTCTGTTATTTCGCCTCTGTCAACACGAGCCTCTCTTGGCAGGTGCTCGAACGAGTCCCGAATCGCTGCGGGCCGGACAGATTGATCGGGGAAGCCGAAGCGAACACGGGCGAACCAGTACAGGTGCCGCAGGCGCACCACGGCGAAGTCGTCTTGATGAAAATCGAAGGGGCGAAGGTGGAAGGTTTCGAAAAACTGCGTTCGATGCTGTGGCGCCCACGAATCCGTACCGCGGTGCTGAACGACGGCCTAGTCTCCTACCAGCTGGTGCCCGACACGACCGAAGATGGGATGGTTGTGTCGCGCGATCCGCGGCTCGACGGCACCGGCGGTTTCGAACAGTTTCCGCAGGTGCAGAACCTGAAGATCGAAGGGATCTCCAGGCATCTTCACTTCAAGTTTTACGGCGTCAAGGTCAAGGTCGAGCAGCAGGAACGCTAGGCGCGAACCCGCTGCGGCCGAGCCAGGCTCGGGCCGCCTCGGGTTCGCCGGCCGCCGCGAGCTGACGGCGCTCACCGAAGCTGCCGGGGAGGCGGGAGAGGCCTTCGATCTTGCCGCGAAGCGTCGCCGCGAAGCGTCGCTGCCGCGCGGCGCGATAGAGCGAGCCGCCCTCGACCGCGAGGATTCGTGGCAGCGCTACGGCCGGCATGAACTTAGCCCGGGTGGTGATCCGGTTGCGGGCGACGAGGCGAGCGTTCCAGGCGCCTGGGTGCGGCGTGTTCTCCATCCAGCCCGCGTTGCCGACATGCCACACCGCGGCCTCCGGCTCGTAGGCGAATCGCCACCCGGCTATCCGCCCACGCACATTCAGGTCGACGTCCTCGTAGAAAGAGAAATAGCTCTCGTCGTAGCCTCCGAGGCTCTCGAAGAGCTCCCGGCGCAGAAGGCAGGCCGCCCCACAGACGCCAAAGATCTCGCGCCGCATACGGTAGGCATCACCTTGCTTCTCCCCCGCACCCGTCTCGTACGCGCTTCCGTCCGGGTGCAGTGCCTGGCCCGCGCTGTAAAGGCGCGCCGCATCGGGATCGCCCGGCGCACCCTCACCATCCTCCTCCAGTTGGAGGATCCTCGGCTGGACGCCTCCCAGCCCGGAGTCGGCCACGAGCATGCCCGAGAGCGCGGCCACGGCACCTGGCTCGAGGATGGTGTCGGCGTTCAGCGCCAGGACCAACGGCGCGCTGGTGCCCCTCACGCCGATATTCATCGCCGTCGCGAAGCCGACGTTGTGCGGCAACGATTGGTGCTTCACGCTGCGTTCGCGGAGTAATTCGACACTGCCGTCGGTTGACCCATTGTCGACGACGAGGAGCTCGATCCCATCGCCCTGCGTGGCGACCGAATCGAGGCAGCGCGGTAGGAGGCCGGCCGAGTTCCAGCTCGGAATCACGACCGCGACGGTGGCCGGGGAGCCGGGCATCGCGACACCTTTGCACGTCCCCAGGCCGTCATGACGCTGTCCGCGATGGGTAGCCTTGGCGCGTGAGCGCGCCTGAGCAATCCGTTTCCGCGGGGACTCCGCCCACCCAGCAGCCTCCGACCCCCGAGTACCTGGAGGCGCGCAACGTATTCGCCGCGAGCTACCTGGCCGGCGAAGGCCTGGAGATCGGCCCGCTGCACCAGCCGATGCCGATGCCAAGCGGGGCTACCGTCCGTTATGTGGACCGGATGCTCACCGCCGACCTGCGCCGTGAGTACCGAGAGCTCGCCGATTGGGACCTCGTCGAGGTCGATGTCGTAGACGACGGCGAGAAGCTCGCGACGGTCACCGGCGAGAGCCAGGACTTCATCATCGCCAACCACTTCCTCGAGCACACCGAGGACCCGATCGGCACGATCCTCACCCACCTCTCGAAGGTGAGACCGGGTGGCGTGCTCTTCTACGCGGTCCCGGACAAGCGCTACTCATTCGACTTCCGCCGGCCTGTCACCCCGCTCGAGCACATGGTCGCCGACCACGAGCAGGGCCCGGAGCGCTCGCGCCGCGAGCACTACGAGGACTTCGCGCGGCTGGTGCTGGTCGACGATGGTGTCACCGACTGGGCGAAGCGGGCGACCGAGCTGGAAGAGGCCGCCTACTCGATCCACATGCACGTCTGGACGCAGGCGGAGTTCCTCCGGCTGATCCTCGCCATCCGCGAGATGAACGACGAAGCCTTCGACATCGAAGCCTGCGCCCACCGTGGAATCGAGTTCATGGTCGTACTGCGAAAGCGGGGACCCCTCCCGGGTCTCGCCCCGGAGCCGGAAAGCGCGCGCGCCGAGCCCCCAACGCTCCATCCGAGCATCCGCCGCCGCATGCGCCGCGCGCTGCGCGCGGCGAAACGAGAAATCATCGGGCCGCCGATGGTCGGTTAGCGACCCGCCGCTAGCCTGAGCAGACGAAGACTTCCTGCGACGCCGTGACGCGCAGATACCAGGGGTATTCGGGAGCCTTGTCCTTGGGGATGTCGAGCGTCATCGCCGAGCCACCTTCGACGGCGCTCAACGGCACCGCATATTCGGTGGCGGCGAAGCGGCGCAGGGCGAGCGACGCCGGTGCTCCGGGCCCGACCTGGATCCGCGTCTTGCCCGGTTTCAGCGCGACCGCGGGGCCGCCGGGCGGAACCGCAGCGCACTCTGCCGCGCCGGCCAGCGAGGGATCGAACCCTCCGGCTTCCGTTTCGGTCGCCAAAGGCAACGCGCTGGCAAGGACGATGTCGGCTTGCTTGCGCCCAGTTTCCGGAGCGGCGGCGATTTCGTCCGGTGAGTAGCCCGGCGAGCCCCACTTGGCGACCGCTTCCTGGTAACGCTGACCGGAAATGAAGAACGTCGCGGTGCCGGAGAGTTCCGGCGTCAGGAAGAATTCGGGCGACACCGTGTCGGAGGCGATATCCATCGCGCCGGTGTCTGAACGGGTGAACTGCGTCTGTTCCTTGAGAAACTCGAAGCCGTCGTAAAGCTTGGCGATGTTCGGCCCGAGCGCCAGCACAAGAATCACGGCCCCCACCCAGATTGCCTTCTTGCCGAGACGGATTCCCTGCCCGGCGAAAAGCTCCACCGCGATCAGCAGGACGAAGGCGCCGTCGGCGTAGACGTAGCGGACCGAGCTCGCTTCGCGGCCGGGGATGAAGTTGAACGAGGCGAGCAGCCAAAAGCTGACCGCGGCGGCGGCGATCGGCCAGAAGGTCCGCGGCAGCCCGGGCCGGCGGACCTGGCCCCAGACCGCGAGCCCGATCGCGCCGATAGCCAGCGCCGGCGCCCAGGGGGAGATCGGGGCGACGCCGGTCAGCGGCGCGTTGGCGAGGCCGAGCACCGAGGCGAAGCCCGCACCGACCCCTTCGAAGACGTAGGCGGGCGAGTTCAGGATGTTGTCGAGGGTGACGTGGTGTTCGGCTTCGTGGCCGTACTTGGCGTACCAGGCGAGGTAGAGGACGACCGGGATGGCGACGATCCAGAGCCGCTTCCAGCCGCGCTCCCGCGACGCCACGACGATTTGGGCGAACGCCGCAAAGATGAACGAGACCCCGAGGCTGCCGAAGCCGACGGCGAGGACGAGCAGGACCGTCCCCCAGATGTCGCCGCGCCGGTCTTCGCGTTCAAGCACCAGCAGCATCCCCATCCCGGCCGCGAACGGGGCGCTGAACTCCATCTCGAACGGCCACAGGAGAATCTCCCAGGCCTCACCGAAAAAGAGCAGCAGAACGGCGATCAAGAGCGCGACCCAGCCGCCGAGCCGACGCTTGACGTAGACGTAGACGAGTGCCGCGGAGGCCAGCAGCGTCGCCGTCATGAAGAGCATTTCGGGGTGCGCGTTCCGCATCCCGAAGATCTCCACAAGGCCCTTCTCGACGATCGCCTGGAAGACGATCAGGTGCTCGTTGTGCGGATAGAGCAGCGAATGGGCGTTCCACGGCTGACGTTCGAGGAGAACCGTCCAGGTGTCCTGGAAGAAGGTCAGCTGCCAGCCGAGGGCGATCAGCAGCACCGCCGCGGCGGCAAGCGCCACGATCAGCAAAGTGTCAGGATTCGCTCGCCTCCGAAGGACCATCGGCGGGCGAGTCTACTTTTAGGAGACGCCGCTTCCTTGCGCGGCAGAAGCTGGCGCACCGCACCTTCGGCCGCGCGCTAGCGTTTGATCAGGCGCAAGGGACGTCCTGTGCCCGAAGCCACCATGTCTGTAGACGAGAAACTGACGATCGAACATGTCGCGCGTACTGCGCCCGGGCCCGACGCTCCGCCCGCGATCCGGGTGCAGGACCTCCACAAGGTATTCCGCATCCCGACCCAGCGGGTCGACTCGCTTAAAGAGCGGGCAGTACACCCCTTCGCCTCTCGCGACTACCGCGAGCTACACGCGCTGAACGGGATCTCCTTTGAGATCCGCCAGGGCGAGTTCTTCGGGATCGTCGGCCGCAACGGATCGGGCAAGAGCACGCTGCTGAAACTCCTCGCCAGCATCTATAGGGCCGACTCCGGCTCGATCGAGATCGCCGGCCGCCTAGCCCCATTCATCGAGCTCGGCGTCGGCTTCAACCAGGAGCTGACGGCGCGGGAAAACGTGATCCTCAACGGGGTGATGATGGGCCTCACCCCGAAAGAGGTGCGCGAACGCCAGGATTCGGTGATCGACTTCGCCGAGCTGCACGATTTCGCCGACCTGAAGATCAAGAACTACTCCTCGGGAATGCTGGTGCGGCTCGCCTTCTCGGTGATGCTGGAGGCCGACGCCGACGTGCTGCTGATCGACGAGGTCCTGGCGGTCGGGGACGCGTCCTTCCAGCAGAAGTGCGCCGACGCCTTCCACAAAATGAAAGCCGACGGCAAGACGATCGTCCTCGTCACCCACGAGATGGGCAGCGTCGAGGAGTACTGCCACCGGGCGATGCTGATCGACGACGGCAAAATCCGCGCGATCGGCGAGCCGGGCGAGGTCGGCCGCCACTACCTGCAGCTGAACTTCGAACGCGGCAGCCCCGAGGACCACGCGACCGTCGCCGCCCAGGCCGGCGACGAGGTGCAGC
>JAOPZF010000247.1 GCA_025964255.1 Solirubrobacterales bacterium | reverse complement strand
ACCTGCTTCATCACCGAGAAGGAGACCTGGAAGGAAGTCAACGAGGGCAAGTTCGCCGTCATGACGGAGCCGCCGAAGATCAAGAAGATGGGATACAAGGGCGACGAGACGACCGAGCTCGTCTACGACGGCTACAAATGCCCGCCCGACCGCATCCTCGGCGGCCCCGAGGGCCTCGGCAAAGGCTTCTCGCAGATGATGGACGCGCTCGAGGTCGGCCGCGTCAACGTCGCCGCCCGCGGCGTCGGGATCGCCCAGCGGGCTTTGGAGCTGGCGCTGAAGTACAGCCAGGAGCGGAAAACCTTCGGCAAGCCGATCGCCGAGCACCAGGCGATCTCGTTCAAGCTCGCCGACATGGCGACCCGCCTCGAGGCGGCCCGCCTGGTCACCCGCAAAGCGGCACGGATGAAGGACGCCGGCGAGCGCTCCGACCTCGAGGCCGGCATGGCGAAGCTCCTGGCCTCGGAGACGGGCAAGGAAAACGTCGAGGACGCCTTCCGCATCCACGGTGGCTACGGCTACTCGAAGGAGTACGAGATCGAGCGCCTCTACCGCGACGCCCCGCTCCTCCTGATCGGCGAGGGGACCTCCGAGATCCAGCGCATGGTGATCGGCAAAAAGCTCCTCCAGCGGAACAAGATCTGATGAGGTCGGCGCGCTGATGGCATCGACGCCGGATCTGATCCGCACCGCGGTCGAGCGCTTCCAGGCCGAAGTTCCGGCCCTGGCCAAACTGAAGCTGGTCTTCGGACTGCAGCTGCGCGCCAAACACGACATCCAGCTATACCGGGTTGAGCTGCCGGGCCCGAAGATCAGTAAGGACCTCGCTCAGGACGAGCGGGTGCTGATCGAAATCGACCGCCCGCAGTTCAACCAGCTGGCCGAGAAAGGCACGATCTCCAGCTACCGGCGGGCCGCCGAGACCGGTCACATCAAGGCGAGTGGCGACTCCAACGTGGTCAAGCTGGTGACCCAGGTGGTCGAAAAACAGGAGCAGCGCGCCCGCCTGCGCAAAGTGCACTGAGCACCCCCGGCGCTAGCATCACGCGCCGCAAAACCTACGAGGAGGCATCCCCAGCTGTGAGCGAGCAAACGACCGAGTTCACGACCGACCAGGCAGAGCGCGAGGCATCGGGTGCGCACACCTATGGCCGCTACCTCGAGGAGTTCAAGGTCGGCGCGATCTACAAGCACTGGCCGGCGAAGACGGTGACGGAGTCAGACGACCATCTGTTCTGCCTGATCACGATGAACCACCATCCGCTACACATCAACGACGTGTACGCGGCCGGTTCACAGCAGGGAAAAAACGTCGTGGTCGGGCCGCTGGTCTACTCGCTCGCGCTCGGCATGTCGGTCTCCGACGTCTCCGGCAAGGCGATCGCCAACCTCGCCACCGAGGAACTGAGCCACCCGAACCCGGTCTTCCACGGCGACACGCTCTTCTGCGAGACCGAGGTGCTGGAAGTCAAAGAGTCGCGCTCGAAAGGCGACCGCGGCACGGTCAAGGTCCACACCCGGGTCCTGAACCAGGACGGCGTCCTGGTCGCCGAGTTCAAGCGGCTGGTGCTGGTGCCGCGCAAGAACCCGGCCGAGCAGTAGGCGCAGGGCTTCAGTCGACCCGGCGGATCTCCGCGATGGCCTCGCGGAGATCCTGCCAGTCGACTGCCAGGCCGTCGGCGAGGACGGCGCAGAGCCGGCGCAGGCCGGCGAAGTCGTCCTCCAGCTCCCAGCCCCAGTGCAGGGTGAGCGGCGCCCAGAGGGCGGCCCGCTCGTCGCGCAAGCGTTCGACCTCGGGCAACGCCTTCGCCGCCTTCTCGTAGAGCGGAGCGTATGAGGGCAGGTAGAGCGCCTCGCCCCAGAACATCGGCGTCGGCTGGAAGCCGAGCAGGCGGATCGTCTCGGGACCCGAGCAGACGATCTCGAAGCGCTCGGCGAGGAGCGCGTACTGGTCCGCGCCGAAGCGGTTGAAGGGGGGGACGAAGGCCGGCACCTCGATGCCGAGCCCGCGCAGGGTCTCGACCGCGCCGTCGATCCGCGCCGCGGCGTCGGCGGGGGAGAGCCCGGTGAACTCCGAGCGCCGGCGTGGCGAGGCGTGCCGCGTACGGTGGTTGAGGCCGTGTAGGGCGAAGGTGACGAGCGGGTCGTCGCGGAGCTCGGCGAGCCGCGCTTCCTCCCCGGCACTCAGCGGGCGGTCACGTTCGACCGCCGGGTCGAGGTAGTCGGCGGAGACCCGCGGCGAGACCGCCAGCAGGTAGGGGACCCCCGCTTCGGCGAGGACCCCGTGGAAGCGCATGTAGGCGTCGTGGCCGAATTTGCCGGCATCGTCGAAGGAGCGGGCATGGGGGAACTCGTCGACGCGGACGAGGACGCGCGGCGGACCGGGCGCGGCGTCGCCGAGCGCGGCGGCGCGGGCCTCGAGCAACGGTGCGGCGATCGCGTCCTCCCAGCCGAGTCGGCCGCGGCGCGCTTCGAACCACTGCAGGAGGCGGGCCGGCGGCGAAGGCAGGCGCGGGTCGCTGAACGGCCATGCGGAGCCATCGCCGCCGGGAGACCCGCCGCCGTCCCAGAGCAGCAGAGCTTCGCTCCTGCGCGCGTCGAGGCCCATCGTCGGGCATGATCGCGGACCGGACGGCGGCAGTAGGGTTCCCCCGGTGCGGCTGCGCGGCAGAGACATCGTCTGCATCGGCTCGGCCGACTGGCAGACCGAACTGCCGGTCAACCAGCATCACCTGATGGGCCGGCTCGCGAGTGAGAACCGGGTCCTCTTCGTCGAGTCGCTCGGCCTACGCCGACCGCAGATCGCCGGGCGCGACCTGCGACGGATCTGGCGCCGGCTCCTGACCGGCCTGCGCGGGGTGCGTGAGATCGACGGGGTCAGCGTGCTCTCGCCGCTGGTCCTGCCGTTTCATGGCCATGAGTCGGTCCGCAGGCTGAACCGGTGGTTGCTGCGGACCCAGGTCACTCGGGCCGCGCGAAAGCTCGGCATGGACGCGCCGATCCTCTGGGCCTACGTGCCGCAGGCCGAGGCGCTGATCGAGCCGCTCCGGCCCTCACTGGTCGTCTATCACTGCGTCGACGACGTCGCCGCGCAGAAAGGCGTCGACGCCGAGGGCTTCCGCGCCGCCGAGCGGCGCTTCGCCGCCCGCGCCGATCTCGTCCTGGCCAGCGCCCCGGCACTCGCGGAGCGCATGCGGACGCTCTCCGAGCACGTGCTGTACGCGCCCAACGTCGCCGACACGGACCTCTTCGCCACCGCGCTCGAGGGGATCGACCCTGACCCGGCAGCGGCGGCGCTGCCCCACCCGTGCCTCGTCTTCCACGGCGCGATCGTCGCCACCAAGCTCGACCTCGACCTGCTCGCGGAACTGGCGGCGCGGCGCCCGGACTGGTCGATCGCGTTGATCGGCCCGCGCGGCGCGGGCGACCCCGGCACCGACCTGGCGTCGCTCGAAGCGGCGCCCAACATCCACCTGCTCGGCGCCCGCCGGCCGGAAGGCCTGCCCGCCGTCCTCGCCGCCGCCGATGTCGGCCTGATCCCCTACGGGGTCAACGACCTCACCCGCAGCGTCTTCCCGATGAAGGTCTACGAGTACCTCGCCGCGGGGCTGCCGGTGATCGCGACGCCGCTGCCCGCGCTCACCGGGGTCGAGGACGTGGAGATCGTGACCGATGCCGGCGCGGCGATCGCGACGATCGAGCGCGAGCTGGCGAGCGACACCCCCGAGCGGCGCCGCGCCCGCTCCGAGCGGGCTCTGGGCCACTCCTGGCAGTCGCGGATCGCCGAGATCGAGGCGGCGCTCCCGGAGGCGCCGCGCCCGCGTCCCTAGGAGGGCACGCGCAGGGCCGCCGTGCGGGCGAGGACCGGCGACGGAGCGTCCCTCTGGTGGCGCTCGGGCAGCTGCTTCCAGGCGACCGAGAGCCAGCCGAGGGCGGCGCCGAGAATGATCGAGACGCGTGGGTCGACGCCGGTGAAGGTGGCGGTCAGTTCGACCACGATGAGGCCGAGGATCGCGCCGAAGATGGCCAGCGAGACGATCTTCACAACCGGGTCGAGGTGGCGTCGGAAGACGTCGAAGGACACCCAGAGGAAGCTGCCGAAGAGGGCGATGTAGGCGATCACCCCCAGCGGTCCCATCTCCAGCCAGTAGGCGAGCACCGCGAGGTGGGTGTATCTGCGGTCGAGCGCTTCCGCGGTCGGGTAGTGGATCCGCCAGGGCACTCCGAGGCCCAGCCCGGTGAGCGGGTGTTCGTGCAGGTTGGCGATCACGTTCTTGCGCTCATCCGTGCGGTAGCGGTCCCCGCGGTTGGAGTCGACGCCGCCGGGCGATAGCGAGCTCGCCCGTTCGACCAGTGGGCTCGAGGTGCCGCTACCGGTGCCGCCGAAGCTGAAGGTCGCGACCAGGGCGAGGGCGATCGCGACGCCGCCGATCGCCAGCACCGCGCGACCGCGTCGGCGACTCGCCAGGATCAGCACGACGAGCAAGGCGAGGACGGCGCCGATCCAGAACGAGCGGCGATAGGAGAGGGCGAGCGCGAGGACGTCGAATGGCACCGTAGCCAGCATCCAGAAGGGGAGGGTCTGCTTGCGCACGAGGGCGATCGCGACGCCGAGGATGAAGGCCAGCATCAGCAGGTTGGAGAGTGGCTCGAGGTAGCTGACCGTCTGGCCTTCGACGATCGCGCCGACCCCGGCGAGCGCCGCGTAGGTGCCCGAGATCCCCTTCCAGGCGGCGAGGGCGGCCGCCGCGACGGCGAAGCTCCGCAGCGCCTTGGTGCTGCGGAGGACGTTCACGGTGAGGATCGGGACGACGATGATGTAGGCGACGTAGGAGGCGCGGTGGAGCAGTTCTTTGGTGTCGACCATCGGCCGCGCCCAGTGGGCGTCGGCCATGCCGCAGATCAGGGCGAGACCGAGGATCGTCAACGGCACCGCGAAGGGGGTCGGCCAGACCGGCCGACTGAGCTCCCTCCGGGACCGGATCAGCACCCCGAAGAGGCCGACAATCAGGAGTACGTCGAGGATCGTGACGCCACCCGCGATCGTTTCGTAGAAGCGCGGCTCGGCGGGGAGGAGGCCGACGTCGGTGGTGTCGATGAGGACGACGCTCGCCAGCAACAGGCCCAGCGCCGCGGCCGGGTACTGCAGCAGGACCAGGCCGGCGACGGCAAGCGCGGGGGCGATCGCCCCGACCGGACCGACGACGTGGATCGCCAGCGTCAGGATCAGGCCGGTCGCCAACCCGGCCAGCGCGGCCCCGGCCGCCGCGCCGAGGTCAGGCGCAGCGAGGGCGTGCCGGTTCAGCTTCGCGTCTCCTTGGCGGCGCCGGGCGACGCGGAGATCCGCGGATCGTTCGGCCGGTAGGCGTCGTAGCGGCTCACCTTGCTGCTCGAACGGTTGAAGACGAAGCCGAGCAGCGGCACGCCCATCGAACGCAGCGCCTCGATCGAGCGCCGCGCGTCGCGCCGCTTGGTCCGCCGCGAGTCGACCACGAAGATCACCCCGGTGGCGTAACGGGCGAGGACGACCGCATCGACGACCGCCAGCGTCGGCGGGCTGTCGAAGACGATCATGTCGCTCTCGTTGCCGGCCAGCTCGACCATTGCCGCCATCCGTTCGGAGGACAGCCGCTCGACCGCCTCCTCGGTGTGGTTGCCGGCGGTGACCAGGCGGAGGTCGCCGGTGCTGCCGGTCTCGAGGCCATCGAGCTCGTGGCTGGCCCCGAGGATGTCGGGCGCGCCTTTGCCGACCAGCAGGTCGCTGAGGCCGGGAGACAGCGGCACGTCGAAGACCTCGTGCAGCGTCGGTCGGCGCAGGTCGGCGTCGATGATCGTCACTTTGCGCCCCTCCGACGCGAGCGCCCGCGAGAGGTTGGCGGTGATGAAGCTCTTGCCGCAGCCCGATTCGGCACCGGTGATCAGCACGTTGCGCCCGCCCCCGGTAAGGCTCGGGCTGTTGACGCCTGGCGGCTCTGCCCGCTCGACCTGCAGCGCCACCGCGGCGCGGAGGCTGCGGAACGGCTCGTAGTTCGGCCCGCTTCGCGCCGAGGGGATCTCGCCGATCAGCGGGATGCCGAGGTCTTTGGCCACTTCATCGCGCGAGCGGTAGCGGTCGAAGAGGAGGTCGCGGAGGTAGATGAGCAGGGCGCCGAGGACGAGGGCGCCGATGAAGGCGAGGATCGCGTCACGTTTCGGCCGCGGCGAGACCGGGCTGTCGCCGGGAATCGCGCGCTCGATCACGCGCATCGTGTCGCCGGGGTTCGCGGTTTCGCCGGCGACCCGGTTCTGCAGCGCTTCCAGCTCCAGCCGAAGGCCGGTCGCCTGCGCGCTTTCGGCGGGCACTTCTTCCAGTTCGGCGCTGACTTCGGTGACTTTTTCCAGCAGCGGCGCGAGCGTCCCGGAGCGCTGTTCGCCTTCCAGTTCTTCGAGGTAACGAACGAAGCCGTCGGCGTAGGCGTTGGCGAAGGACGCCGAGGTTTTCGGGTCGCCCGTTTCGGCGACGAAGCCGAGCACGCCGACCTTTGCCTCCGGCTCGACCGCGACGCTGCCGTCGAATTCGGAGTCCTTGCCTTTGACGTCCGGGTTTTCGTGGGCGATTTCGAGGACGGTGTTCGTTTTCGCCAACTCGTCGTAGAGGCTGGACAGCGAAAGCAGCTGTTCTTCGCTGAGGATTTCGCCCGTGGCCTGGCCGGAGGAGACGATCTGCCCCAGCGCCTTGCTTTCGTAGACGTCGGATTTCGACGAGGAGATGCCATAGGCGGCGGCACCCGCGGCGATGGCGAAGATCAGCAGCCATAGCTTGCTTGCCCAGATCAGCCGGAAAAAGTCGGTTCGTTCCATTTCGCCTTCTATCGAGCGCTGGGCGCCGGTTCTTGAGTCCTGGTACGTCCCCGTACAGAAAGCCCGACTCAGTCGCCGAGCATAGTCCCCGAATCGGCTTCACCACCAGGGTCCCTTGACTCTTGCAGCGTGGCGGTCATCCTGGCCGGGTCGCTGCCGGGGTGGAGCGGCGGGATGCGGCCGCGGAGCGCGCCCGGAGCCAGCTTCAGCCAGGCCCGCTCGCGCCGTCCGGCGGGAAGGATCGCGTCGACCGGGCGCAGCTGGTCGGCGGCGTCGAGGGCGCGGGCGAAGGCGCCGGGACCGGTGCCGTCGAGGCGCGGTCCGCTCAGCCCCGGGACCGGATCGCGGGAGATCAGCGAGACGTCGGCGCCTGCCGTCGCGGCCGCGCGGAGCCATGGCTCCAGTCGCGCGGCGCCGCGGGCCGAGGTGGAGACGCCGACGATCCGCACCGGTCCGAGGCGCGGTGCCTCCTGACCGAAGGCGGTGCCGGCTCCGGCGGGGCGCCCGCGCCGGATCGCCAACAGCTGCGCTCCCGAGTCGGCGGCGCAGTCGAGCCCGACCTTGGCGAGCCCGCGGCCGCCGTCGCGGACGCCGCCGAGAAGGAAGGCGCGGTAGAGGAATTTGACCAGCGGCCGGACCAGGACCCCGATCGCCGCCGCGCGCGCCGACGGGCGCGGCCGCTGGGTGCTTTCGAGCCGCGCGTAGGCGACGCAGTCGGCCCACGCCTCGGCCCAATCTGAGGCGAGGAGGTGGTCGAGGTCGCCTGCCAGGGCGATCGTCGGACCATCGGGCCAGAGACCCTCGTGGACGGTGCGGCTCTCGTCGTGGCGGAAGTGTGCGCGGCGGAAGAGGCGGTGGCGGTAGCCGGGGTAGCGGGCAGAAGGACCGAGCGGGCCGCCGAGGAATTTGTGGCGGATCGGTACCGCCGCCATGTCCTCGTCCGGCCCGCGGTCGACCAGGGCGCGGATTTCCTCACCGAGCTGCGGCGTCACCCGCTCGTCGGCGTCGATCTCGAGCACCCAGTCGCCGCCCGCTCGGTCGATCGCGAAGTTGCGCTGGATCGCGAAGCCCGGCCAGGGGTTCTCAAAAAGCTTGGCGCCCGCGGCCCGGGCGACCTCACGGGTACGGTCGCGCGACCCGCTGTCGACGACGACGATCTCGTCGCAGAAGGCGAGGCTGGCGAGGCAGGCAGGCAGGCGCTGCTCCTCGTCGCGGGCGATTATGCAGGCGCTCAACGTCTCCGGCAACGTTCTGATTATCACCGAGCGGGGCGGCGGAGCAGCCGCCCCTCGCCGATACAGTCGCGCCGATGGTCACCGAGAGGACGCCCTCGCGGGCGCTCAGCGACATCGTCCGGCAGCTGTTCGGGCGCGTCTTCAACCTCGTCCTGGGCATCGTCGTCGTCGCCGTGATCGCCCGTCTGCTCGGCAATCGCGGCTTCGGCGAATGGTCGAGCATCCTCGTCGTCGCCCAGATCGCGGCCTTCCTCTCTGACCTCGGCATCGACCAGGTCGGGGTCGAGCGGGCGGCGGCCGATCCCGACCGCGAGGAGCACTGGGTCGGGGCCACGGTTGCGCTGCGGGCGCTGGTCTCGATCCCGGCGACGCTGATCTCGGTCGTCGCCGTGATCCTCGTCGCCGAAGACGACCAGATGTTGGTGGCGGGGCTGATCGTCTCGCTGACGATCCTGCTCAGCGGGCCGAACACGGTCTCGACCCTGCTGCAGCTACGCCTCCGCAACGATCTCAACGTCGCCGTCACGACGGTCCTGTCGCTGGTCTGGGCGGCGGGCGCGATCCTCGTCGCGATCCTCGGCGGCGGCCTGATCGCCCTCGCGATCGCCTTCCTCGTCGCCGAACTGGCGGCGACCCTCCTGCAGCTGTTTCTCGCCCTGCGCCGGGGGAAGCTCTCGCTGCTCGGCTCGCGCGACCTCTGGGTGCCCCTCGCCCGGGTCGGTTTCCCGCTGGCGATCGGCGGCGTGCTCGTCCTCTCCTACGCGCGGATCGACCAGCTGTTGATCCTCGAGATCAACGGCGCCCGGGAAGCGGGGCTCTACGCCGCCGTCTATCGGATCCTCGAGCAGGCGGCCTTCTTCCCGCTGACCGTGGCGACGACGCTCCTGCCGATGGTCGCGGCCGCCCACCCAGCCGACCCGCTGCGGGTGCGGCGCTTCTTCCAGACCGCCTTCGACTTCCTGGCGATGGGCTCGCTGCCGGCGCTCGGCTTCGCCCTCGTCGCCTCGACCCAGGCGGTCACCTTCCTCTTCGGCTCCGACTTCAAGGACGCCGCGCCCGCCCTGCCGGTCTTGATGGGCGCCTTCGTCGTGATCTGCTTCGGCTACCTGTCGGGGAACATGGTCGTGGTGCTGAAGCAGCAGAGGCGCTACATGCGCAACGCCGCTGTCGGCCTGGTCGTCAACATCGGCCTGAACCTGATCCTGCTGCCCCGCTACGGCTTCCTCGCCGCCGCCTGGGTGACGCTGGCGACCGAGGTCGCGGTGGTCGGGCTCAACTGGATCACGGTGCTGCGGGCGATGGCTTACAGGCCCCGCGTCGGCCGGCTCCTGCGGACGGCGCTGGCGACGGCGGCGATGTGCGGCGTCGTTCTTCTGGTACGCGAAGCGGGGGGTGGGCTGATCGTCCTCGCGCTCGCCGCCGGGGTCAGCTACCTGCCGTTCCTGTGGACGCTGCGGGCTCTCGACCTCGGTGAGCTGCGCGACATCCGCGCCGGCCGGGTCAGCTGAGCGGGCGCTCGCCGGCGACGGCCCGCAGCAGCTCGAGCAGGCGAGCGATCTGGACGCGACTGTCGTAGGCGGCGACCTGGGCCGGCGCCGCGGCGAGGAGTGCGGCGCGGCGGACCGGGTCGGCGAGCTCGCGCAGCGCCGCCGCGAGCGCCTCGCGGTCGCCGGGGGCGACGAGGATCCCGGCGTCGCCGACCATCTCGGGGATCGCGCCGACCGTCGTCGCGAGCACCGGCAGCCCGGCGGCGAGCGCCTCGAGCACCACCCACGGCGAGGCGTCGGCCCGGCTCGGCAGCGCCAGTACGTCGGCTCCCGCGTACATCGCCGCCAGCTCCGCCGTTCCGGCGGTGATCCCGTGATGGACGCGCACGCGCGCCGAAGGGCTGACCTCGGCGCCGGTCACGACATCGAGCTCGACCGCGCCGCCCGACGCTTCGACCGCGGCGATCAGGTCGGGCAGCCCCTTACGCTCGACGTCGTTGCCGACGAAGAGGAGGCGCAGCGGCCCCTCGCTCCGCCGCTCCCGCTCGCGGCCGGCGGCCTCCCACCAGGCGACGTCGAGGCCGGGGTGGAGAGTCGCGATCTTCGCCTCCGCGACGCCCTCGAGGCGGAGCCCGTCGGCAGCCCACTTCGACCAGGCCATCGCCCGCGCGCTGCCGTCGACGGCGCGGCGCTCGAGCGCGACCGAGAGCCGCGTCTGCAGGGCCGAGCGGCGGTCGGCCTGGCCCTCGTAGGCGAGCTCGACGTACTGGCGGGCGACGGCGTCGACCGAGAGCACGGTCGGCGTGCGCCGCATCTCGCCGCCCGCGAGCAGCGCCGCGGCCTGGGTGTTGACGAAGGCGACATCGACAGCGCCGGCGTGGCGGCGAAGGATACGACGGGCCTGCCACGACCAGCGCAGGCGCCAGCGCAGCGAGAAGAGGTCGAGGTCACCGAGGAATCCGACCCGGCGCAGCAGCAGGCGTTCGAGGCGGGTCGGCGGCGGCACCGTCTCGAAGGTCGCCCGCACGTCGGGCTCGGCGGCGAGGGCGCTCCGCAGTTGCGCCATCAACGTCCGCCCGCCCAGCACCCCCTCGTCGATCACCAGCAGCCGCAGCTCCTCGCTCACGACGGTGCCGCCTCCAACGCCTCGGCGAGGAAGCGGTCCATCGCCTCCAGGTAGGGGCCGACGCGGAGGGTCTGGGCGCGGGCGAAGGCGCGCTCGACCCGGGCCGCGGTGGCGGCCTCGTCGCCGAAGGTCGAGGCGAGCGCGGCGGCGAAGGCGGCGGCGTCGCCGGGCGGGCAGAGGATCGCCTCCTCGCCGTCGCGCACGATCTCGGGGATGCCGCCGACGGCGGAGGCGACGACCGGGACGCGGGCGAGCGCGCCCTCGACCGTGACCAGTCCGGCGGGCTCCTCCCAGACCGAGGGCACGACGACCGCGTGCAGGGTCGAGTACAGCTCGGCGAGGCCGGCGGCGTCGAGCGGCCCGCGCAGCTCGACCCGGTCACCGATCCCGAGCGACTCGGCGAGATCGGTCAGCTCCCGCAGGTAGTCGTCGTAGCCGCGCCCGGCGACGATCAGCCGCGCCCGGACGCCGTGCTCGGAGGCGAGCAGCGCCGTCGCCCGGACCGCGACGTCGGCCCCCTTGTAGGCGGCGACGCGGCCGACGAAGCCGATCGTGACCTCCGCCGCGGGGCGTCGCTCGAGGCCGACGAGGCGCTCGCCTTGGACCGTCGCGGGCAGCGTCACAACCTCGATCGTCGGCGTCACCGTGTCCGGCACCGGCGTCGATCGGCGGAGCGCCTCGCTGTTCCAGGAGATCGCCGCGGGGACGGCGGCGCGCGAGTCGACCCGCAGCGGCGGCAGCTTGTCGATCGCCTTTATCAGCGCGCCACGGACACCGCCGCCGCGTAGCCCGCCCATGAAGCGGTCGCCGTCGTAGAGCGATCCGAACCAGTGCTCGCAGACGCGGAAGAGGACGGGCACGCCGTGCGTCTGGGCGATCCGGATCGCCACCTGGGGGATCATCGAGCCGTTCCAGACGTAGACGACATCGGGTTGGAATCGGCGCAGCGCCCGCCGCGTCGTGACCGCGGCCCGCACCGAATGCAGCGGCGCCAGGAGATCGGTGACGCGGCTGTGGGGGAGGAAGGGGAGGGTGCGGGAGACGCCGCGCTGCCGGGGCACGGAGCGTCGGTCCATGCCCGAGGTGAGGACCAGGACGTCGTGGCGCTCGCGCAGGTGGGTGACGACGGTGTCGCACTCGATCTCGTAGCCGCCGATCACCGCCGGCGGGTAGAGGTTGGAGACGACCAGGATCCGCAGCCGATGCTCCTCGGCCACGTCAGGCCCCGGCCAGGAGGATCGCCTCGACCCGGGCCGCGACCTGCTCGCGGTCGAAGGTCGCCGCCGCCCGCTCGCGTCCGGCGTCCCCTTGGCGTCGCCGCAGCTCCGGGTCGAGGGCGTACTTCTCGAGCAATGCCGCGACTGCCGCCGGGTCGTTCTCCGGCGCCGCGATCGCGCCGGTATCGGCGTCGATCAGCCCGTCCACTCCCTCGGGCGCGGTCGCAAGCGACGGCCGCCCGGTCAGCATCCCGAGGATCACCGACGTCGGGCTGCCCTCGGCCGGGCTGGGGCAGAAGACGTTGACGTCGAAGGCGGAGAAGAGCGCCTCGCGGTCGTCGCCGGGGGTCGGCAGGAAGTGGGCGCGGGCACCGAGGGGCGCCGCCCGCTCGCGCAGGTCCGCCTCCGCCGGGCCGGTCCCGGCCATGATCAGCTCGACCCCGGGGCCGCAGCGGGCGACGGCGTCGACGAGGACGTCGTTGCGCTTGCGCGGGTGGAAGCGCGAGGTGCAGCCGACGACGAAAGCGTCGGCGCCGATGCCGAGCCGCTCGCGGGTCGCCGCGCGGCCCGCCGCGGTGAAGCGGATGCGGTCGGTGCGCAGCGCGTTGGGGACGATGGAGATCATGTCGGCCGGCAGCCCGGCGGCGACCAGTGCGTCGCGCGTCCCTGCCGAGATCGCCAGGACGTGGGCGACCCGCCGCGCCGCCCGCAGATAGGCGCGCCGCCCGGGGCCGCCGCGCATCTGCCGTGGCAACGGTCCCCACTCGGCCCAGATCGTCTGTGCTCGCATCTCGGCTGGCAGTTCGGCGGCGAGCAGCTGGTCCTTCTTGTAGTGGAGCATCAACACGTCGTAGGGCGCCTCCGCCGCGAGCGCCTCGCGCAGCCGCCCGCGCAACATCGGCCAGCGCGCCAACAGGCCGGGCCAGGTCTTCGCCGAGAGCTTCGGCCCCAGCTCGAGTGGCCGGACGCGGACGCCGGTGTCGCGGCCGATGCCGGCCCAGTCGCTCAGCACGACGGCCTCGTGGCCGCGATCGACGAGCGCGCCCAGCAACTCGCCCGCGGCGAACTCGGCGCCCCCCGGAGCGGCGCCGGTCATCACCGAGACGATCTTCATCGCCGCCGCCGTTTCACAGGTCGAGGCACCTCTCGAGCGCCTCGATCGAGTAGCGCTCGTCGGCGACCGCCCGCCCGGCTCGCGCTACCGGGTTGCCAAGCTCGGGGTCGAGAGCGCGGACGATCGCCTCGGCGAACGCCGCCCCCTCGGCGGGCGCCTCGAAGTAGTCGGCGCCGGCCTCGATCTCGAGCCCCTGCGCGGCGAGTGGCGTCGCCACCACGGGCAGTCCGTAGGCGAGCGCCTCGACGAACTTCAGCGGTGAGCCACCGCCCTCGCGCAGGGGCACCATCACCGCGCCGGCTGCCTCGTAGACGTCGCGCAGGTCGTCGACGAAGCCCTGCGGCTTCACCCGCGGGTCGGGCGCCTCGATCTTGTCGCTGCCCTTGCCCGCGATCAGCAGCTCGACATCCGGGGCTCGCCGCCAGACCTCCGGCATCGCCTCCTCGAGCAGGAAGGCGACGCCGTCGCGGTTGGGCTCGTAGCCGAGGTCGGCGACGAAGGCGATCGCCCGCTGGCCGCCGCGCGGCCCGACCGGCGCGGTCGCGGCGACGTCGACGACGTTGGGGACGAGCCGCAGCCCGGCCCCCGGCGCGAGGGCCGCTGCGCCTTTCATGTCGGCCTCGGAGACCATCCAGCACTCGGCGTAGCGCTCCAGCAGGAGCCGCTCGAAGCGCTCCAGCGCCTCGCGTGACATGCCGCTTTCGTCGAGCCGGTGCCGGAACGAGGACTCGAGGTTGTGGGAGCAGTAACAGGCGGGCCGCTTCGCCGCCAGCGGCAGCAGGGCGGCGGCAACCACCGGCCCCTCGGCGACGATCCGCACCGCCTCGGAGCCGTGCCCGTCGACCAGCTTCTCCACCGCGGCCGGGATGCCGGGCCAGATTCCGCGGGCGAAGTCGTCGGGGATGCCGCGCGAGCGGGCCCGCAGGTACGTGGGGAGGCGGGCCACCTGCCCCGGCCGGTCGACCGAGTGGAAGGTGATGTTCGGTAGTTCCTCGAAGCGGCGATCGGGCCGATCGGCGCCGAAGCGTCCGTAGACGAGGTCGACCTCACCATGGCGGGCGAGTGCCGCGACCACCCCGTAGGTCCGCCGGGCCCGGCCCGAATCGAGCGTCGGAGTGAATGAGGTGGCGATAACGGTCCGCATCGGGCGCCGCCTCGCGGCGGGACGACAAGTCTATGGCGCGCCCCCGCCGCGAAAGCGGGCGCGGCGCGGGTTCGGGTCCGGCTCAGCCGACGTACTTGCGCATCGCCGACGCGACGATCGGATAGGCGGGCTTCGGGGTGCCGTTGGCCCGCAGGATGCCGAACTGCTCCTCGCGTTCGCTGCTGTTCGTCGCCCAGTCGTGGAGCTGGAAGAAGGAGATCATTTCGACGCCCCATTCGGGGTGGGCGAGGATGCCGTTCAAGAGCGTCTGGATGTGGGCGGCCTGTTCGGCTTCGGAGACGCATTCTTCACCGCAGTCGGCGGTCGACTCGCCGTACTCGGTGATGAAGATCGGCTTGTCGCTGGCGCCGTGTTCGTTCATCCGGTTGCGCAGCGTCGCGATCCGTTCGAGCGGGCTGTCATTGCCGGGCGTCGCCGGGCTGACGCCGTACCAGTAGGGATGGTCGGCGAAGGCGTAGAAGTATTCGTTCAGCCGCGGGATGTACTGGTAGAGCGTGTCCATCCACGAGGTGTCGCTGCCGAAGATCACGCTCGGCAAGATCAGCTTCGCCTGCAGTCCCAGGTTGTGGACCGCTTCGAGGGTCGGCCGCACAGTTTCCGCGTACTGCTTCGCGGTCATCCCGCCGTAGTAGGGCTCGTTGCCGAGCTCGAAGGTCTGGATCGCGTAGCGCGCTTCATCGAGTTCCGGGTGTTCGGCCCAGAAGCTGCCACCGACCCCGTAGCGCTCGATGAAGGCGACGACCCATTCCTTGTAGTGGGTCGCGTTGCCGAGTTCGTTGGCGCCGAGCAGGGCGTGGATGCGGGTGTGGACCTTGGCGGCGGCGGTGTAGACGAGGTTGTCCTGCGCGTCGACCGGCTGGTTGATGTCCCACTCGTGGCGGGTCACCGCGGCGCCGAGCGAGGCCCGCATTTCGACTTCTTCCTGGCTCCATTCGAAGTAGCCGCCGTCGATTCCGATCACCAGGTTGCTTGCCGCGGCGCCGAGGCCGGGGGCCGAGGTGTCAGGGCCTTCGGTCACGGGTTCCGGAGCGATGGAAGCTTCTTCGGGGGCGGCGGTTTCGGTCGATTCATGCGGCGGGGTCGCCTCCTTGACGGGCGGCGTCGGTAGTGACACCGGCAGCGCGGAGCCGATTTGAGCGCCCGCCGGGACGATCACGTTTGGCGTCCCGGCCGCGCTCGTCGGGACCGTGATGACGCTCGTCGCGGTGCCGTCGCTGCCGTTGGAATCGTAGGCGGTGGCGGTCACCTTGTGCTTGCCCGCGCCCAGCTTCTTGGCGTCGAGCGCGCAGGTGTAGGGAGCCTGGGTGTCGGTGTTCAACGCCGAACCGTCGACCCTGAAGACGACCTTCTTGACGCTGCCGCGGTCAGTGCGGGCGGCGACTTTGCAGCTCGACCCCTTGAGATTCGCCGAGACCTTCGTCCCCGTGGTCGGCGACTGCCAATGGACGGCCGGGGCGGGAGCCTTGGCGGAGGCGGCGGCGGGGGCGAGAACGGCCGCCGCGAGGACGGCGGCGGCGATCGAGTGACGGGGGCGGAACTTCATGCACCCGTTGTGTCGACGCCCTCATGCGTCCCTGCACTGGCGTCGGCCTAGTTGGACCTTCGGAGGGTTTCTTCAGTCGTACATCCGTCCAGGCGGCTTGTTCAGCGCCAGGACTGCGATTGCGGCTACGGGCGGATGGGCTGAGGCTCGTCGGCGACAGCACGTTCGACCAGCGCGGTCAGCTTGCGCTGGAAGGACTCGGTGCTGAAGGTCTCCGCGTGGACGCGGATCGCGGTGGGGTCGAAGGCACCGAAGTCGGTCGCCCGCAGCACCTCGGCAATCGAGCCGGAGTCCTCGGCGTCCACCAACACTCCGGTGACCCCGTCGACGACGGTCTCGCGGACGCCGCCGCGCTCGATCGCGACCACCGGCCGGCCCGCCGCCTGAGCCTCGACCGCGGCGATCCCGAACTCCTCGATGTTGGGCACGACGAGGGCGAGGCAGCCGGCGTAGAGAGTCGCCAGCCCGGCGTCGGAGACGCCGGTGAGGAAGGAGACGTCGGGGCGGTCGTAGGCGGCGCGCAGACGCGGCAGGTCGGGCCCGTCGCCGACGATCCGGATCGGCAGCCCCGCCGCGAGCGCCGCTTCGATCGCCACCTCGACCCGCTTGTGGGGGACGATCTGACCGACGAACAGGAGGTAATCCTCCGGGGTCCCGACGGAGAAGCGATCGACCGCGACGGGCGGGTGGATGACGACCGAGTCACGCCCGTAGATTTCGGCGATCCGCTCCTGCGTGCCGATCGAGTTGGCGACGTAATGGGTCACCCGCTTGGAGGCGTCGAGGTCCCAGGCGCGGATGCGATCGAGCTCGCGCTTCAGCGGGGGCCGCAGCGGGGCCGGCGCCTCGGCCAGCGCCCGCTCGCGCTCGAACCAGACGTAACGGAAGGGGGAGTGGCAGTAACAGACGTGGACCGCGCCCGGCCGCGGCCGCACGCCCTGGGCGAAGGCGCTGCTGCTCGTGACCAGCAGGTCGTGTCCGCTGACGTCGAGGTGCTCGGTCGCCCGCGGAAACAGCGGCAGCATGTAGCGGAAGCCGCGCTGGCCGATGTGCAGGCGCTGGAGGTAGGAGGTGCGGACGTCGCGCGGGCCGAACAGGGGAGCCACCGCCGCCTCGTCGTAGAGCAGGGTGTAGATCGGCGCGTCGGGCCAGCACGCAGCCATCGCCGCGAAGGTGCGCTCGGCTCCCCTCGGAACCAGGAGGTAGTCGTGGACGAGACCGGGTTGGGCGCCGTTAGTAGGCGCCACGTCCGGAGATCACCGCCGGGATCGTGGCCAGCAGGATCTCGAAGTCGCGGGCCAGGGACCAGCCGGCGACGTACTGGTAATCGAAGCGGACCATCTCCTGGAAGGGGCTCTCGGAGCGGCCGTAGATCTGCCAGGGGCCGGTGATGCCAGGACGCAGCTCGAGCCGACGCAGGTGCCAGCGCTCTTCCAGTGCCGCCGTCTCGGCGAAGATCAGCGGCCGCGGGCCGACCAGGCTCATTTCGCCCTTGAACACGTTGAAGAGCTGTGGCAGCTCGTCGAGCGAGAAGCGGCGGATGAAGCGACCCACTCTGGTCACCCGCGGGTCCTGGCGGATCTTGAACATCACCCCGTCCTCGGATTCGTTCAGCTCCTCGATCTCCTTCTTGCGGTCTTCGGCGTCGGCGTACATCGAGCGGAACTTGACCAGGCGGAACTCGTTGTTGCGGCGGCCGGCGCGGCGCTGGGCGAAGAGGACGGGCCCCTTCGACTCGAGCTTGATCGCCGCCGCGACGGCGAGCATGATCGGCGCGGTGAGCACGATCAGCAGCCCCGAGGCGACGACGTCGACGAGCCGCTTGGCGGCCATCGAGATCGGGCTCAGCGCCGGGGTGTCGAGCGAGAGCAACGGCAGTCCGCCGACCTGGTCGAGGGCGCGGACGCCGTCGAGGAACTCGAACAGGCGGGGAACGACGTTGATGGCGACGCCGGCGTCGCGGCAGACGCGGATCGACTCGAGCAGCTGCTCGTGGCTGGCGCGGGAGAAGGTGATGATCACGCGGTCGATGTTCTGCGCCTCGATCACCTCGATCAGATCGGCGAACCCACCCAGGCGCGGCAGATCGGGGGTGCCGACGGTGTGCACCTCGTCGTCGACGAGGCCGACCGGGTCGAGCCCGAACTGGGGGTTGACGTCGAGCTTCTCGACCACCTGGCCGGCGACCACGCCGGAGCCGAGGATCAGGGTGCGCTGGCGCAGCTCCGGCGAGCGGTGGAGGGTGGCGCGGACGGTCGCCCGCCCGATCGCGGTGAAGAGGACGATCGCCAGCAAGGTGATGAACACCAGCGCCACCGGATCGGAGATGTCCTGGGTCGAGGCGGCCCAGTAGAGGGGCCAGCTGACGACCAGCAGGCCGAGGAACTCGCGCGGCAGATCGTTGATCGCGGAGGCCCAGGAGGCGAGCTGATCGCTGCGGTAGAGGCCGAGGACGAAGCCGGTGAGCGGCCAGCCCAGCGCCGCGACGATGACGAAGCGGAAGCCGTCGCCGAACCCGACCCCGTGGGCGAGGCAGGCGACCGCGCCGGCGACGAGGGCGCCGACCAGGTCGGCACTGAGCAGCAGGCGGCCCAGGATCGTGCCGCGTTCGCGGGCGCGACTCGGAGTCTGGGTGCGGCTAGGACTCGACCCCAGGGTCTGGGACGTCGTCGGGATTTCGTGGGTTACCGCTCGGGAAGGCATCAGTTCCGCCGGATCTTGGTTGCGCCCGATATCAATTCAGGCCCACCAAGATATTCGTCTCGTCGAAAAAACTTCACTGTGGAAGTTGAATCGGCAGTTGGGCCCGGACAGTTGAGTCCGGGAGCTTCAGTACCGCCGCCACCCGTCGCTCGCGGTGATCTCGCGGACGACCTTGGCCGGATTCCCCGCCACGACCACCCGGGGCGGGACGTCCTTGGTCACGACCGCGCCCGCGGCAACGATCGAGTGGTCGCCGATCGTCACCCCGGGGAGGACGATCGCGGCACGCCCGATCCAGACGTTGTCTCCCAGCACGATCGGGCCCTGCCGAACCTCGGCACCCTCTTCGATGCGGTGGAAATCCGTGTCGTAGAGCGTCGCGAGGTCGCCGATCATCGCGTTGTGGCCCATCTTGATCGACTTCGACGCGTAGATCTCGGTCCCGTAGTTGATCCCGGCGGTGTCGCCAATCTCGATCATCGCCCCCGGCGCGACGGTGATCCGTGCCGGATACGGCGCTCCATAGAGTTTGCAGTTGTCGCCGATCTTGAAGGTGCCGTGGATGTCAAGCGTCGGGCGACCGCGCCAGAACACCGGGCGGGCGCCGACGCTGACCTTGCGGCCGCGGGCACGGAGGAGGGCGAACCTGAGTTCGGCGCGCAACCAGCCGATGAGCACGTGAAGGCGAAACTGGTTGCGGCTCAAAGCACGTTTCCTTCGTTCATGCGCCTATTCTCGCGGACGAGTCAGACCGCCCGAGGGTCCAGTTCCACGTCTAAGGTGCCGATGCCGTGTCCGTGAGCCCCTCTCTCTCGTCGCAACCCGACTCAATGGCTCGCGAGCGCCCGGCGACCGCGACGCTGATCGCCGGCGGTCTCGCGGCGATCGGCCCGGGGGCGACCACCTTCTACCTCGCCTTCCGTTCCGGCGGATATTTCGCCGGCGCCCCGGCGATCGTCGCGGTGATCCTCGGGGTCGCGCTGATGGCGCGCGTGGTCCTCGCCGACCACCCCTTCGAGGGTTTCGGACCGGCGCTGGTCTGGGCCGCCACCGGGCTCGGTCTCTTCACGATCTGGACGCTGACCTCGGCGCTCTGGTCGCACGCGCCCGCCCAGGCGCTGATCGAATTCGACCGGGCGCTGATGTACTGGCTGGCGCTCGTCCTCTTTGGCTCGTTCGCCTGGTCGCGAGAGCGGCTGCTGTGGGCGGTCCGGGCGCTCACCCTGGCGATGGTCCTGGTCTGCGTCGCCGGCCTGGTGACCCGGATCCTGCCCGAACTGCACTCGATCCAGACCTCGATCGAAAACGATCGCCTCAGCTATCCGCTCAGTTACTGGAACGGGCTCGGGATCTTCGCCGCGGTGACGATCCTCCTCTCCGTCGGTCTGGCGACGCGGCGCGAGGAGCCGCCGCTGATCAAGTCCCTCGCCGCGGCGTCGGTGCCGCTTGTCACCGCGACGCTCTACTTCTGCTTCACGCGCGGGGCGATCGGGGCGCTGGCGATCGGACTGGTTGTCTTCTTCCTCCTCTGCAGGCGGCGCGAGCTGCTCAGCTCGACGCTCGCGATCCTGCCACCGACGATCGTCGCCGTCCTCCTTTGCCTCTCGACCCACGCCTTGTCGTCCAAGCATTACGCCTCCGCCGCCGGCGTCTCCGAAGGCCACACGCTGACGCTCGAGCTGGTCGGGCTCGCACTCGCCGCCGGGGTCCTGCGCTGGCTTCTCGGCGCCCTCGATCGCCGGGTCGACCGGGTCGAGATCTCGACCCGAACTCTGCGCCGGGCCTGGGCCATCGTGGTTACGGTGGTCGCGATCTTCGTGATCGTCGGCGCGGTCGCCGTCGACGCGCCGAGCAAGATCAGCTCGGGCTTCCAGAGCTTCACGAACTCGAAGTCGCTACAGGAGCCGGGCGAACTGCAGGAACGCTTCAACACGGTCAACAACAACGGCCGGCTGGCGCAGTGGGAACTGGCGTTGACGAATTTCGGCAGGCATCCGGTGCTCGGCACGGGCGCGGGAACCTACGGCCGGCTCTGGGCCAAGGAAAGCGGCGAATACTTCAAGGTCGTCAACACCCATTCCGTCTATTTCGAGGCGATGAGCAATCTCGGCGCGCCGGGGCTGATCTTCCTGCTCGTAGCGCTCTTCTCGATCATGGTCGGGCTGGCGATGCGGATCCGCGGCCCGGACCGGATCCTCTACGTGGCCCTTTTGGCTGCCGTTTTCACCTGGGCGGTCCACGCGGGTGTCGACTGGGACTGGGAGCTGCCCGCCACCGGGTTCTTCGTCTTCTCCCTCGGTGGGATGGCGATCGCCGCGCGTCCGCGGGAGCAGGAGGAGGTCGCCGACGATGCCGAGTCGAGCTCATCCTGGCTACCGCGGGTGCCGGGGCGCACCGGGCGGCTGGCGCTCGGAATCGGCTGCCTGGTCCTGGTCATCACCCCGGCACTGGTGGCGATCTCGCAGGGGATGCTCAACTCGGCCGTCAGCAAGTTCGAGGAAGGGAACTGCGGCGGCGCCTCACATGAGGCGCTCGACGCGATCCACGTGCTCTCGGTGCGGCCCGATCCCTACCAGGTGATCGGTTTCTGTGACATGCGCGAAGGCCAGAATGAGCTGGCCCTCTCGATGCTGGAAACCGCGGTCAAGCGCGACGAAGGCGAATGGGAATCCTGGTACGGCCTTGCGGTCGTCCAGGCGGCAGCCGGGCAGGACCCGAGGGCTGCCGCGCTGAAAGCCGACGAACTCGCTCCCCACGAACCGTTGGCCGAACTGGGGAACAATCTGTTCACCGAAGGCAACCCGAAGATATGGAAAAGGCGGGCCGAAACGGCCCGCCTCCCGATCGGTTGATCATGTTCACGGTCGAGGTCGCCGGGGCGACCCCGACCGTGAGGTCACTGCTAGGCGGTGTGCTGCTTGCGCGATTTGAAGCGGAGCATCGCGCCGCCGACGACCATGAGGACGCCGATGATCAAAAGCGGGATGGCAACAAAACCGGTGAACGGAAGGCTGCTGCCACTGCTGACGACGGCCTGCTGTTCGGCGGGCACCGGAGCAACTTCGACTTCGGCCGGGGCCGGTTCGGTTTCGGCCGGCTCATTGCAATTGCTGCCGTTGGCGCCGGAGTTACCGCCGCCGCCGTTGGAACCGTTGCTGGAGCAGTCGTTGCCGCCCTTGGTCGCGGCACCCTTCACCCCCTGGTTTTCGGAGTGATGGCCGCCGTGTTCTTCGACGCCGGCGGGGGTGTACTGGCTTTCGGCGGCGCTGCCGCTGCTCGAGCTACCGCTGATCGCCAGGCCCGCACCGGTGGTGCTGAGCATGAAACCTGCCGCGATCACGAGCATCATTGCGAGTCTCGACTTCATAAAAGCTCCTTTTTGACGTGCAAGAAAACTCGTTCGCCCTTGCGAGGCCTGACGGATCGCCTGAAGCTTGATCCGGTCGAGCTCCAACGGGGAGGTCTCGGGCCGGTTGGCGCGGAGGGTCTCCTCGATGTCATGAAGCTCGGCAGGAATGCGGTTGCGGTTCGAGTTGCTGTCCATTTACTGCCTTATACGAAGCACAACGGCATTTCCCAACTGGAACTTTCAAACGGATGAAAAAAGACGGGTTCGAGCAGCTGTACGAGGAGCACGCCGAGGCGTTGCTCGGATTCCTCGTGTACCGGACCGGGGATCGGGCGCTGGCCGAGGAAGTCCTCGCCGACACCTTCGAACGGGTGCTGCGCTCGCGCAAAGCGTTCAACCCGCGGAAGGCGAGCGCCAAGACGTGGATCTACTCGATCGCCCTAAACCGCCTGCGCGACGTGTTGCGTAAACGGGACGCCGAGGCGCGGGCGGTGCAGCGCAGCGAGGCGGGGGCGCCCGAAGCGGCCCTCGACACCGACCGCGTCGAGGAACGGGGCACGGTCACCGCTGCCCTGGCGCGGCTCGACGAGGACGAGCGCGAGGCGGTGGCGCTGCGCTACGGGTCCGACCTCTCGGTGGCCGAAGTGGCGAAGACCCTCGGCGTCAAGGTCTCGACCGCCGAAGGCCGGATCTACCGCGGCCTGCGCCAGCTCCGCGAGCTGCTCGAGGAACCCGCGTCGCGAGGGTGAGGCTCAGGCCGCCTGCTCGAGGCGGTCGGCGATCAGCTTCGAGATCGCCAGTGATGACGTGGCGGCGGGGGAGGGGGCGTTGCGGACGTGGACCGCGTGCTCGGTGCGGTGGACGACGAAGTCGTCGACCAGCTTGCCGTCGCGGCCGAGGGCCTGGGCGCGGATCCCGGCCGGGCCCGCGGTCGCCTTGGCGCCCGCCAGGGCGGGGACCATGCGCGCCGCTTCGGCGACGAAGCTGGCCGGGCTGGCGGCGTTCCGCATCTCGATCAGCCCGGCGCGCCAGTGGTTGGCCATCATCTTCCAGGTGCCCGGCCAGCGCAGCGTTTCGCCGAGGTCGCGTCGGCGGACGTGGGTGAGGTCGTAGGCGTCGCGGGCGGGAGCCATCAGCGCGCTCGGCCCGATCAGCACGTCGCCGGCGAAGTTGCGGGTGAGGTGGGCGCCGAGGAACGGTAGGTCGGGGTCCGGCACCGGGTAGACGCTGGCGCGGACCAGCTCGGCATCGGCCGGCGCCAGCTTCAGGTAGCCGCCGCGGAAGGGGACGATACGGGGGTCGGCGGGGGCGCCGCAGGCGACCGCGAGGCGGTCCGACCAGAGGCCGGCGCAGAAGACCGCCTCGGCGGCTACGGTGGTGCCCCGCGAGTGCTCGACCTCGAGCTTGTCGCCGACCGGCCGGGCACCGTGGACGCTGGTGCCGAGGTGGAGCGTGCCGCCCGCCGCCTCGACGTCGGCGGCGTAGGACTCGGCGACGGCGACGAAGTCGGTGACCCCGGTGTGGGGCGAGTGGAGGGCGGCGACGCCGCGCGCGTTGGGCTCGATCTCGGCGATCTCGTCGCCGCCGACGCGGCGCAGCCCGCGCACCTCGTTCAGCCTCCCGCGCCGTTCGAGCTCATCGAGCCGGCCCAGTTCGCCCTCCTCGACCGCGACCACGAGCTTGCCCGATTTGGAGTACGGGACCCCGTGCTCGTCGCAGTAGTCGTAGAGCGCCCGCGACCCTTCGACGCAGAGCTGCGCCTTCAGCGAGCCGGGCTCGTAGTAGATGCCGGCGTGGATGACGCCGCTCGAGCGGCCGGTCTGGTGGAGGCCGATCTTCGGTTCGGCCTCGATCACCGCGAGGCGCGCGCCGGGGCGCCGGGCGAGCAGCTCACGGGCGACCGCCTGGCCGACGATGCCGCCGCCGACTACGACGATGTCGCACTCGGAGGGGGGCGAAGAGGTCCGATCCGGGGTCGCCAAGGTGAGGAGGCTATGCGCAGCGGCGCGGCGGCGCTAGTGGACGTCGCCCGAGGCGTGCGCCGGCGGGCGCGACTCCTCGGCCAGCGAGGTGATCTCGAGGATCCCTTCGGCGGCTTCCTCGAGTACCTCGGTTGCCTCCTGCGCGGAGCGCGCGTAAAGCTCGACCAGCAGGTGGACGACGATCTGCTCCTCGTCGTGCTTGTGGAAGCGGACGTGGGTGAAGAACTCGCGGACCCCGGCGTCACCGAAGGCGCCGTAGGTGAGGAACTCGGCCGCCTCCGGGCCGGAGCAGCTCTCGACCCGGTCGGCGTCGATCGTCACCGTGCAGGAGGCGACCCACGGCGTACCCGCGACCATCCGCGGCCAGCGCTCGTCGATCGGCCGAACCCGGTCGTCCTCGAAGGTCAGGTGCGGCTGGTCGTGCATGCAGTCGAGGCACTGCACGACCGCTTCCTGCACCTCGTCGACCCCTTCCGCCAGCGCCCCCGTCTCCGGATCCACCCGGCGGATCGCGTCGTAGTGGATCTGGATCTCGAGGTTCTGCGACCAGCAGCGGTAACACCGCAGCCAAGCCGAGCGTTCGTCTTGAAAATCGCTCATCTCTCTATTCTCGCGCTCAGCCGACCTCGGCGTGGTTCATGCGTCGGAGGCAAGGGGGAGGCGCAGTCGCCGGCGCTGCTCGTCGGCGAGGTGCGGGAGCACGAAGGCGTTGGTCGCTGCCAGCATCCGCTCCGCTCTGCGCAGGTCGCTCCAGTCGATCCCGGCGGCGTAGCGCTGGGCGAATTCGAGCACGCGAACCAGCGGTTTCGGGTCGCCGCCCAAGGAAAGCGCTCGCAGCCCCTGCAGGTAATCGTCCCGGTAGCTGATCGGGATCACGATCCGCTGCAGGCCGGCGGCGGTCAGCTCGGCGTTCATGAAGACCCGCGCGGTCCGACCGTTGCCGTCGGTGAACGGGTGAACCTCGGCGATGAGGAACATCATGAAGGCGGCTCGGGGAAAGCCCTCCGGCAGCGCGAGGTAGTGGCGGAATCCCTCGATCAGGGTGCCGTTGACCAGGTCGGGGTGGACGAAGCTCGTCCCGCCCGCCCGGTTGGCGCGTTCCTTGAACCGTCCAGGATCCGCGGCGGGCCGGTTCCCGAGGATCACCGCGTGGTCGGCTCGGAGCTGCTCGACGAACTCGGCCCCGTCGGCCGGGACTCGACCGCGCTTGGCGGGATCGTCGATCACCTCGAAGGTGCCGAGAACATCGTGGGCGTCCTCGAAGCGCCCCGTCGGGACGACCCCGCCGAAGACGATTCCTTCGGCTTCGGAGACCTCGAACTCGGTTCCCTCGATGAAGTTGGAGAAGTAGGCCTCGAAGAACGAAAGGGTCGTGCGCTTCACCTTCTGCGCCACGTAGGTCGGCGGCAGTTGCTGTTGAAGCTGGGTGCGCAGCGTGTCGAGGAGCTCGATCCGTCGTGGGTCGAAGCCTTCGCCGCGGCCGTGCGCTCGGGCGGAGGCGGTCGAGAGCGGCGCCGCGCCGGTGCCGAGAACCGCCCCGATCAGGTCGCCGAGCTCCTCCATCTCCGCCTCGGCACCGAGCGCAGGCGCGACTCGGCGCGCCTGGTCCCGCAGCTCGTTCAGGGAGGCAATGCCACGGAGGGCGACCATCCGAGCGAGCCGTTCCTCGATCTCGACGCGGGAGAGGGTCCGCGCGATGCCACCGTTTTGGGTTCGCGAGGGCCGCAAGTTGTCGAGGAATTTTCGGGCCGGCCCGGAGAAGTGGAGGCCGTCCATGAAGGGCATGTCGCCCTCGACGGACCCGGGCCCTCGGCGAGGGCGCAGGGTCAGACCCGGGAGTCGCACCGCCTCGCGGCGGGCCCGCCCTGTGCCGGTGTCGAGGAACAGCGACCCGTCGTCAGAGGGCTTGGCCTCGAAGGCGCTCCGGTCAACGACGACCGCGCCGGGGAAGTAGCCGGCGGCGATCCGCTGCCAATTGCGCAGCGAGACTTGCTCGAGGGGCTCATGCATATTCCTCGTGTAAAGCCGTGGGCCGAGCTTTCTCGCCCCCCCGGCCTTGACGGCGGCGCCCACTTTCCGCGAAATCGCGGCGTTGCTGAGGAAGACCTCTGGGAGATCGTCGAGCGGAAAGGCGGACTTAAGGACGGCCGACATGCTCCGGATTGTAAATAATCCGTACATAAGCGCCGAAAAACGACAATAATCCGTACATAAGCGCCCTCGGAGGGCGCGCCGTCTACGCCGCGGCGCGGGCGGCGTGGCGGTTGCCGACCAGCTCGACGATCTCGGACATGATCGAATTGATGTCGAAGTCCTTCGGCGTGTAGACGCCGGCGACGCCGGCCTCGCGCAGGCGCTTGGCGTCGGCGACGGGGATGATGCCGCCGACCACGACCGGGATGTCGAGGCCCTCCTCGTTCAGCAGGCGCACGACCTCGGGGATCAGCTCGAGGTGGGAGCCGGAGAGGATCGAGAGGCCGACCACGTCGACGTCCTCCTGCAGGGCCGAGGTGGCGATCTCGGCCGGGGTCAGGCGGATGCCCTGGTAGATGACCTCCATGCCGACGTCGCGGGCGCGCAGGGCGATCTGCTCGGCGCCGTTGGAGTGGCCGTCGAGGCCGGGCTTGCCGACCAGGATCTTGATCCGGTGGCCGATCCGCTCGTTGGTCGCCTCGACTTCGTGGCGGATCTCCTCGAGCTGGGCGGGGTTGTTGGATGCGGTGGCACCGTCGACGCCGGTCGGCCCGCGGTAGGCGCCGAAGACCTCGCGCATCGTCTCCGACCACTCGCCCGTCGTCGCCCCCGCCTTGGCGGCGGCGATCGTCGCGGGCATGATGTTCTCGCCGTCGTTGGCGGCGACCCGGGCGAGCTCCGTCAGCGCCGCGTCGACCGCGTCCTGGTCGCGGGTCTCCCGCCAGCGCTCGAGCGCCGCGATCAGCTCCCGTTCGACCTCGGGGTCGGGGGTCATGATGCCTCCGTCGGCGCCGGCGGTGAGCGGTGACTCGGCGGTCTCGGTGAAGCTGTTCTGGCCGATCACCTTCTGCTCGCCGCGCTCGATCCGGCCGACGCGCTCGCGGTGGGACTCGACCAGACGCGCCTTCATGTACGGGACCGCCTTGACCGCGCCGCCCTGCTTTTCGACGACCTCCATCTCCTCACGCGCTCCGGCCGTGAGCTCCTCGACCAGCCCCTCCATGACCACCGAGCCCTCGAAGATGTCGGGGTACTCGAGCAGGTCGGTCTCCTCGGCCAGCACCTGCTGGATCCGCAGCGACCACTGCTGGTCCCAGGGGCGGGGGAGGCCCATCGCCTCGTTCCAGGCGGGCAGCTGCAGCGCCCGGGCGCGGGCGTCGCGGCTCATCGTCACCGCCAGCGCCTCGAGCACGATCCGCTGGATGTTGTTCTCCGGCTGCGCCTCGGTCAGGCCGAGGCTGTTGACCTGGACGCCGTAGCGGAAGCGCAGCATCTTCTCGTCGGTGACGCCGTAGCGCTCGCGGCCGATCTGCTCCCAGAGCGCGCCCATCGTCCGCAGCTTGGCGATCTCCTCGATCAGCCGGATCCCTGCGTTGACGAAGAAGGAGATGCGGCCGAAGACCTTGGGGAAGTCCTCCTCGGCGACCTGGCCGCGCGCTTTCACCTCGTCGAGCACGGCGATCGCGGTCGACATCGCGTAGGCGATCTCCTGGACCGGCGTCGCGCCCGCCTCCTGCAGGTGGTAGCTGCAGATGTTGGTCGGGTTCCAGCGCGGCACCTCGTTGACGCTGAAGGCGACCATGTCGGCGATCAGGCGCAGGCTGGGCTCGGGCGGGAAGGCGTAGGTGCCGCGCGAGAGGTACTCCTTGATGATGTCGTTCTGGGTCGTGCCGGAGAGCGCGGAGCGATCGACGCCACTCTCCTCGGCGACCGTGACGTAGAGGCCGAGCAGCCAGGCCGCCGTCGCGTTGATCGTCATCGAGGTGTTCATCTCATCGAGCGGGATGCCGTCGAGGAGCTGGTGCATGTCGCCCTTGTGGGCGACCGAGACGCCGACCTTGCCGACCTCGCCGCGGGCGAGGACGTGGTCGGGGTCGTAGCCGGTCTGGGTCGGCAGATCGAAGGCGATCGAGAGGCCGGTCTGGCCCTTCGCCAGGTTGCCGCGGTAGAGCTCGTTGGAGCGTTTCGCGTCGGAGTGGCCGGCGTAGGTGCGCATCACCCAGGGGCGGTCGCGCTCGGGAAGTCGATGGTCGCTCATGTCGCAGATGATATTTGGGATCGGACGCCCAAGTCGGCGTTCCGCGCAACATCGGCCCTGGGCTGTGTTTAGGTTGGCGATCGCATGAAGACCAAGATCCTTCTCTTTACCTCCGTTTTCGCCGTCGTCGGCCTCGTCCTCACGGGCGTGGCATCGGCCGCCTTCGTCGCGATCTACCGCAACGCGCTCGAAACCACCGCTCAGCGGAGCGAAGCCACGAAACTGGCGGGCAAGGAATGCACCCGCGGCGGCGCCAAGACCACGCTGTTGGTCACGGTCGGCAAGCTGACCGAAGAGTGCGCCTACAAGACCCCGGTGGTCGGCCAGAACCTCGAAATCGCCGCCACCGGTCAGGTCAGCACGGCAACTCCGCCGAAGGTGGCCAAGAAAGCCTTCCTCGCCCTGCAGCTGCGGGCGGGCGGCGGCGGCAAGCTCGAGCTGCGCGTCTTTCCGGGACAGCAGAAGGCCCAGATCGCCCGGGCCACCGAAGCCGGCATCAAGTACCTGGCGATCGCCAAGAACATCACGTCGCTGAAAGAAGCGAAAGCGGTGGTGTTGCGGCTGCGGGTGATCGAAGGCTCCGGCGAAGCGGCCGGCACCTGCAAGATCGGCGGCTACCTGTCCGGCGAACTGGTGATCGAAGCCGAAGACCCGGCGTGCGGCGAACTCAAAGGCGAAACCACCGCCCTCGCCGCCGGCGCGACGAACAACGGCTCCGGCGTCATCGCCAGCTTCGCCGCCATCGTCGTCCGCGTCCCAGTGCGCTTCTAGGCCGACCGGTCCGCCCCGCTGGGACGGCCGGCCGGCCTGCGCCGCCTCAGGACTTAGCCGCCTCGTGCACCAGGCGGGCGAAGACGATGTAGCGCTGGGCGGCGCTGTAGAGCGGGTTACAGGCGCTCAGGACGAGGCGCTCGAAGCCGGTGTCGTGGATGATCCCGACGTCTGAGGGGTCGACGATCTCGGTCTTTTCGACGCTGTAGACGAAGGTCCCATAGGGCATCTTCAGCGTGATCTTGTCGCCCTTGTTCAGGTCATCGATGTGACGGAAGGGGGCGAGGTAAGTGGTCCGGTGGCCGGCGATCGCGACCGTCTTGCCCTGGCCCGGCATCGCCGTTTCGGGGTAGTGACCGGGGCCTAGCTCAAGGCTCGACTCGTCGGTGCCCTGGACGAAGACCATGTTCAGGCCGTCCATGCCGGGCGCTTCGATTCGGCCGAGCGCGTCGCCGGGCTTCGATTCTTCGACCAGCCGTTCGGCGAGCTGGGAAAGATTCGCGCTTTCGACCTTCTTGCGGACCTTCGGGTCCTTGGTCTGCTTGGCGCGGTCGATCGCCTGGACATCGGACTGGGTGAGGAAATCCGATTCGATGTTCTTCAGCTGGCTTTCCTTTTCGCCCTGCTTGATCGAGCTGTAGATCGAGGAGAGCGGCTCCTGATAGGCGAGCGTGATGCCGACGTCGGCGATCACGAGGATGCCCGCGGTGATCAGGGCGATCGAGAGGATGTGTCCAAGGCGGCGCATCGAATTACACGCATTGTTCACGAAAGGCGGGTTCTCGGACCTGTATCGTGCCACGCCAATTGTGAGTAGACGATCATCAATCGCTCTCGAAACCGCCAAGCTCCGTGGCGGGCTCTTCGCGGCGCTCCTGTTGCTGGTCGCGGTGGGCGCGGCGCTGCTGCCCTCGGCGAGCCTCGCGGGCGGCACCCCGTGCGGGAATGCGACAGCGGCACCGGCGCGGCTGACCTTGCACCAGATGCGCAGCTCGGAGCTCTGCCTGATCAACCGGGCGCGGGCCCACTACGGCCTAGTCCCGCTCCAGTACAACCCCGACCTGCGCGATTCGGCGACCGGCCACTCGGACTCGATGGTCGTCCATCGCTACTTCGCCCACGAAGGCCCCGGCGGATCGGTAGACAGCCGCATCTCCCGCACCGGCTACCTCGACAAGGGCGTCCAAGACTTCACGATCGGTGAGAACATCGCCGCCGGCTCAGGCCACGACGGTTCCCCCTGGCAGATCTTCGTCGACTGGATGCACAGTCCGCCGCACCGGGCCAACATCCTCGATCCGGGATTCCGCGACGCCGGGGTCGGCGTCGCCCGCGGCTTCCCGCTCGGCGGGGCCGGCGCCGCGGCGACCTACACGGTCGATTTCGGCGCCCGGAAGCTCTGACTGCAAGCTTTCGTACTGACTTCTCATACACCCGTCCAGAAAATCGGGTAACCGCGAAGCCTGAGGGGTGGTCCTGGCGAGTCAGTAGGCATGGCTCGAAAGCTCCCGATCGCAATCGCGGTCCTCGCCCTGATCGCCGCCCTCTTCGCAGGCTCCGCCCAGGCCCGTCGGCTCAGCACCCTGGTCGCGCCGCCCTCGGCCTGCCCGCACCAGAGTGACCTCGCGGACTCGCCCGCGGTCCAGGAGCGCGCGATGCACTGCATGACCGACTACGCCCGCGACCACGACGGTCTCGGCGCGCTCGCCAACGCCGCCGACCTCGACCGCTCGGCGGGGAAAAAGTCCGGCGACATCATCCGCTGCGACAGCTTCAGCCACGAGGCCTGCGGCCGCCAGTTCACCTTCTGGATGCAGCGCAGCGGCTACCTCGCGGCACGCTGCTGGCGGGCGGGTGAGAACATCGCCTGGGGCACCGGCGGCTACGCCAGCGTCCGTTCGATCTTCGTCGCCTGGCTGCACTCGCCCGAGCACCGGGCCAACCTTCTCGGCCACTACTCCTCGATCGGGATCGCCCTGCGGATCGGCAACCTCGAAGGCCACCGCGGGGCCCACATCTGGACCCAGGACTTCGGCTCCCACTGTGGCGCCACCCCGAGCCGCCATCACCGCACCCCCCACATCAAGGTGCCCCACATCGGCCTACGCACCTCCTTCCGCGCCCGCTAAGAGCGGGGGAAGGCGATCTTTTCGTGCAGCACCTGGGAGACGAGGCGGGCGTAGGCGCCGGCGCCCTTCGGGGTCAGGTGGATGCCGTCCCAGAAGAGGCTTTCGCCGCCTTCTTCGGCCGCCTTGGCCCAGGGGATTTCGGTCGTGTCGTGCCAGAGCTTCGAGGCTTCGGCGATCGCTTCGTTCGACTCGTCCTGCCAGGAGACCGGGGCGTGGTCTGAGATCAGGAAGAGCTGGCCGACGTTGGTGGTCGCCTTGCGCAGCGCCTCCATGTCTTCGCTGTAGAGCGGGCCGTTGTTGCCCCACTGGATCACCATCGCCTGCGGGTGGTGGCCGCCCTTCTTGATCTTTTCGAGGATCGCGATGAATTCGTCGGCCTGGCGCCCGACCTTGGCGTCCATCGAGAAGCCCGGGCCGAGCCGCTTCTCGAGGTCGGCCTCGGCGCCGACCATCACCGAGTCGCCGAGCATGACGATCCGCGGCCAGTGCTTGGAGTGGCGGAGCGTCTGCTTGCGCGCTTCGCCGGCTTCCTTGGCGGCGCCGGCCTTCCCGCCCGCCTTGGCGCCTTTGGGGGCGGCCGGTCCGGTCTTCGCTTCCGGCAGCTTCGCGCTGACGTGGGCGGAGGTCTTCATCGACGCCGCCGCCAGTTCGGGGGCGGTGTTGCCGGTCTTGACGATGCCGCTCCAGCCGACCACCAGGATCACCGCGAGGACGCCGAGGATCAGGGCGGGGCGGGCGACGCGAAGCCATCTCTCGGGCATCCGTGGCAGCTTAGCCTTGCCGTTGAAGGGGATCTCGACGAAGCGGTAGGAGAGGTCGGCGAGGATCAGGCAGGCGATCAGCTGCAGCGGGATCAGGATCCCGCGCGGTAGGTCGATGTCGACGCCGGGGCGGGTCATCACGAGGACGGGCCAGTGCCAGAGGTAGAAGCTGTAGCTGCGCAGGCCGAGCCAGAGCAGCGCCGGCCGGCCGATGATGTTGCCGAGGCGCGCCGCCGGATGGGCGAGGGCGGCGAGCAGGAGCGCGGTGGCGATCGCGACCCAGGCGTAGCCGCCGTGCCAGAGCGCCAGGTCGTAGTCGTGGACGTGGACGAAGCAGAGGATCAGGTAGCCGAGCGCGACCACCCCGAGCGCGTCGAGGATCGGGCCGACCAGCGGGCCAAAGGATTTGTGGGTGCGGATCTCGACCGGGCTCCAGACCAGCGCCAGGGCGACGCCCGCGAGCAGGCCGACGGCGTGGGTGTCGGTGCCGTAGTAGATGCGGGAGGCGTCGTGGCCGGGGTCGAAGAGGATCCAGGCGAGGACGACCGAGGCGATCGCCCCGGCGAGCACGCCGAGCAGGAGTCGGCCGCGGCCGAAGAGCTTCATCCCGGCGGCGAAGACGATCGGCCAGAAGAGGTAGAACTGCTCCTCCACCGATAGCGACCAGAGGTGGGTGAAGAGGCTTGGCCGCCCGAATTGTTCGAAGTACGAGGTGTGGGCGAAGATGAAGTGCCAGTTGGCGAAGTAGAAGAACGAGGCCAAGGCGTCGCCACGGGTCTGGTCGATCTTGTTCGGGTCGGCGATCGCCGAGACGATCATCGCCACCGCGATCAGCACGCCGACCGCGGGGAGAAGGCGGCGGGCGCGGCGGATCCAGAAGCGGGCGAGCTCGATGCCGCCGGTGCCGCGGAACTCGCGCAGGAGCAGTGAGGTGATCAGGTAGCCGCTGATGACGAAGAAGACGTCGACGCCGAGGAAGCCGCCCGGCAGCCAGCCGAGGCCCGCGTGGTAGCCGAAGACGGCGAGCACGGCGAGCGCGCGCATCGCGTCGATTCCCGGCATGTAGGGGAAGTGGCTGTCCTTGGGCCTGCTCATCCGGTCTTCACGAGCATGATCGCGGACGCCCCGCCAACCGCCGTCTTGGGTCTGCCGGACGCAGGACCGGATTCAGACGCCGTGCAAATTGAGACTCGGTTCCGCCGTTGATCCGGTGATCATGACTTCCGCGATGAAGCCCCTCCGACTGATCCTTCCCCTACTGGCGATGGTGTCCTGTCTGGTCGCCGCGACGAGCGCTGCCGCCGAAGTGGCGCTGCCGCCCGGCTTCCAGGCCGAACCGATCCTGGAAACCAAAGAACTGGGGCTCGAAGCGACCAACTTCAAATTCGCCCCCGACGGGCGGATCTTCGTCGCCACCAAGGGCGGCAAGATCCTCGTCTACCCGGCCGGGGCGCACCAGGCGAGCGAAGCGACCGTCTTCGCCAACCTCGCCAAGCAGACCTTCGACTGGGGCGACCACGGGATCCTGGGGCTGGCGCTCGACCCGAAATTCGACGAAGGCCGCCCCTACGTCTACGCGCTCTACTCCTTCAACCACGAACTCGGCAAGCCGCCGACCGAAGACATGCCGGAGTACCCCTCCGCGGGCAGCGGGACCTCGGAATACGAAGGTGATGAATGTCTGGAAGAAAACAGATGCGTGGTCAGCGGCCGACTGGTCCGCCTCACTGCCGAAGGTGACCAGGCCGAGGAACAGGGCGGCGAAGCCGAAGAGAAAGTCCTGCTCGAAGGCTGGTGCCAGCAGTCGAGCAGCCACTCGATCGGCGACCTCTCGTTCGGGCCCGAAGGCGCGCTCTACGTCAGCGGCGGCGAGGGGGCGATCTACACCGACACCGACTACGGCCAGTACGAAAATCTCTGTGGCGATCCACCTGGCGCCAACGCCAAAGGAACCCCGCTGACGGTCCCCGACGCCGAAGGCGGCTCCCTGCGCTCGCAGAGCCTGTTGCGCCCGGGCGGCGAAGTGCTGCTGAACGGCACCCTCGACCGGATCAACCCGGACACCGGCGAAGGCTGGCCGGAAAATCCCGACTTCCTCTCCACCAACGCCAACGCCCGGCGGATCGTCGGCTTCGGCTTCCGCAACCCGTTCCGCTTCGTTGTCAACCCGCGCCTTGGTGACGTCTTCCTCGGCAACGTCGGTGCCAACCTGTGGGAGGAGATCGACCGCATCCCGATCGACCATCTCCAGGTCGGCGAACCGATCTATAACTCGGGTTGGCCTTGCTACGAAGGACCGGAACCGGAGAAAGAATTCTCGGTCCTCGGATTGAACGCCTGTGAACGGCTCTACGACACGCCGGGCGCGACCGAGGAACCGTTCTTCTACTACTCGCACTTCGAGCCGGTTGTGCCCGGTGACGAATGCAGCCACGACTCGGGCTCGGCGATCTCCGGCCAGGCCTTCTACGAAGGCAGCACCTATCCCGCCGAATACGACAACGCTCTCTTCTTCTCCGACTCGGTCCGCCACTGCATCTACGTGATGCTCGCCGACGCGGATGGCGAACCCGACCCCGCGACCGTGCGCCCGTTCCTCTCCTCCGAAGTCTCCGACTATCCGGGCGTCGACATCGAGCAGGGGCCGGAAGGGTCGATCTACTACACGACCCTCGACGAGGGCTCGATCAACAAAATCGTCTACGACCCCGAAGCGGTGACGGCGCGCCTGACGACGACCGGCCACCCGTACGGGAACGTGCCGCTGACCGTCGACCTCGACGCGAGTGGCTCCACCGTCCCGGCGGGTCACACCGCCAAGTACGAATGGGACCTTGACGGCGCTGGTGAATTCAACGATGGCTCCGACTCACCGGAACAGGAGGTCGAGTACACGGACCCGACCAAAAATGTGCCGGTCGCAGTTCGCGTCGAAGACGAACAAACGGGCAAAACTTCCATCGCCAAGCTGACCATCTATCCGGGTGACTCGCCGCCCAAATTGACGATCGTCGACCCGGAACCGACCCTCACCTGGGGTGTCGGCCAGCCGATCCACTTCGAAGGCTATGCCCACTCCGAAGAACAGGCCAACCCGGAAGCCGACATGCCGGCCGAAGACAGCTACTGGAAAGTGCGCCTGCTCCACTGCCCGTTCGAAGCGTCGAACTGCCACGAACATCCGATCCAGGTCTTCCCCGGCGTGGGGGAGGGCACGATCAACGCGCCCGATCACTCTTTCCCCTCCTTCGTCAACTTCATCTTCAGCGCCACCGACTCACGCGGCCTATCGGCGGAAATCTCGCGCAAAGTCGAGGCGCGTCCGGTGCCGCTCCAGATCCACTCCGAACCTCCCGGCATCGACATAGGGGTCGGCGAAACGCACCTCGTTACGCCCGCCGAATACAAAGCGATCGAAGGCTCCCCGACGACCGTCGCGGCGCCGACCGAAGAAACTGTGGGCGGGATCAAATACGTCTTCCAGCGCTGGTCTGACGGCGAGGCGCGTGTGCACGAAGTCTCCTCGACGGCGCCTGGGACCTACACGGCGATTTACGCGGCCGTCGAAGAATCGGGCGGCGGCGAAACGGGTGGCGGCGGTGGCGGCGAAACCGGTGGCGACACGGGCGGCGGTGGTGACACCGGCGGCGGGAACCCGTCAGGTGGCGGCGCCCCGAGCGGTGGCGGATCCGGCCCCGAATCGAGCAAGTCCGGTCCACCGCCGAGGCCGAATCTGAAGAGCGGCCCGGCGAAGCAGACCCGCTCGACCACCGCCAAGTTCGTCTTCAACGGGTCGGCCGGGGACAAGTTCATGTGTAAGCTCGACGGCGGCAAGTTCGCCGCCTGCCGCTCGCCGAAGGTCTACAAGCGGCTGAAGCCCGGCCGCCACAAGGTCAGCATCTATGCGACCGGCGCCTCCGGTGCGCGCAGCGCGACCGCGGTCTTCAGCTGGAAGATCGTCCCGGCCGGCTGAGCCGCGGTCATCCGCGATTCCGGTGCATAATCGCGGACGTGTCGCCTTCGACTATCGAAAAACCCCGCAGCGCAGGCCCTGATTCAGGTCTGGGCGGAAACTGGCGCGTGATCGTCCGTAATGACAACCACAACACTTTCGATCACGTCGCCCAGACGCTGTCGCGGGTGCTGCCGGGAGTGAGCCTCGAAACGGGCCACCGGATCGCCGAACAGATCCACAACACCGGCCAGGCAATCGTCTGGACCGGGCAGCGCGAGCCCGCTGAGCACTACTGGGAGCTCCTCGATGGGGCGGGGCTCACCATGGCCCCGCTCGAGCGGGGCTAGGGCCGGCTAAAGTCGCTCGACGTTCGGGAGGTCGAGGCCGCGGGTGACGCCGCGGAAGTCGATCGCCAGTGGCACTTTGGCGACCGCGGCGGCGTGGTCGACCTGCTTGTGCGCGGTGACGATCGCCAGGAGGTCGGCGTCGGCGAGACCCGCCTCGAGGTCGACCGACTTCAGTTCCTGGGAGGGCAGCTCGGGCACGAATGGGTCGTGGTAGGAGATCTTGGCGCCAAGGTCCGCGAGCAGGGTCATGATCCGCAGCGCCGGCGATTCGCGCGTGTCGCCGATGCCCGGCTTATAGGCGGCACCGAGGATCATGATCTTCGAGCCCTTGACGGATTTTTCGGCGTTGTTGAGGAGCCGCTCGATTCGTCGCACGCAGTACTCCGGCTGATCCTGGTTGACCTTGCCCGCGAGCTCGACGAACTCGGGATAGAAGTCGTGCTCGCGCGCCTTGAAGGCGAGGTAGAAGGGGTCGACCGGCAGACAGTGGCCGCCCATCCCGGGGCCGGGGTCGAAGCGCATGAAGCCGAACGGCTTGGTCGCCGCCGCGTCGACCACCTCCCAGACGTCGATCCCGAGCCGGTCGCAGAGCTGCGCGACTTCGTTGACGAGGGCGATGTTGACCGAGCGGAAGATGTTCTCGAGGAGCTTCGCCAGCTCGGCGGTCTCCGGGGAGCTCAGCACCTCGACCGTGTCGCAGATCTGCTCGTAGAGGGCGCGGGCGCGGTCGGAGCAGGCGGGGGTGATGCCGCCGACTAACTTCGGCGTGGTGCGGATCGTGTGGTCGGAGCGGCCGGGGTCGATGCGCTCCGGGGAGAAGGCGAGGAAGAAATCGGCGCCCACGGTGCCGCCGTCGACGGAGAGAAGCGGCAGGAGCTCCTCGCGGGTCGTCCCGGGATAGCTCGTCGACTCGAGCACGATCAGCTGACCGGGCTGGAGGTGTTCAGCGAGCGCCGCGGCGGCCTCGCGCAGGTAGGAGAGGTCGGGCTCCCGCGAGCCCGAGAGTGGCGTCGGCACGCAGATGATTACCGCCTCGCGGTCCTCGAGATCGGCGTAATCGCTGGTCGGGTGGAGGAGCGGCGCGGCCGCCGTCAGCTCGGCGTCGGCGACGTCCTCGATGTAGCTGCGGCCCGCGGCGAGGTCGGCGAGCTTGGCCGGGTCGGTATCCAGCGCGACGACGTCGTTCCCGGCCTCGGTGAAGGCCAGGGCAAGAGGAAGTCCGACGTAGCCGAGGCCGACGATCCCCAGCTTCACGGGGCCGTCTCGCTCAGACGACGGTGGTGGCGCCGACCGAGTGGGCGGCGATCAGGGTGTGCCACTCCGGCAGCAGTGGGATGCCGTACCAGGCGACGACCGATTCGCGGGCCGCGGCGATCTCCGGCGAGTACCAATACCGTTCGAAGTCGGCCTTGTCCTCCCAGACCATCGTCTGCTCGTAGGCGAGCGTGTCCTCGTCGTTGCGGGTCAGGGACCAACTCTTGGCGCCGTAGGCGGTGCACTTCTCCGCCGCGGGCTCCCAGAGCTCCAGCCACCGCGTGCCGCGCAGGGGGGAGATGTGCCAGTGGAGCTTGCAGACGTAGAGCATCGCCTAATCCTTTCGCATCGTCGTCGTGGGCGACTTACGCCCCGACCTCGGCGCGGATCGCGCCGGGGCCTTCCTCGGT
>JAOPZF010000245.1 GCA_025964255.1 Solirubrobacterales bacterium | reverse complement strand
TTGTAAACCCGTTTGTTTATGAGTTCTGATGCTCGTACGCGGGACTCTGAGTACGGTCCGAAGGGTGGTGGTGCGAGGCCGACGGCGACCTGAAGTGCGCTTAGCTCGTTCCTCGCGCGACTGCGGTATCGCCGCCTCACACCGAGAGGTGCGAACGTGACGACCCTGATCGCGTGTCCGAGTACAATCCCGGCCCGGATCGCCGATGCCCGCAGGCGTCCGTAGTGCTTTCCGGCGAAGAGAATCTTGGAGTGGGTCAACTGCGGCTTCAACGCTCCGGAGGAGCCACCGCCGCAGTGATGGGTGACAGTCAGGTTGGGTAGGTGTTCGACTCGCCACCCCGCCTGCCAGAAGCGGTAGCACCAGTCCGTCTCCTCGGAGTAGAGGAAAAAGCGCTCGTCGAGCGGTCCGACCGCCTCGACAGCCTCCCGACGAGCGATGAGGAAGGCGCCGACGAGCCAGTCGACGGGCCCCGGGCGGCTGTAACGGCGGGAGTTGACGACCCGCTCCTGCAGTCCACCGGAGAACGGCCAGCCGGCCGAGAAGAGCGCTTCTCCGAAGCTCCGCGAAGCCGACGGGAAGCGGCGGATCGAGGCTTGTTGGCGACCGTCGACATCGGTCTGGATCACGCTGGCCAAGCCGATCTCCGGCCGCGCGTCCATCGTCGCGACGAGTTCGGCGAGCGAGCCGTGGATATCGATGTCGGGGTTGAGCAGCAGCACGTATCGACCGCGGGCCAGGCGCAACGCGACGTTGTTGGACGCCGCGAAACCGAGGTTGGGGCGACGGACCACTTCCACTTCGGGGAAACGGGAGGCGATCGCATCCGGGGTGCCGTCGGTGGAGCCGGCGTCGACGACGAGCCACTCGGCCTCGAGCCAGCCCTGGGCGGCAAGCGCCGAGTCGAGCGTCGCCAGTGCCCGCTCGCGTCCGTTATGGGTGACGACGATGACCGACAGGTCAGGGCGATCCGGCGGCTGAGGCGTCTCGGCTCCTGCATTTGCCTGCTGCATGGTGGATCCGCTCACATGAGGAAAACGCGATGGCCGCCGTCGTTCTTGCGGTCCCCCGATGAAAGAACGCCGAGCGGCCGGTCGTTCCCAGGGCGTATGGCCATTTTCGAGAGAGCCAAGGCGGCCGCCGGATGACGCCGCGTAAGTTGCTGCTGATCGGGGCGGGCGGGATGGCTCGTGAGACGATCGAGCTGATCCACGCGATCAACCGCGAGGGTGCTCGCTGGGAGCCGATCGGCGTGCTCGACGACAACCCGGACAAACGGGGCACCGACGTGCTCGGCCTGCCGGTGCTCGGACCGTGCGCAATGGCGACCGAAGTCGGCGAGGACGTTGACCTCCTGGCCTGTGTTGCCTCCCCCGACGATCCGCCGCGCAGGGCGCGCCTGGTCGAGCGCCTGGGTGTCCCCGACCCCCATTACGCCACTCTTGTCCACCCGACGGCGGTGATTCCCGACTCCGCGCGGATCGGACCCGGCTCGATTCTCCATGCCCAGGTCGTGCTCACCGCCGATGTCACCGTCGGCGCCCACGTCGCGATCATGCCGCAGGTCGTCCTCACTCATGACGACCGGGTCGGCGACTTCGTCACCTTCGGCGCCGGCGCGCGCGTCTCCGGCGGCGTCACGATCGAGCCGGCCGCCTACATCGCCTCCGGCGCGATGTTGCGCGAGCGGATCACGGTCGGCCCCGGCGCCGTCGTCGGCATGGGGGCGGTCGCCACCCGGTCGGTCCCGGCCGGCGAGGTCTGGCACGGCTGTCCGGCCCGTCCGGCGCCCGCCGCCCGTCTCGAGGTCGCCTGATGAGGCTGCTCGTCGCGCCCCACGACATGGAGATCGGCGGCAGCCAGCGTAACGCGATCGACCTCGCCGCCGGCGTCGCCAGGGCAGGCCACGACGTGATCGTCTACTCGCGGCCGGGGCCCCTCGTCGATTACGTCGAGGAATTGGGTCTGGAGTTCGTCGTCGCTCGGCCGCTCAAGTATCGACCGGCACCGTCGCGGGTCGTGCAGCTGCGGGACCTTGCCCGCCGGCGCCGGCTCGATCTGATCCACGCTTACGAGTGGCCTCCTTGCCTGGACGCCTACTTCGGCGCCCACCTGGGCGACGGCGTGCCGTTGCTCTGCACCGTGCTCTCGATGTCCGTGCCCCCGTTCCTTCCGCCCTCGGTGCCACTGGTGATGGGTACCGAGGCGCTTGGGCGTGAGGCTCGCGCCGTCCACCGCGGCCCGGTTTGGGTGATCGAGCCGCCGATCGACACCGAGGCGGACTCACCCGGGATCGATGGCTCGGCGCTGCGGCGGCGACTGGAGCTGGCGGAGGGGCCGTTGGTCGTTACCGTCTCGCGGCTCTCGCTCGAACTGAAGATCGATGCGCTGAGCGAAGCGATCGATGCCGCCGACCGCCTTGCCGACCGGTTCCCTCTGCAGCTTCTGATCGTCGGCGACGGCCCCGCCGCGCCGATGCTGAGGGAGCGCGCTGCCGCGGTCGACCGTCGCCATGGACGACCCGTGGTCGTCTTCGCCGGAGCCATGGATGACCCGCGCGAGGCCTACGCCGCCGCCGACCTCGTGGTGGGAATGGGGAGTTCCTCGCTGAGGGCGATGGCGATGAGAAAGCCGGTGGTGGTCCAGGGCGAGCGCGGCTTCTCCAAGCTCTTCGAACCGGAGACGCTGCCCTACTTTCTCGACCAGGGGCTGTGGGGGCTCGGCGACGGGGAGGCCCGCGCCGATCAGCTCGCGGCCCATCTCGCCGACCTGCTCGTCAACCCGGACCGACTCGCCAAGGTCGCCGCCTTCGGGCTGGAGACCGTCCGCTCGCGGTTCTCGCTGGACCGCGCCATCGATCTTCAACTCGGGATCTACGACGAGCTCGTGACGGCGCGCCGGCGTGGCCCCCGCCGCGAGGCGCCGGGGGTCGCGGCTCGCGCCCTGCGCCTGGAACTGGAGAACCACGATCCACGTCGCAAGCGC
>JAOPZF010000221.1 GCA_025964255.1 Solirubrobacterales bacterium | reverse complement strand
TTGAGGGCGTCGGGGACCTCGGTGCCGTCGAAGTCGGAGCCGAGGGCGACGTGCTCGACGCCGATCCGGTCGGCGATGTGGCGGGCGTGGCGGGGGATCAGGTCGAGCGGGGTGTCGGTCTGGTTCTTCCCGTCGGGTCGGAGGAAGGCGGGGGCGAAGACGATGCCGACCAGGCCTCCGGTCTGCCCGACGGCGTCGATCTGCGCGTCGGTGAGGTTGCGTGAGTTGGGACAGATCGCGTGGGCACCCGCGTGGCTTACGACGAGCGGTGCGGCGCCGATCTCGGCGGCGTCCCAGAAGCCCGCTTCGTTCATGTGGGCGAGGTCGAAGACGATCCCCAGCTCGGCGCAGCGGCGGACCAGCTGCTTGCCCGCGTCGGTGAGGCCGGGGCCCATGTCGGGGGTCGCCGGGTAGCGGAAGCGGACGCCGTTGCCGAAGGCGTTGGGCCGGCTCCAGACCGGGCCGACCGAGCGCAGGCCCGCCGCGTACCAGAGGTCGAGCGATTCGAGGTCGGCGTCGATCGGCTCGGCGCCCTCGAGGTGGAGGACCCCGACCGGCGGCCCACCCTCGGCCGCCGCGTCGATGTCAGCGACCGTCCGCCCCAGACGCATCTCCCCCGCGCGCTCGAGCGCCAGCAGGCGCCCGGCCGCTGTCGTCGCGGCCGCGGACGCGAAGGCGTGGTCCAGTTGCGGTGCCGGCCCCGCACCGCCCGGCCGGTTCGACAGCCGCGGCTTGTAATCCGCCGTTTCCGGATTGCGGATGAAGACCGCGAAGATGCCGCCGCGCATCCCCGCCTCGGCCATCCGCGGCAGGTCGAGCTGGCCGCCCTCCCGCCCGCTCGCGAAGCGGGCGTGGTCCTCGCGGGTCAGCGAGTCGTTGTGGCCGTCGAAGACGATCGCCATCGACGGGAAACTATCGGCAGGGCGAAGCGTTTGGACTCGCCGCCGAGCATCATCGTCGCCAGGTGCTCTTCGCGGCCGAAGAACTTCGACGCCAGCGCCAGGCAGACGATCGAGAACGCGACCAGGACAGCGATGTCGAGCCGGGCGTGGAACTCGGCAGGCGCGAGAACGTGGCGCTGGCTCGCGAGCAGCGTCTGGCGCATCAGGTCGACGCCGTAGGTGAGCGGGTTGAGGCGGACCAGCGGCTGCATCCAGCCGGGTAGCTGGCTCGCCGGGTAGAGCGCGCCGCTGAAGAAGAAGAGCGGGAAGATGACGAAGTTCATCGCCACCGCGAAGTCCTCCAGCTTGCGGATCCGGGCGGCGGCCAGCATCCCGAGGGACGACAGCGCCAGCGCGCAGAGCAGCGCCGAGCCGAGGAACTCGAAGTAGTCGGTGCGGGTCACTTCGATCCCGTAGATCCAGGCGAGGACCGAGAAGAGGATCGCGAACGCGGTCCCCAGCAACGTCGCGGCGAGCGTCTTGCCCCAGACCACCAGGCCGCGAGGGACCGGCGCGACGAGCAGCATCCGCATCGGCCCGAACTGGCGATCGTGGACGCTGCCCAGCGCGCTCAAGAGGCAGCTGAAGAGGATGACCATGCCGATGATCCCCGGCAGCAGGTAGGTCTGGTAATCGCCGCCCGGGATCAGCGCCGAGAAGCCGGTCCCCGCCGCGATCAGCCACAGCAGCGGCCGGGCGATGGTGCTGGCGAGGCGGCCGCGCTGGCGCACCGCGCGCTTGAACTCGCGGCCGACGATGCCGCTCAGCGGGCCCGCCGGGGCGGGCAGGCGGAAGCGCCCGACGCCGACCTGTTTCGGCACCAGTTTCTTGCGCGTCTCGCCGCCGAGGAACATCGGCGCCAGGTGCTCCTCGCGGCCGAAGAGTTTGGCGGCGATCGAGATGCAGACGACCGAGGAGACCAGCAGGAAGAGGATGTCGAAGCGCGGTTCGAACTCGACGTGGCTGACGGCGCGGAATTCTTCGGCGAGCAGCGCGTGGCGCATCAGGTCGACGCCGTAGGTGAGCGGGTTGAGGCGGACGATCGGCTGCAGCCACGCGGCGAGCTTTTCGGTCGGGTAGAGCGCGCCGCTGAGGAAGAACATCGGGAAGATGACGAAGTTCATCGCCACCGCGAAGTTCTCCAGCTTGCGGATCCGCGAGGCCACCAGCATCCCGATGCTCGACAGCGCCATCCCGGTGAGCAGCACCGCGCCGAGGAAGTTGAGCCAGTCGCCGAAGCTGAAGTTGACGCTGAAGACCCAGGCGAGCGGGGTCAGGACGATGGCGAAGAAAAGCCCCATCAGGGTCGCCGCGAGCGCCTTGCCGAGCACGATCAGCCCACGCGGCACCGGCGAGATCATCAGCATCCGCATCGAGCCGAACTCGCGGTCTTGGACGCTGCCGAGCGCGCTGAGCAGCGAGGAGAAGAGGATGACCATGCCGATGATCCCCGGCAGCAGATACTTGTGGTAGCTGAAGTTGCCGCCCGGGATCAGCGCCGAGAAGCCGGAGCCGATGATGATCAGCCAGATCAGCGGCCGGGCGAAGGTGCTGGCGAGGCGGGCACGGTTGCGCAGCACCCGCTTGAACTCGCGCCCGACGATCCCGCCGAGGATCCGTGGCGTCATGCGGTGGCCGTGGTGGCGGCGACGAAGACGTCGTCGAGGGTCGGTTTGCGCACGCTGAGGCTCTCCAACCGGTCGCCGATCAGCGGCAGCAGCATCGGCAGGATCGCTTCCGCCGAGTCGACCGCGACGATCACCCCGGACTCGGTCCGCCGCGGCTCGGTGCCGGTGCGCCGGGCGATCTCGGCGAGCAACCGCGGATCGGGATCGCTCATCACCAGTTCGATCGACTCGCTGCCGCCGATCTCGCGCTTCAGCTCGTCCGGGGTCCCCTGGGC
>JAOPZF010000149.1 GCA_025964255.1 Solirubrobacterales bacterium | reverse complement strand
CCGCCGAACGCTCATCGTCTCCCGTTCGCGATAGATTTCCCCGACCTTGAAAGGAATGACCCTCGAACAGAAAATCGGGATCGGCTTCTGGGTCGGCGTCGTCGCCTTCATGCTCTCCCAGATCCTCCTGGTCGTCTTCGCGATCGCCTTCTTCCTCGGCCACTTCGTCTGGCCGAGCTAGCCGCACCGCGCCGACTTTCCCGCTCCGAACTAGAATCGCCGCACGCGCGGACGTAGCTCAGTTGGTAGAGCGCAAGCTTCCCAAGCTTGAGGTCGCGGGTTCGACCCCCGTCGTCCGCTTCAGTCTCCCCATTCCAGAGCCAAATCTGAGGGCTGCGTTCAATGCCCGTCGTGTCGCCTCGCGTGTGAAGCGTCGCACCCTCTTCCAGCCAAAAACTGCTGGGAATTTCCTCGGAGGAAAGACCGTGGGCGAAAATCCACGCTAAGCGGAGGTCGGCGAGCTCGAACCACCGCCCTCATTGGGTGCGAGGTTGGAGACCCGACCTGCGGGCCGATGTCATCTGCTTGGACAACGCCTACCCCCTAGCCTGTCGAGATGGCACAACCACGCAAGCTGGTCTTCTGGTGGGACCGGGACGCGGCAGGTTGGGAGTATCTGTTTGCCCGGCGGTTGGACGATGGGACCCAGCTCTGTGCACAGGCACAGGAGGTGCGAGGGGCGGAGGAGGGAGACCGCGTTCTGATTGTCCGCACCACTCTTCCGAAAGAGGCTCAGGAGTGGATTCTCGCCGGCGGTGAGTGGCAGATGTTTTAGGGGTGGGGCGCGATCCGGAACCAACCGCATGAGTGATGGATCGGTTGATCAGACGCGGTGGTAGCGAGAGTCGGCGATCGAGTAGAGCGCGAACCCCGCCAGGCCGATTGCGACCACCCATAGCACCGGCGGGCCGTAGGAGGAGTTGGCAAGTGCGTGCAGGGCCCCGTCGAGGCCGACCGCCTTCTTTGGGTCGTAATCGACGGCCGCCTTGATCAGTCCGTAGCCCACGAGGACGAAGACGACCGCCCGGGCGACATAGCCGAAGACTCCGAGCGTGGTGTAGCCCTTGCGGATCTCAGGGTTCATCTCGCCGGTCTTCACTTCCTCCAGGAACTTCCGCGCGAAGCCCTTATACGCCTGGTAGAAGCCGACGCCGATCACCGCCGCCCCCGCGACCGCGACGAGCACCGTCCCACCCGGCCAACTGAGCACGCCGCCGGTCGCTTCCCTCGGCGACCCCGACCGTGAGCCGGACCCGACCAGAATCCCGATCGCTGCCGCGCAGATGACGCCATAGGCGACGGCGCTCGCCAAGGCCGCAACGCGGTCGAAGCCACTGTCGGTTTCTTCGACCCCGTGGCCGATCACCGCGCGGGCCAACATCCAGAGCGCGTAGCCTGCCAGTCCGACCGCGACGAGGAAGAGTAGGACCTTGCCGAGCGGTTGTTCGGCGATCGTCCGCAGCGCTTCCTGCTGGTCGGCGTTCGTGCCTGCGTCGCCGATCGCGAGCTCGATCGCCAGCACCGCGACGATCAGGTAGACAAGACCGCGGGCGACGAAGCCTGCACGGGCCAGGCGACCGAGCGTCTGCGAGGCGGCGACTTCATCGGCCGTCCGGTCGCTCTTCTCGGCGAGAGTCATGGGTGGTTCCCACCGCTTCGATTGTGGACGAACCGGGCGGACCGCGACCCCACGGGACGCCGGACCGCCCGGCCGACCGCAGCTATGAACCCAGACCGTCGACCAGCTGCGCGAGGCGGCTCAGGGTCTCGCCCTCGTTGCCGTCGCGCGCGACTTCGACCGAGATCATCTCATCGGTGATGTTGATCGTCGTCCCGCCCTGCTCGTACTCCTGGCCCTCCTCCTCGCCCGTCTCGCCTGCATCCTGTTCTTCCGCTTTGCTCGGCATGGGGGTCTCCTTTCCGCCGTTCGTTGTGGGTCGGACCTCTGCAACGGGCGCCTTGGTCGGTTTGTCAGGCCACCCCGCGCGGCGACCGCACCGAGGATCCCCCCGACCGGAGGTCTTTGGGTAGGGATCGTTTTCCGGGGTACATCAATACCGATGCTCGAGGTCCACGGAGGAAAGAACCGGGTGCCGAAAGCCCCTGCGGCTCACGACGCGCCCGACACCGATCGCGGGATCCGGTCGCTCCAGTGCGCACATCGGTCGGCACTGTCCGACGACCGACTCGCCAAACGAGCGGCGTCAGGTGACATCGGCGCGTTGGAAGCCATCTTCGCTCGCTACCGGGACGACCTATATCGGTTCTGCGTCGGGATCCTGCGCGAACCGCAGGACGCTCAGGACGCCGTCCAGAACACGATGGTGAAGGTCATGCGGGCGCTCCCCGGGGAGCGTCGCCAGATGCAGCTGAAGCCGTGGCTCTACCGCATAGCTCATAACGAGGCGGTCGAATTGCGTCGACGGGAACGACCCGTCGAGGAACTGCCCGTCACCGCCGAGGACATGGGCCCCCTGACCGATGAGCGGGCCGAGGAGAACGGTCGACTGCGGACGCTGCTCGCCGACATCGCGGACCTGCCCGAGCGCCAGCGAGCTTCGCTGGTCATGCGCGAGGTGAACGGCCTCGGCTATGGCGAGATAGGCGCTGCGCTGGGCACCTCTCCGGGGGCCGTGCGCCAGGCGCTATACGAGGCCCGACGCGGCCTCGCCGAGATGGACGACGGACGCGACATGCAGTGCGACTTGGCAACGCGGATGATCTCGGACGCCGACGGTCGTCCACGGGATCGAGGCGTACGCGCCCACCTGCGCGACTGCTCATCTTGCCGGCGTTTCCAGGGCGAAATCGGGGAGCGTGGACGCACGTTTGCAGCGATCTCGCCGATGCCGGCGATCGCTGTCGCGGGCGTGTTGAAGGCCGCACTCGGGGGCTCAGGCGCGGCCACGGGCGGCCCTGGTGCCGCCGCCGTCGCGGGGAGCGCCGGGGCAGGTGCGAGTGGCGCCGGGGCGGCGGCCGCCGGATCGATCGGCGCCTCGGTTCTGCTGAAGCCTGCGGTGGGCCTGCTTGCCGTCCTGGCGATCGGGACTGCCGCGGTAGGTCATGGCCCGATCTTCGAAGCGGGTCGACGCGATCCGGTGAGGGGCGACGGCGGGAAGCCGACGTCCGCGCTCGCGGAACCGCCCGATATCGCGACCGCACTCGGGGGCCATGCCCAACGGGCGGGGAGTCACAAGGTCGCTTGGGACGCCGGAGGACCCAGCACCGCCGCGCCGATCACCAACCGGGTCGACAGGGTAGACCCGACCACGCCTCCCGTCGCTGAAGGGCCTGGCGTCTTGGTCGCCCCGCAGCCTCGGGCCGGTGGGGACTCAAAGAGTCACGACGAAGTCGCGGCACCGGCGGTCGTGCCGAGATCACCCGCCCTCGACGGCACCGGCCACGATGAAGCGCTTATGCCCGCGGCCGCCGCGCCCGTCATCGCTCCTGACGGGGGAGGTGAATCAGGCGCATCCGGCGGCGACGTTCCCCCTCGCCAGGCCAAGAAGGAAAGTCCCCCGCCGGGTCAGGCCAAGAAAGAGGCCGAAAGCGATCCGGCGCCCGCGCCGGGCGAAAGCTCGATCGCGGCCACCCCGGAGACTGAAGCGCCCCAGGCCCCGCCCGGCCAGGCCAAGAAGGACGGCGTCCCGCCGGGGCAGGCCAAGAAGGCCACGACGCCCATGCCGCGCGAAAGCCCGACCGCGGCCGGGTCGCCGGCCGAAGCGCCGCCGGCCCCGCCGGGGCAGGCAAAGAAGGAAGGCGTCCCGCCCGGGCAGGCCAAGAAGGAAATCGGGGCAGAAACTCCCGCCTACGTCCCGCCAGGACAGGCCGCGAAGGAAAGCGTCCCGCCGGGTCAGGCCAAGAAGGAAGCCGCAACCGATCCGGCGCCCATGCGGGGCGAAAACTCGACCGGGACCACCCCGGAAGCAGATTCGTCCAAGACGCCCCCGGGTCAGGCGAAGAAGCAGGCCGTAAAGACTTCGGAACCGACGGCGACCGAATCCTCGGCGCCGGCGTCCACGCCGGTCGTGGCGGCAACTCACGCCCCGCCGGGACACTCGAAGAAGGAAGCCGAAGCTGTCCCCGCACCTGAACCGAGCGAAGTCCCGGCCGCTTCCGTCGAGCCGACGGAAGCGCCCAAGGTCGCGGCCGGACAGGTCAAGAAGGCAGCCGCGGCGACCGAATAGCGGCCGGCCATCGCGGCCGACCTCCGCTGTCGTCCCTGACAGATCGCCTCCGCCCCCCGTTAGGGAGGACGGAGATATCAGCGCGCCGATTCGGATCGAAGCGGCGCCCTGACAAATCGGGGGCCGTTTCCGTTCCAGCCCTGAATTCGTTCGAATTTGCGTTCCAAAAATCCGTGGCGCACTCCTTGGACAGTGGCGGCGCCACAGGAAAGGACGATCGTGATGGCTGAGACCAAAGGCAGCAAACCCAAAAAAGCGAAACCGAAAAAAGCGCCGGCGAAAAAAGCGAAAGCAAAAGCCAAAGGCGCCAAAAGCGCGGGTGCCCGCAGGGCGGCGAAACGCCCCGGGGGCAACGGCGCCAAAGCGCGCAACGGCGCCTCGGCCTCAGGCGGCGGCAGCGGTGCTGCGGCGAAAGTGTCGAGCAACGGCTCCGATGCCGGCAGCACCGTTGGCGCCGTCGTCGATAAGGCGAAGCTGCCGCTGCTGGCGACGGGTGCGGTGGTGGCCGGCGCCGCCGCGGTGATCGCGGCGAAAGGCGCCGCGGGCGGCCGTAAGCAGCACAAGGTCCTCGGCGTACCGATGCCGAAGCGCTCGAAGTCCCATCTGCCGAAGGTCAGCGTGCCGAACGTCAGCGTCCCCAAGGTCGGATTGCCGAAGGGCAAGGGGCTGAAAGGCGACGTGCGCCGCGCCGCCGGGGCCGTCACCGACGTCGCCGGCAAAGCGGACGAGATCGGCAAGCGGATCAGTCGCGTCGCCAACTCCGTCCAGGCAGTCGGTTCTGCCACCGACGACGCCGCGAAGAAGAGCTGACGACGGACGAGGAGAACCATCGCGATGGCTCCGAACACCGACGAGAAAGGTGCCGCCGAGCTGGGCCGCGAGGCGTTCGCCCAGTTCCGCGACGCGGCGCGTTATGGCGCCAAGGCGCTAGCCGAACGCAAAGCGGCGAGAGGTGCCTCTGGCGGCGGCACCGACCTTAAAAAGGAAAAAGAGGACAAACCCGCGAGCGTCAAAGACCGCCTGCCGGTTCCCCACACCGGCGGCGGGGCGGCAGCCGAGCTCGGCGAGCTCGCGGACGCGGCGCTCGCGCGATTCGGTAAGAAAGGCAAGCTGGCGTCGAAGATGGGAGTCGGCCACCGCCTTGTGAACCGTCTCCTTCCCGAGCCGGAAGAGGAGCCCGACGAGGAGCCCGACGCGCCGGGAGCCGCGGACGATCCCGGGGGCGCTGACGAGCCGGGCGGCGACGAGCACCTCTTCGACGCCAGCACCCCGATCCCGATCCAGGAGTCGATCGACGTAGCCGTGCCTGTCGCCGCGGCCTTCGATCTCTGCATGCGCTTCGAGGAGCTGCCGCGCTTCAGCGACCGGATCGAGGAGGTAGATGTCGAAGATGACACCCACCTCACGGTGCTGGCGAGGATCGGCAGCCACCGTCGGACGCTGGGCATCGAGATCGTCGGCGAAGAACCGGAAGAGCGGCTCGACTGGGACGGCGTGGAGGGGATCGAGCACTCCGGAGTCGTCACCTTCCACCCGCTGGCGCCGCGGCTGACCAGAGTCGAGGTCACGATCGAGCAGACCTCCGAGCGGCTGCGCGAGCGCTTCCTGCGCTCCGTCGGCATGCCCGAACGGACGGTCCGCCGGGAGCTCCGTCGCTTCAAGGCCTACGCCGAGCTTTGGGACGAGGCCAACGATTTCAAGTCGGCTGACTTGAAGGACCCGGCCTCGGTGCCGCCGGAAGAGGACATACCGGAGGACGAGGAGCCCGAGGACGAGGCGGATCTGGAAGAGGAACCGGACGAGGAGGCCGACGAGCCTCTCGAGGACGAGGAGGCGGAGCCGGCCGCACAAGGCTGAGCTTTTCGCCAAACCTAAGAAAGGAACCCAGATGGCAACCGCAGTACAGCAACAGCCCTACGGTGGCGGAGGTGGCGGATACGTCTCGCGGAGCTCGTCCAGCGGGCTCTATGACGTGCTCGAGCTGATCCTCGACAAGGGACTCGTGATCGACGTCTTCGTGCGCGTGTCCTTGATCGGCATCGAGATCCTCACGATCGACGCGCGGATCGTGATCGCCAGCGTCGACACCTACCTGCGCTTCGCCGAGGCCGTCAACCGTCTCGACCTGATGGAGTCGAGCGACGCCCAGGGCCTGCCGGACATGATGCACGGGCTCACCGAAGGCGGTGCGGGGTCCAAAACCAAAGGCGCCATCCAAGGCGCCAAGGAGGCTCTCTTCGGCGACGACGACGAGGAAGACGAGAAAGACGACGAGGACGAAGGAAGCGGCTCGACCCGGCGTCGCAGCTCCACCTCGACGACGACCAAACGCCGGCGACCAAGCAAAGCAGCGGGCTCCGGTCGTGGGCGGTCCGGCAGCGGGAGCTGAGTGAGCGACGGTGGCGGAGAAAAGCAACATGCCCCGCTACGTCTACGGCGTGGTCCGCGGCGATGGATCGGCACCGGCGGTCGAGGGAATCGCCGGTGCCCCCCTGGAGCTGATCACGGCCGGGGACGTGGCGGCGTTGACCAGCGTCACGCCAGGCGAGTACCTCGAGGCCGGCCGTGAGGACCTCCTCACTCACGCGCGAGTGCTGGAGGCGGCGCTGGAGAAGGGAACGGTCCTGCCGATGCGCTTCGGCGTCGTGGTCCCGGACGAAGGGGCGCTGCGCGAGCGGCTGCTCGACGGGCATCGAGATCAACTCTGCGCCGAGCTCGACGAGATGGAAGGCAAGGTCGAGATCACGATCAAAGGTGTCTACGAGGAGTCCGCGATCCTGCGCGAGATCATCGCCGGCGATCCCCAGATCGCCCGGCTCCGCGCCCAGACCGCAGGCAAACCGGAGGCCGCCGGCTACTACGACCGGATTCAGCTGGGGGAACTGATCGCTGCCGCCTTCGCCGCCCTGGCCGAACGCGATTCGGCGGCGGTCGTCGAGGCACTCCGCCCAGATGCCGCCGCCGTCGCCGTCGGGGCGCAGGTCCATGAGCGGATGGCGGTGAACGCGTCGTTCCTGGTCGAGCGCTCGCGGCTCGCCGACTTCGACCGCGCGGTCGAGGAGGTCGGCAGGCGCGAGTCGGGACGAATCCGCCTGCGCTACACCGGCCCGCTGCCCCCCCACAGCTTCGTCGAGCTCGGGATGGCTACCTGATGGGCATCTTCAAGGAGCTCGTCTTACTCCCGGTCGCCCCGCTGCGCGGCACGGTCAAGGTCGCCGAGCTTCTCGCCGAGGAGGCCGACCGACGTCTCTATGACGAGGACAACATCAAACGCGAGCTGATCCAGCTCGAAATCGACGCCGAAGAGGGTCGGGTCGGCGATGCCGAGCGGGCGAACATGGAGGACGAGCTGATGGAGCGCCTCGCGGTCGCCCGCCGTCGGACCGCCGAAGAACTGGAGCCGGCGAAGGCGCCGCTGCCGGAGGAGGTGACGAGCCATGGCTGAATCGGGAAACGGCAAGGTCAAGCCCAAAGAGATCGCCGCGAAGGCTGCGGAACAGATGCAGGAACTGCTCGGCAGGCGGGTCGAGGGTGTCACCGGACTGTCCAAGGACGGCGACGAGTGGACCGTGACCCTCGAGGTGTTGGAGCTCGAGCGCATCCCGGCCACGACCGACGTCCTCGGCAGCTACGAGGTGAAGCTCGACGCAGAAGGCGAACTTACCGGGGCACAGCGCACCAGGCGCTACCCCCGCGGCGAGGCAGGTGAAGGTTGATGGCGAGCGATTCCGAGCCGCAGAGGGCGCCCCTCTACAACCGGGGGACCGCCCAACCGGTCCAGCCGGCGCAGGGGACCCGCGGCCCGGCCCCCGCCGGTCTTGCCGACATCCTCGAGCGTGTCCTCGACAAGGGGATCGTGATCGCGGGCGACATCCAGATCAACCTGCTGGACATCGAACTGCTGACGATCAAGATCCGGCTCCTGGTCGCCTCGGTCGAGCGGGCCCAGGAGATGGGGATCAATTGGTGGGAGAACGACCCCAAACTCACCAGCCGGGCCAAGGAGCTGGAGGACGAGAACGAGGAACTGCGCCGTCGGCTCGAGCGTCTCGAGGAGGTCGCGGGCCTGCCCGCGCCACGCGAGGGTGAGGAGGTCGAGGTGCGGACCCGCCGCCGCGAAGTCGTCGAAGAGGACGGTGAGAAGGTCGCCGAACGCGACGAGCGGCACACCGAGGAGGTCGAGGAGACGAAGGAAACCGACGCGAAGGGGGATCGCGGTGGCGACGGATGATCTGGACGCGGCGCTCGAGGCGTTCGGCGCCCGGCTGGCGCCGACCCTGGCTGCCGAAATCCGTGACGACGCCGTCGCCGAGGCACGCGACGAGATCACGCGCCGGCTGGTCGAGGTCCTGCTGCGCCGGTGCGGACAGGAGCTGCTTCACGGCGGGGAGCGTCGCCGGCCGGTCGGTGGCGCTCCCCCCCGGGAGGCAGAGCCCGCCGCGCCTGGACCGGAGGCAACCCCCACCGCATTCGCAGCGCCCGCAGCGCCCACGCCCACGCCGTCGCATCCTCTCGTCGAGCACGCCCGTCGCGAGGCCGTAGGCCATTACGTCTACGGCGTCGTCGCCCCCGATACCTCGTTGCCAACCGACCTCGTCGGCGTCGAACCAACGGCGGGCGTCCGGCGGATCGAGGAGAACGGGCTGGTCGCCCTCGTGAGCGAGGTGCGGCTGGCCGAGTTCGACGAGTCGGCGCTGCGCGAGAACCTCAACGACGTCGCCTGGTTGGAGGAAAAGGCGCGAGCCCACGAGCAGGTGCTCGAGGCCGCGCTCGACGTCGGAGCGGTGGTCCCTCTGCGCCTCTGCACCGTCTTCATCGGCGAGGACCAGGTCCGCGCGATGCTCGCCCGCGAGCGCGGCGCCCTGATCGACGCCCTCGAGCGCCTCGACAGCCGCGCGGAGTGGGGCGTCAAGGCCTACGCCGACCGCGACGTGGTCGAGCGCGAAGCCATCGCGCGTGCGGGAGAGGATGAGACTGTGGGCGAGGTTTCGGCCGGAACCGCCTATATGAACCGCCGCCGGGCCGAGGAGCGGGCGAGGGCGGAGGTAGAGGAGATCGCCGACGAGTGGGGTCAGAGGATTCACGGGCACCTCGGCGCGATCGCCTCGGAGGCCCTGTTGAATCCGCTGCAGCAACCCGAGCTGAGCGGCCGCGAAGTGGAGATGTTCCTGAACGGGGTCTACCTCGTCTCTGATGCCGAGGCGCCGAGATTCGGCGCTGCGGTCGCCGCGCTGGCCGACGAGTTCGACCGCCGCGGGGCCGAGATCGACCTGACCGGTCCCTGGCCGGCCTACAACTTCGTCAAGAGCTCGATCGAGGCGGCCCGATGAGCGCGCACCCGACCCGGCAGCCCAAGCACGATGTAGCACTGCTCGACCTGGTCGACCGGCTGATCGACGGCGGCGTCGTGATCGGCGGCGACATCACGCTCGCCGTCGCCGACGTCGACCTCGTCCATGTCGGGCTGCGGGCGCTGATCGGGTCGGTCGAGACGATCGAACGAGACCTTGGCGTAGCGCTGTCGGCCTCCGGCCCGGCGCTGAAAGGCAGCGCGCTGTGAGCGGGGACCGGTTGCTCTACATCTACGCCATCGTCGACGAGGTGCCGGCCGATCTCGGGCTGGGTCTCGGGGGCGCGCCGCTACGCGGGATAACGACCGATCAGGCCGCGGCGATCGTCAGCGAGCACGACGATACGCCGGAGGCAGATGAGGACGGTTTCTGGCGCCACGAGGCGGTGGTCGAGCGGCTGATGGAGGAGGTCGTCGTGTTGCCGTTCCGGTTCGGCGCCACCGTCACCGACGAGGGCGCGGTCGAGGCACTTCTCGAAGAGCGGGGGGACGAGTTCGTCCGGCGGTTCGACGATGTCCGTGGTGCGGTCGAGCTGAGTGTCCGCGCCGAGCTGCCCGAGATCGAGTCGAGCTTTGTCTCCGGGGCGGCGGAGGAAACCTTGCCCGGAGCCGGCGTGACCGCCTCCACGGCCTCGACCGGCACGGAGTACATGCGCACGCGGTCGCGCCGGCTCGAGGAGCACGACCACGTCCGCGAGGCCTTGCACGCCCCTCTTGCGAGCATGTCGCGTCGCTCGCTCCTCTTGACCGCTTCGGGGGAAGCCGATTTCAAGGGTGCCTACCTGGTCGAGACCGACCTGGTCGATGCCTTCGCCGAGCAGGTCAGGGCGCTCGCCCGCGATCTCCAGATAGAGGTCAGCTGCACCGGGCCTTGGCCTCCCTACAGCTTCGTCGCGGAGGACCAACGGTGAGCGAGCCTTGGAAGCCCGCCCCGCGACGCGACAAGATCCTGGTCGGGGAGCCCGGACCCAGCTTCCTCGAGGAGGAGATCGGGGGCCTCGACCGGGCGCTCGGCCGCCGCGTCAACGCCGATCGCGAGGGACTGGAGAAGGGTCTCGCCCAACTCGTGCTCACCCTGGTCGAGCTGCTCCGGCAACTCATGGAGCGGCAGGCGATCCGTCGCATCGACGGCGGCGCGCTGAGCGCGGAGAAGGTCGAGCAACTGGGGGAGACCTTCATGTTGCTCGAGCAGCGAATGCAGGAGTTGAAGGACGCCTTCGGGCTCGAGGACGAGGACCTGAATCTCGATCTCGGGCCTTTGGGGAAATTGATCTGAGAGCTACGGAAGGAGTCGAGGATGAACGGTGAGGATCTACGCGACGAGTACATCGAAGCCCTGCTGGACAGGATCACCAGCGTCCGCTACCCGAGTCACGAGTTGATCGGGCGGGCGGAAAAGATCGTCTACAAACAGGAGCAGGCCGAACGGCTTGTCCGTTATCTGATCTCGACGGTCGACGAGGTGCAGTATCCGAGCCACCAGATCATGGACCGCGTCGAGCGCATCCTGTTTGCGTATCCGGGACGGCCCTACAAGCAGCGGATCTAGGGACGGGGGTGAAGAGGATGCCACTGAAGAGCCTTTACATCGCCACGGCCCAGCGCATCGGCGGGCAACGACCGTCGGTGTTGCGGGCCGCCGCGGCGGGCACGACCGCCGGGACTGCGGTCGGGGTCGCCGTGTATCGACTGCTCCGTCATGAGCAGAAGCAAGACGACTAACGGGACGAGGATCCGCAGCGATGGCTGAGACCAGCGAAAAAGCGAAAGCAAAACCGGCGGCGAAAGCCAAACCTGAGGCGAAAGAGCGCGCCAAAGCGAAAGCCCGGCCGAAAAAACCGGCGGTGAAAGCGCCCGCGAAAGCGAAAGCGTCGGCGAAACGGAAACCGAAAGCGAAAGCGCCGGCGAAACGGAAATCGAAAGCACCGGCGAAAGCGAAGCAAAAAGCATCGCCGCCAAGAACTGCGGAGTCGGAGGCTCGCCGATCGGGGCCCGCCGAGAAGCCGGAGGCGAATGGCGCCGGCGCCGACGATGCCGGCGTCGAGAATGCCGCCGAGGAGGCTCCGAGCCGCGCCGCCGAGGATGCGCCGATCGGCGCCGGCGCCAACGCCGGCCTGGCCGGCAAAGCGGCCTTGGCCGGAACCCGGGCGCTCGGGCGCGCTGCCGGCGCCGCGGTCTCGAAGGCGAAGGGACCGGTCGTGGTCGGCGGTGGTCTGGCGGCCGGGGCAGTCGGAGGGCTGGCGCTGATGCGACATCGCAACCGTCCGGCCGCGCATGGGCCGCTCGATGTCGACCGTGTCATCGCCGGGGTTCGTCGGGCCGGCAGCCTCGGCGAAGAACTCGGACGGATGGCCAGTTTGATGGAGCAGGCGAACACTGGTTCCAAGCGCAAGCGCAATTAAGGAGGAGGAAGATGAGCGGAAATCTCGACAAGGCAAAAGGCCGTGCGAAGAAGGCGGCCGGGGACCTGTCCGGCAGCCAGAGCCTGAAGGATCGGGGCCGAACCGTTGAGACGAAGGGGAAGGTCAACAGCGGCATCGACAAGGCCACGTCGAAGGCGAAGAAGGGGATGAAGAAGACCTACTGATCCCTACACGGCGCTCAGTCGGGACCGGCCTCGAGGCGCCGTCTGCGGAAATCCTCGAGACCGGCCCGGGCTGCCGCGTCCTCGGATTCTTCGGTCAGTTCCGCGGCCCGGACTTCCTGCTCCTTCGCCAGGTGCGCATAGACGTCGGCGGCTTTTGAAGCCCGATCGGCCTCTGCACGCTTGGCCTCATGCTCGAAGGCGAACTCCTCGGCGCGCCAACTGTGGAAACTCTGGTCCTGCGTGTGGACGACCTCCAGCTCCTGTCGCCGGAGCCGGTGACTCTCCTCATGGGCGCGGCGCCTCGCGGCCGCGCGCCTGCCGACGATCGTCGCAGCCACGGCGACCACTACCAGCGCCACGGTCGGCGCGAGCAGCAGTACGGGAGCCATGCTTTCCGGCCCTCAGATGCGCCCGAGGATCATCAGGATCAGGAGGATGAGCGCGATCAGGCCGACGAGACCTGCGGCGATCGCCACCTTGAGCAGGAGTAGGGCGATCGCAATGAGGATCAGCAACCCGACTATCGCCCCTACCACCGTGGCCTGCCTTCCTCGTTCACGTCCCCATAAACGGGACGACGGGCCGAGCTGTCAGGTCCCATCCGGAAATTCCCATCCAGGGCTAAGCGCCGCCCTGACAAATGGAGCCCGGGCCCCGTTGGAGCATGGAGAGGGAGCGGCGACCGCGACCTTCATCGACCAGTGCGTCCACAAGGAGAGCTCGTTGACCAATCGTCTGGATCATCATCGTCATCATCCTGATCCTGCTCGCGATCGGCGTGGCCCGGCGGGTCCTCTAGGAGGGCGGAGATGACCTTCGCAGGCAGCATCCTCCTGATCGTGGTCGGCGCAATTCTCCGCTTCGCCACGCACGTCCACACGAAGGGATTCAACCTCCATACGGTGGGTCTGATTCTGATGATCGCGGGCGTGATCGGTCTCCTCATCGCGATCTGGCAGTGGGCGGTCTGGTCTCGCCGCTCGCGCGAAAGCGAAGTGGTGGTCGACGACCGCCGGGAACGGCCACCGCGGCGTTACTGACGAGAGGAGAGGTCAGGGACTGACGATGATCTCGTGGGTGGCGAAAACGATACGAGGCGCGAGGAAGGTGCCATGGGCCAAAGTCCTCGCCGCGATCGCCTGGCTCAACACCGAGGGCCGGGAGTACTGGAATCGCCTGACGGCTGAGGAGCGCAGAGAGGTCCTTGACCTGGCAGCAAGGTCGCGAGGTCGGCGTTCGAACCTGACGAACGCCGAGCAGGGGCGCATCGTCGACCTTCTGGGCAAGTTACGGATGGAAAAATCTGGTCGTTGATTCGACCTTCTTAAAGCGAGGGGTGCGCGAGCCGGAGGCGTCTGGGAAAGCCGCTTCCTCGCCCAGCGTCGCGGGGCCCGAGCGGGCAACTGGGCAGTCGCAGGTCGAGTTGGACGGGAATCGGCATGGGGATACCTGCGCCAGATCCACAGGTGGTCGATGCCACCGCGGACGGCAGGCCGATCGAATAGCGCGGCGGCCACCGGGGCCGCCGCGCGCTTCGATCCGAGGCTCAGGCGGCCGGAGAGAGTTGGGCGAAGCAGTCGAGGAGGTCGGGGGAGAAGTCCGATCCGCACTCGATCACGATGGCCTTGTTCGGTTCTTCTCTGTCCAGCCCGTCGATCACCATCGACCGCGCGCTCACCGCGCCTTCGGGACCGGCGGTGGGTGGGCCCAGGACGGTTTCTTGTCCCTGGCCGATGCTCCCGATGCCGATTTCGGCCGTGCTGGAGAACTCCCACTGGTCGAGATTCTGATTCACGATTCGCACGTGGAATGCACTGGGTTCGGACCCGACCGTCGTCACTTCGATGCCGCCGATCGAAAGCACCGTCTGCGGCGTGCTTGGGTCGGTGCTGGCGGTGCCGAAGGCGAGGCGGTCCGAGCGCATGAAGCTCTGGGGCGGCGCGCCGCCGAGCGCGCCGGCGTCGGCCGCGGTGTTTGCCGTGTCCGCGGATTCGGCGTGGCCGGCCAAGGTCGCGGAGTTCGCCGTGTCGGCATGGCCGGCCGAGGTCGCGGAGCCTGCAGTGTCGGCGTGAGCTGCGGTCCTCGCGGTGTTCGCGCTGTCGGCGGTGCCCGCTGACGTGGCGGTGCCCGCGCTAGGCACGGTGCCGAGCGTCGAAAGGTTGATCTTTGCGCCGGTGACGGCGCCGTTCTTGATCTTCGCCGTGGTGATCGCCTTGTTCTTGATCTGCGCGGTGCCGACCGAGTTCTTGGCGAGCTGGCCGGCCGCGAAGGCGGTGCCCCCGGCGCCGACGAGGAACAGGGCGAGCGTGGACACCACATTGGCGTAGGTCAGTCTGCTGCGGATGCCTTTCATCCAGGTCCTTCCGATTGCGAGTGGATTGGATGGACGAGACTCGTGGGAATCTTTCATGTGTTGAGGCGCGATCCAAGGCACCGTCACGCCGGAGGTCGCGGGTTCGACCCCCGTCGTCCGCTCTTCGGTCCCCACTTCAGCATTCTTTCCGCAACGCCCGGCCAGGTTCAGATAGGGACTGACCCGTCTCTCGTCTTGAGACTGAGTCGATACCGTTTGCGCGATGTCCGGCGTCCCATCGTCCGGCAGGTCGTTCCGCAAGCCGCCCCCTGAGGGCGACGGGACCGATCCGCCGAAGAGGAAGCGCTACTGGTGGCGGTTCAGCCTCGCCAGCCTGATCATCGTCGGGGTTGTCGCGGCGGCGACCTCCACCGCGATCCTGCTCTATTTCGGCTCGATCGTCGAAGGCTTCCAGCCGATCCCGGGAATCGCGAAGATCGAACCGCATCTGCCGGAAGTGAGCCCTGGAGAACCGCAGACGATCATGATCATCGGCTCCGACAAACGGGCGGGCTCGGGCGAAAAGAACGGTCGCTCCGACACGACGATCCTGTTGCGGCTCGACGCTCAGCAGAACCTGATCTCGGTGATGTCGATCCCGCGCGACCTGAAGACCGAAATTCCCGGGCACGGGACCGAAAAGTTCAACGCCGCGTACTCGGACGGCGGGACGGCGCTGACGCTCAAGGTAGTGGAAGAAATGACCGGGCTGAAGGTCAACCACATCATCAATGTCGACTTCCTCGGCTTCGTCCGTGCGGTCGATGCGATCGGCTGCGTCTATACCGACGTCGACCGGCGCTACTACCACTCGAACGCCGAAGTGGCGCCCGGATCGGAGGAAGAATATTCCGAAATCGACATCAAGCCGGGGTACCAGAAGCTGTGTGGCAAAAAGGCGCTCGAGTACGTGCGCTATCGCCATACCGACACCGACATCGTCCGCTCGGCCCGCCAGCAGAACTTCCTCAGTCAGGCCCGCCACCAGATCTCACCGGCCGGCTTGCTCAACGACGAACAGGGCTTGGTGAAGACCCTGACCGAATACACCAGCTCCGACATCGAACACAGCTCCGAACTGATCACGCTGCTCGACCTGCTGTACGGGGTGCGTGGCGCCGAAGTGAACCAGGTCCACTTCCCGGCGGTGCTCGGTCCCAGCTACGTCTACTCGAACCCGACCGAAATCCACCACGCGGTGAAGGAATTCCTCGGCGAAGCCGGCTTCGAGTCGAAGAAGCTCGCGGGCGAAGAGCCGGAAAAGGCGAAGGCGTCCAAGCGGGCGGGCGGCAAGAAGAAGTCGTCGAAGGGCAAGAAGAAGCACCACGCTCCTCCCGGCGGCGACGAACTCGTGCCCGCGTCCGAAGCCGGCCAGGAGATGGGCGAAAAGGTCGCCCGCCAGGTCGGCCGCGGCTTCCCTGTCTACTACCCGACCCGCCTGCCCGAAGGCGCCTTCTTCCAAGAAGACGACTCCTACGAACACATCGTCAATCCGTTCGTCTACCACCTGAAGGACAAGGAAAAGGCGCGGCACGGGGCCTACCGGATGGTCGGCATCTTCGGTCCCGAAGACGAACCGAACTACCTCGGCGTCCAGGGGATCGAGGGCTGGGAAGACCCGCCGATCCTCGAAGACCCGACCGAAACCAAGACCGTCGGCGGCCGCGAATACTCGATCTACACCGACAGCGGCAAGATCAAGTTGGTCGCCTGGCACCGCGGCGAAAGCACCTACTGGATCTCCAACAGCCTGCAGCAGTCACTGACCAACGAGCAGATGATGGGGATCGCCGAGTCCTGCCGCCTGATCAGCGGTCGATGACCCGGAGTCCCAGGGACGCCGCCATCCGCGGTGCCAGGTCGAGGCGTGGCCTCGATCAGGCCGACGCCGGTGAATCGACAGCCACGCAGTTCGACCCGATGGCGAAGCGCCGCGCCAATCAGGCGCCAGACCTGGCGGCGCGGGGGAGACCTCGGGTGGCAGCTTTACTTCAAAGACGCTCAGGGACCAAGGGGAAGCCTTCTTTGCGCGCCGCGGCACGCAGATCCTTGTCCCAGCAGGCGAAGTCGAGTTCCTCTCCTTCCGCGAAGGCGGTGGCGCCGGCGAGGTGGACGGCGTCGTAAACGCGAAGCGCGTGGGTCCGGGCGCCTTCGGCCGCCTGACCCAGGAGGGCGTCATTGACGGCGTGGCTGTAGATGCCCTGCCAGACGTTCTCCAGATCCTCGAGTGCCTGCTTGAGCTGGGTCGGAGTCAGGCGTCGGCCCTTGCGCATCCGAGTCAGGGCGGCGGTCGCCTCCACGTGGGCGATCGCCGTGGTGCGGATGCCGTCCGCCTCGCTGTAGGCGGCCCTGGCCTCCTCGGCCCCGGGCTCGTCGACCAGGAGCTTGATCAACGCGCTGGTGTCGAGGTATAGGGTCAGCGCCGACCCTCGGACACGTACTCCGCGGCACTTTTGCCGGGGCCTCGGAGTTTGGCCGGTCTCGTCGGCAGGTAGCGAGGGCCTCGGGGCGGGCGCACTGTGCCGTCGGCGATCAGCGCCGAGAGATGGGGAGGGGTTCCGGTGGAGACGATCCGTGCGACCGGGCGACCGTTTTTGGTCACGGTGATCGCCTCGCCGCCTTCGACCCGATCGATGATCGAGCTGGCCATGTCCTTCAGTTCGCGGATCCCTATAGTCGCCTTCTTCATGGTGGCCACATTCTACCTCTAGGTGGCCAGATGGACGCGCAGGTCGCGCGGACGCCCTCTTCGAGACCTCTTCAGTCGCCGGGTCGGGTTCCGAGCACGACGTTGAGGTGGGTGAGGAGCTCGAGTAGGTTCGCGAGCTCCTTCTTCCCATGGGCGTCGACGAATTCCTGCTCGACTTCGCCGACCGCCGCCCGCATCACCTTGCCCGCGTCCCAACCGCGCTTCGTCATCCGGATCCGTTTGGACCGACGGTCGTCCGGATCATCGACGCGCTCCAGGTAACCGGTCTCCTCTAGCTGTCCAAGCAGGTAGTTCAGCGCCTGTTTCGACATCCCCGTCTGCTCGGCGACCTCGACCGGGCGCAGGCCGTCGGGGCCGGGCCAGCGCAGCACGATCAGGTGCGCCGGGATCAGGTCGTCGAAGCCCTGCTCGTGCAACGCGGTCAACATGCGCCGGCGGATCTCGTCGACCGGCATGCGCATAAGCGCTCCGAGGAGCGGCGCGCCGAGCGGGCCGGATGAGGAACTGTCGGTCAAGGTAAAAGCGTTTGACGAGCGTGCTAGATTCGCGAAGCGTCAAAACACTTTACCCACTATGAGAGGAGCGTCCCGGATGGCAGTGAAGACCTTCGACCCGATCGACCTCGGCCCGATCACGATCACCTTCTCCGTCGACGCCGAGATGTCGAACGGCTCGGCAACCGTCTCCCGCTGCGATGTCGTCGCCGGGGCCGGGATCCCGGTGGCCCACAGCCACGACGGCTTCGAGGAGACCATCTACGGCCTCGAGGGCGTGACGACGTTCACCGTCGACGGTGAGGCGATCGAGGTCGGGCCGGGCGCCACCCTCTGCATCAAGCGCGGCCAGGTCCACATGTTCATGGCCGGCGACGCCGACGCCTCCTTCCTCGCGATCGCGACCCCCGGCGTCTTCGGACCCGACTACTTCCTCGAGATCGCCGAGGTGATCGCTGCCGCCGACGGTCCCCCCGATCCCCAGGCGATGGCCGCGGTCATGCTCCGCCACGGCCTCACCCCGGTGCGGTCCTAGGCTGACGGGGTCCGTACCGATCTGACCCGAACGGGTGCATCAGGGACGATGAGTGTCTCTTACGTGATCGAGGCAGGGCGTTAGGGTCGCGCCTACTGATTCCGCCTGGGCCGCAGCGAAATCGAGTCACGCCGACGGGCGAGATCGTCGCCACGCCGCTACGCGGCGCCTGGACCGGCAACCGTGGGGTCCTCCACGAGGGACGCGAGATCGTCCGTTTCCATGCCGGGAACCTCTGGATCACCTGCGCGCTCAAGTTCCGTGGGCGCCACCGCGAGCTGTGGATCCCGAATCGCTGGACGCCGCTCTTCTTCCACGACGAGGCTGTCGCCTTCGCCGCCGGGCACCGTCCCTGTGGTGAGTGCCGACACGACGAATACGTCGCCTATAAAGAGGCCTGGACCGAGGCGCAGGGTGGGCCGCCGCCTTCGGCCGGAGAGATGAACCGGCGGCTTCACGACGAGCGGATCTTCCGCGGCACCCGTCGGCGTCGCTTCCACGAGGTCCCCTGGATCGATCTACCCGACGGCGCCTTCGTCCTCGACGCCGGTGCGCCGTGGCTTGTCTTCGATAGCGAGCTCGTCGCCTGGGGCCCGTCCGGCTACGGCGAGCGCCGCCGCCGTCCCAGACGCGGAACCGCCACCGGAATCACCCCGCCCGCGACCGTGGCCGTGCTGCGAGCCGGGTACCCGGTCCAGATCGATTCGTCGGCCTTCGCCTGAGCTGCCGCTTCACCCCGGCCGGCGGTCAGGGATCGTCATCATTCCCGGATCGCCGCCGAGGCCCTCCCCGACATCGAGACCACCGCCGATTGCGAGCGGATCGTGCGCGCCTTCTACGCCAAGGCGATGGCCGACGAGAAGATCGGCTGGATCTTCACCGACGTCGCCGAACTCGACCTCGAGGCGCACGTCCCCAAAATCACCGCCTTCTGGGCGACCAACCTGCTCGGCGCGAAGTCCTACAGCGGCGGTGCCTTCGGGGTCCACGGCCGCCTGCACCAGACCGCTCCAGGAGGCCTGCAAAAGGAGCACTTCGAGCGCTGGCTCGTGCTCTGGTGCCAGACCGTCGACGAGTTCTACGATGGCCCGCTCGCCGCCGCCGCCAAGGTGCACGCGCTGCGCGTCGGCAACGCTTTCTACGGTCGCATCCAGATGCATCCGGTCGCCGACGCGGCGCCCGAGCCCTCCGCCTGAGTTACAGCCCCAGCTCGGTGAGGCCGGGGTGGTCGACGGGGCCGGGGGTCGGATGAGTCCCAACGGAACTTCCGCTCGGACTCTTCGATCGCCACGTCGTTGATGCTCGCGTGCCGCTCCGCCATCAACCCTTCCGCGTCGAAGAGCCAGTTCTCGTTGCCGTAGGCGCGAAACCACTCGCCGACGCCGGAGCGCCACTCGTAGGCGAACCGCACGGCGATTCGGTCGTCGGTGAAGGCCCAGAGCTCCTTGATCAGCCGGTAGTCGTGCTCCCGTTCCCACTTCTCGGTCAGGAAGGCGATGATCTCCTCGGTCCCGGTGAGGAAGCGCGAGCGATTGCGCTAGCGGCTGTCGGCGGTGTATGCCTTGGCGCAGCGCTCGGGGTCGCGGGAGTTCCAGGTGTCCTCCGCGGCGCGGATCTTCGCGATCGCGGTCTCTCGGGTGGAGGGCGGCAACGGCGGTCGTGGAGCCATAGAGCGTCCTCGCTTTCGGTCACGTCCGATGCTATTCGGCGGCCGCCCCGAACGACGGAGAGTCTGGCGTTCTTCGTCAAGCCGAGGTGCGCCGTTCTCTAGCGTTGCGGCTCGAACGCAAAAACTTGACTGGAGACGTAAATGGAGATCGGGATCATTGGAGTGGGCAGATCGGCGGCACGCTGACGCGACTGCTTACCAAGCAGGGGCACACCGTGCGAGTGTCGAACTCGCGGGACCCGGAGACGCTTGCCGACCTCGCCGCCGAGACGGGCGCGACCGCGGTCTGGGCGAAAGACGCTCCGGTCGACGCCGACCTGGTGATCGTCTCGATCCCGCAGAAGAACACCCCCGACCTCGCGCCGGGCATCGTCTCGACCCGCAAGCCGGACGCTCCGGTGATCGAGACCAACAACTACTACCCGCAGCAGCGCGACGGGCGGATCGACGCGATCGAGGAGGGGACGCCAGAGAGCGTCTGGGTCTCCGAGCAGCTTGGCGCCCCCGTGTTCAAGGTCTTCAACGGAATCTTCTGGAAGCGCCTGCTCGAGAACGGCGTCCCGCGTGGCACCGCCGGGCGGATCGCGCTGCCGGTCGCCGGTGACGACCCGCCGGGCAAGCAGATCGTCTCCGACCTGGTCGATCAGATCGGCTTCGACCCGGTCGACGCCGGCACCCTGGCGGAGTCCTGGCGCCAGCAGCCCGACACCCCGGTCTACGGCACCGACCTCGACGCGGAGGGCGCCAAGAAGGCCTTGGCCGAAGCGTCTCCCGAGCGCCCCGAGGGCTTCCGCGCCGCGGACTGATCAGTCGCAGCGCAGGACGATCTTGCCGAGGTGGCCGCCGCCGGTGAAGCGCTCATAGGCGGCGGCGACTTCGCCAAGGGGGAACTCGGCGTCGATCGGGACCCGCAGCCGGCCGTCGGCGACCAGGGGTAGGACGCTCGTTTCGACCTCGCGGGCCAGCATGGCTTTCTCCTCGGGGGTGCGGTAGCGGAGGGTGGAGGCGCGGACGGTTCCCCGCTTGGTCATCAGGCGACGCAGGTCGAGCGCGCCGTCGACGCCGGCCGAGACGCCGATGATCACGATCGTCCCCCAGGTCGCCAGCGACTTCACGTCGTCGGGGAGGTTGGGGGCGCCGACCAGCTCGAGGATGACGTCGAACGGACCGTGCTCGAAGGCCTCGTCGGGCGCCAGGGCGCGGTTGGCGCCGAGCTCTTCGACCCCGGCCCGGTTCTTCTCGTTGCGCACCGAGGCGGTGACGTCGGCGCCGAGGGCGTGGCCGAGCTGGACCGCGGCGGTGCCGACGCCGCCACCCGCGCCGTTGACCAATAGGCGCTGGCCGGTGTGCAGTTTTGCCTGGCCGACGATCGCGTCGTAGGCGGTGAGGAAGACCTCCGGGAAGCCACCCGCGCTGGCCCAGTCGAGCCCGTCGGGGACCGGCATCAGCTGGCGCTCGTCGACGACCGCGTACTCGGCCTGCGCGGCGCCGGCGACGATCGCCATCACCCGCGCGCCCGGCTCGAATCGCGGCACCGGGGCGGCCGAGGAGACGACTTCGCCCGCCAGCTCCATGCCGGGGACGTCGTCGGGGACGCCGGCCTCGGGCGGCGGCGGGTAGAAGCCCGCGACCTGGATCGGGTCGGCACCGTTCAGCCCCGCCGCGCGGACCCGGATCAGCGCCTGGCCAAAGCCGGGCTGAAGGTCCTCGCGGGTCCCGGGCCCGATCGCTTTGTCCTTGATCTCGGCGACGCGCATCGCGCCATTCTCGCGAACGGGGCCACTCGGTGCTCTCGCCCCGCTCGTCGTCGCCATTTTGTTACATCGTGTTTACGATGCCCAGATGACTCCCCGGCTCTCCTTGCTCCCCCGCGACAGCACCTTCTTCGACCTCTTCATCGAAGCCGGCGCCACCAGCGTCCACAGCGCCGAGCTCCTGGTCAAGCTGATCGAGAGATGGCCGGACGCCGGCGATCTACCCGCGCAGGTGGTCGCCGCCGAGCACGAGGGCGACCGGATCACGCACGAGATCATCAAACGGCTCAACTCGACCTTCGTGACGCCGCTCGACCGTGAGGACATCTACGCGCTGGCGACCAAGGTGGACGACGTCGTCGACTTCACCGAGGAGGCGGCCGACCTCCTCGTCGTCTACAAGATCGAGGCGCCGATGGCGCAGGCGGGGGTGCTGGCCAAGATCCTGCTCGGAGCGTGCCGCGAACTCGCCGCCGCGCTGGAGAAGCTGCCGACCTTCAAGAACCTCGACCCGCATTGGATCGAGATCCATCGGCTCGAGAACGAAGGCGACCGGATCTCCCGCGACGCCGTCGCCTCGCTCTTCGAAGACGGGATCGACCCGATGGTCGTAATCCGCTGGAAAGACATCTTCGGCGTCCTCGAGGAGGCGATCGACGCGACCGAGACGGCCGCCCAGATCATCGAGGGCATCGTCATCAAGAACGCCTGACCGGACGCCGCGCCGCCGGCGGGGCCCCGGCTTGTAAACAATTTGTAAAAGACCCGGCTAGATTGCGGGCGTGAGCAGCTCCGACGTCGTCCTCGTGATCGTCGTCGCCACCGCGCTGGCGTTCGACTTCACCAACGGGTTCCACGACACCGCCAACGTCGTCGCGACCTCGATCTCGACCGGAGCCGCGGCCCCGAAGGTGGCGATCGGCGCCGCCTCGATTCTCAACTTCGTCGGTGCCTTCATCTCGATCTCGGTCGCGGCCACGGTCGCCAACGACGTCGTCAACGCCGCCGTGATCACGCCGACGATCATCTTCGCCGGCCTCGTCGGCGCCACCGCCTGGAACCTGGTGACCTGGTGGTTCGGCCTGCCCTCGAGCTCCTCGCACGCGCTGATCGGCGGCGTGGTCGGCTCGGCGGTGGCCGCGGTCGGCTTCAACGCGATCCTCGCCGAAGGGCTGATCGGCAAGGTCTTGGTCCCGGCGATCATCGCTCCGATACTTGCCTTCCTCGTCGCCGGCGTGGGAATCGGGGCCAGCTACCGCATCATCGGCAAGCAACGGCCCGGCGTGGTGAAGCGTGGCTACAAGTACGGCCAGGTGGCCTCGGGCGGCCTCCTCGCCCTCGCCCACGGCACCAACGACGCGCAGAAGACGATGGGGGTCATCACCCTGGCGCTGATCGCCCACGGCAACCTCGGCGCGGGCGCCGACCCGCCTCTCTGGGTGATCGCCTCCTCGGCGGCGGCGATCTCGCTCGGCACCTACTCGGGCGGCTGGCGGATCATCAAGACCACGGGCACGCGGATCATCAAGATGGACTCGGTGCAGGGCTTCTCGGCCCAGGGCGCCGGCGCCGCCGTGATCCTCGCCTCGACCCACTTCGGCTACCCGCTCTCGACCACCCACGTGATCAACGGTGGCGTGATGGGGGCGGGCGCGGCCAAGCGGGTCTCCGCGGTGCGCTGGGGGGTCGCCGGCAACATCGTCACCGCCTGGATCCTCACCCTGCCCGCCTCGGCGCTGATCGGTGCCGCCGTCTACGGCATCACCCGGATCTTCGGCACCGGGGCCCTCGGCCCGCTGCTCGTCACCGTGATGTCGCTGTCCCTGCTGGCGGCGACCTTCGCCCGCCGCAGCCGCCGAGGGGCGCCGGTGGCGGCCTCATGACCGCGACGATCGTCGACTGGAGCGACCTCCTCCAGACCATCGGCGCCTCGATCGTCGCGGGGATCGGCATCACCGTCGCCTTCTCGGTCGTGATCTGGGGCGGTGCCCGCTTCGGCGACCTTCGCCGCGAAGATCGGCCGGGCCCGGCCGGCGTCGCCCTGACCGTCTCCGGGCTCGCGCTCGCGGTCGTGGCGGCGGGAGTGGTGTTCGGGATCGTGGTGATGACGACGAAGTAGGGGGTTTTCGGGGCGAAGGTAAAAGCCTTTGACGATCTGATACCGTGCGCGAAATATGAGACTCCTCCGTGCTCCGCTGGTGACCGTTCTCACCGCCGCCGCGCTCTTCTGCGCGCTGCTCCTGGGAGCCTCCGCCGCGAGCGCCGCGCCCGACTCGAAGGAATCGACCTCGGCGAGCACCTGTGAACCCGGCCAGCTGCTCGTCTCCTCGGGGTGCGTCGGCCGCCGCGGGGCGCGTCGCCACATCGAAGCGATGGTCAGCGAAGCGATGCCGGAACTCGGGCTGCGGGCGACGATCATGCGGGTGGATACCGGCGAACAGCCGCTGGTGGACGCGGGCTTCGGCAACTCGATGAAGGGCGTCCCCGCCTCGCCGAAGATGTACTTCCGCATCGGCTCGATCGCGATCCCGTATCTGATCAACTTGCTCTTGCAGCTCGAAGACGAAGGCAAGCTGTCGCTGAACGACAAGCTGTCCAAGTACCGGCCGAACTTCCCCGAGGCCGGGGAAGTGACGCTGCGGATGCTCGCCGACGTGACCAGCGGCTACCCCGACTGGGTCCAGGGCAACGAGCCGTTCCAGAAGCTGCTGTTCGAAAACCCGTTCCGTCAGTTCACCTCGAACGAACTGCTGCACTGGGCCTTCACCCTGCCGATCCCCTGCAAGCCGGGGACCTGCTTCCACTACGCCCACACCAACTTCGCGATCCTCAGCCAGGTGATCGCGCAGGTCACCGGCGAACCGGTCTCGAAGCTGGTCCGCGAACGGGTCCTCAAGCCGCTCGGCCTCGACCACACGCAGGTCTCCCGTTACCCGGCGATGCGCGGCGAGGCCCTTCACGCCTACACCGGCGAACGCGGCGTCTACGAGGACGACACCTTCTGGAGCCCGTCGTGGACGATCGGTGACGGCACCGTGATGACCTCGCCGATGGCCGACGTGGTCCACGGCGCCCGCGCGATCGGCCGCGGCGACCTGATCTCCGCCCACGCCGATGCAGAGCGGACCGCTCCTACCAGCGTCGGCATCCCGCCCTTCACCAAGAGGCTCTACTACGCCCTCGGGATCACGATCGCCAACGGCTGGGAATTCCAGAACCCGTTCATCGACGGCTACACCGGCGTCTCCGCCTACCTGAAGTCCCAGGACATCTCGGTCGGCATCGTCACCACGCAACTGCCGGAAAGCTCCGCCAACGGGGTCGGCAACGCGACGATCCTGCTGACCCGGTTGAGCGAATACCTCACCCCGAAGCACCCGATCGAACTGCCGGGGGCCTGACCCCGTACCACCCGATGCCTAACATCGGAGTACTCCGACGTTAGGTCGGATGTTCAAGAAATTGGCCGGCGGTGAAAGATTTGGCCGGCCGGGGACAACTCCTCTCTGGTGGAAGAAAAAGAGCCTCGGTCTCAGACGGGCCGGGCACGGCAATTTGAAGGGATCTTCGGCGCCTGCTATTCGCGGGTGCTGGGATTCTCGATCCGTCGTAGCGACGACCGGGCCACCGCCGAGGAAGCCGTCTCGGAGACCTTCCTCGTCGCCTGGAGGCGGCTCGACGCGGTGCCCGACGAGCCGCTGCCCTGGCTCCTCGGCGTCGCCCGCAAGGTGATCGCCAACCAGCGCCGCGCGGCGGGGCGCCGCACCCCGGACGGGCCGTTGGTCCCGCTCGAGGCTGTTGCCGACCCGGCCCCAGGAGCGGACATCGCCGACCTGGTCGCCGACCGCGAGGCGTTCGCGGAAGCGTTCGCGGCGCTCAGCCAGGCCGACCGCGAAGTGCTGGCGCTGGTCAATTGGGACGGGCTCTCGCCAAAGGAGGCGGCGACCGTCCTCGGCTGCACCCCGGCGACCTTCTACCTGCGCCTGCACCGGGCGCGCCGACGCTTGCTGAAAGAACTGGAGGCCCGCGGACACTCCTTTGTTGAGCGCGCCGCGGGACCCGTCACCCGTCCGCGCACGGACGCGACGGAGGCAAGACCTTGAACAACGGCAACGACGACATCAAGCGCGAACTGCGACGGCTCGACCCGGTCGGGCCCGGTGAGCTCGACGGCGCCGCCGAGACGGGCGAGGCGGCGGGGATGCTGGCGCGCATCGTGGCGACGGATCCCGACACGGGGGCACGGCCCACCCGTGCCGACGAGCGCCTTCCCCTTCCTGAAGTCGACCTTCCGCGCCGCCGTCGCCGGCCGCTGGGCCTGGCGCTCGGCGCGGCGACGGCCGTCGCGGTGGCGGTCCTCGTCGCGGTCCTCGCCTTGACCGGCGGAGGCAGCGAAGAAGACCACCTCTCCGCCGCGCTCGATGCCGCCGGCGCGCGCGCCGCCTCGGCGCCCTCGGCCGCCGGCGCTAAGCCCTTCACCTACCTGAAGACCCGCGAAATCTCGGTCCGCACGACCGACGCCGACCGGCGCTCCTGGAACGTCGATCAGTCGACGACCCGTGAAGAATGGGTGACCCCGGACGGCTCAGGCCGACTGCGGATCGTCGCCGGCCCCTCGCGCTTCGTCGGCTCCGGCGACCGGGTCGAATGGGAAGGCGCGGGCCGGCCGCAGTTCCTCACTCTTGGCTTCGGCGGTCGCACCGAAGATCGCTGGATCTCGGCCGGACAGCTGCGCGGCCGAGTCGTCTCGCTGCCGATCGAGCCGGGCGCTCTCGCCGTCCGGCTGACCGAAGAAGCCGCGGACGAGGGAGGCGAAGGCCCGCTCGCCGCCGCGACCTTGCAGCTGATCGCCGAAGACCTGCGCAACCCGGTCGCCTCGCCGGAACTCCGCCGCGCTCTCTATCAGGCGGCGAATCGGATTCCCGGGATCGAATACCTCGGCGAGCTCACCGACCCGGACGGCCGCAGCGGCGTCGGGATCGGCGTCTCCAGCTCGTACGCGGGGCACCCACAGCTCTACTCGATGATCTTCGACCCCGACACCTCGCAGGTGTTGGCGACGGAGACGACCGCCCTGCCCGGGCCCGGCGCCGACGAACCGGCGGGGCCGACGCTCCTGCGGGCGACGGTCTACGAGGAAGCGCACGGCACTCACTCCCTGTCGGAAAAGGAAGGCATGTGGCTGAGCGGCTTCGAACCGTCGGCCTACCGGGGTCAGGACGGCAGCAACTACCTGATCTACCGCGTCCCCGATGGCGTAGGAACTGACTGAAGAAAACGAATGGAAGGTTGAAGGGTGAAAACTAGATTCATCGCGACCGCCGCCCTCTTAGGGGTGATCGGTGTCGTGGCCCTGGCGGGCTGCGGCGGTGGTGGCAGCAGCTCGGGATCGTCGTCGACGGGTGGCTCACCGAGCTCCGGCGACTTCGCCAACGCCGCCGACGCGGCCTGCGCCACCGCCAACAAGCAGATCGCCGGGCTCGGAACCCCGACGCAGTCGGAAGTCCTCCAGTACATGGAGACGACCGAAACGGTGATCGAAAAACTCCACAGTGAAGTACAGGCGCTGGGCGGCGAAGGGACGGCCGAAAAGGCCTACACCGAAGCGCTCGGCAAATCGGTCATCACCCTGAATCACATGACCAACGCCGCCCGCAACGAAAACTACGACGCGGTCCGCGAAATCTCCGACGAACTGATCGAACTGAAGCTCGGTGAACTCGCCGAAAACGCCGAACTCAAGGTCTGCGCGGAAGTGCCGGTGAGCGAATCGTGAAGCGCGCCAAGATCATCATCGTCCTCGGTGCCGTGATCGCGCTGCTCGGCAGCGTCGGCGTCGCGATGGCGACCACCGGTGCGACCACCGGCTATCCGCAGCCGAAAGTGGTCGTCCCCTCGAGCGTCTCCGCTCCCTACGAACAGCGGTACGTGCTGACCGCGGTCGGCTCCGGCGCCGGCATCCGTTCGGGCGAGATGAAGTTCGAATTCGAGGAGGGCTCCTCGCCCCAGTTCCTCGTCGGGATCTCGGAGTTCTACTCCTACAGTCCCGACGGAGCGATCGAAACCTCGCTGTTCACCTTCTACCCGTTCACCGAACTGCCGGGCGGCAAAGGGCTGAAAGCCCCGGCGCTGAAAGTCGGCGCCTCCGCCTCCTACGG
>JAOPZF010000144.1 GCA_025964255.1 Solirubrobacterales bacterium | reverse complement strand
CGCTCCTCGGCCATCTGCGGCGCGTTGACGAGGTTGACCGGCGTCTCGGTGTTGCCGGAGAGGATCCCGGCGAGAACGGCGATCCCGAGCAGGCGGGTGTCGTAGGAGGCGAGGCGGCCGCGGAACTCGGCGGTGACGCAGTCGACCGAGCCCTGGTTCAATCCCTGCGCCAGTTTTCCTAATCTTTCGCAGAGCGGCACGAAGGGCGCCAGCGCTTCCATCTCCTCGGGACGCACGGCGGCGATGTTGACCGCGTTGGTGACGACGCCGCCGGTCAGCGCCTCGGTCACCTGCTCGGCGGTGACGACGCCGGCGCGGTCCTGCGCCTCGGCGGTCGAGGCGCCCAGGTGCGGGGTGACGACGACGTCTGAGCGCTGGAAGATCGGGTGCTCGGTGAAGGGCTCCGAGGGGAAGACGTCGAGCGCCGCCCCGGCGAGCTTGCCCGACTCGAGCCCGGCGACGAGGTCGTCGAGCACGATCAGCTCGCCGCGGGCGCAGTTGACGATCCGGGCGCCGTCCTTCATCGCGGCGATCGCCTCGGCGTCGATCAGCCCTTCGGTCTCCGGCGTCCGCGGCGTGTGGAGGGTGATCAGGTCGGCGCGGCCGAGCAGTTCGTTCAGGTCGTCGACGCCCTCGACGCCGAGCTCCCGGAAGCGCTCAGCGGAGACGAACTTGTCGTAGGCGATGACCTCCATGTCGAAGCTCCGCGCGCGCTTGGCCACCAGCTGGCCGATGCGGCCGAAGCCGATCACCCCGAGCGTCTTGCCGTAGAGCTCGGCTCCCTTGAATTTGGCCCGGTCCCAGCGTCCGGCGACGAGCGTCGCCTGCGCCTGCGGGATGTTGCGGAACATCGCCAGCGAGAGCGCCAGGGTGTGCTCGGCGGCGGCAACCGAGTTCGACTCGGGCGCGTTGGCGACGATGATCCCGCGGCGCGTCGCGGCCGGGATGTCGACGTTGTCGACGCCGGTGCCGGCGCGGCCGATCACCTTCATGTTGGTCGCCAGGTCGATGAGCTCCGGCGTCATCTTGGTGGCGCTGCGGATCAGGATCGCGTCGTACTCGGGAAGCTTGGTGCGGAACTCCTCGTCGGACATGTCGAGGCCGAGGTCGACGTCGAATTTCGAGCGCAGCAGGTCGACCCCGGTGTCGGCGATCTTCTCTTTGACCAGGACCTTCATCGGCGCGGGAACCTAGCTCGCGGCGCGGACGCCGTCGACGTTGTCGACGACCCAGTCGATGCACTTGGTCAGCGCCTCGACGTCGTCCGGCTCGACCGCCGGGAACATCCCGATCCGCAGCTGGTTGCGGCCGAGCTTGCGGTACGGCTCGGTGTCGACGATGCCGTTGGCGCGCAGGGCCTTGGAGATCGCCGCGGCGTCGATCGAATCGTCGAAGTCGATCGTGCCGACTACATATGAGCGCTCCGCCTTGTCGGCCACGAACGGGGTCGCGAACTCGGTCCCCTCCGCCCACGAGTAGAGGCGCGACGACGAGTCCTTCGTCCGCGCGACGCACCAGTCGAGGCCGCCGTTGCCGAGCATCCACTGGATCTGGTCGTCGAGCAGGATCAGGGTGGCGAGCGCCGGCGTGTTGTAAGTCTGCTGCTTGCGCGAGTTGTCGAGCGCGACCGCGAGCGAGAGGAATTCAGGCTGCCAGCGGTCGGCGGCCCCGTCGAGCTCCTCGATCCGGGCGATCGCCGCCGGGCTCAGCGCCGCGAGCCAGAGGCCACCGTCGGCGGCGAAACCCTTCTGCGGGGCGAAGTAGTAGACGTCAGCCTGCGAGGCGTCGAGCGGCAAGCCGGCGGCGCCCGAGGTGGCGTCGATCGCGACCAGCGCGTCACCCGCGTCGGCGGGGCGCTCGACCGGGACCATCACGCCGGTGGAAGTCTCGTTGTGGGCCCAGCCGATCAGGTCGACGGCGGCGTCGCCCCGCGGCGCGGGCGCGCTCCCGGGCTCGGCCTCGACCACGATCGGGTCGCCGAGGAAGGGCGCCACCTTGGCCGCCTTGGAGAACTTCTGCGAGAACTCGCCGTAGGTGAGGTGGAGCGAGCGCTCGCGGATCAGCCAGGCGCAGGCCGACTCCCAGAAGGCGGTCGTGCCGCCGTTGCCGAGCGCGACCTCGTAACCGTCGGGCAGGCCGAGAAGCTCGGCGATGCCCTCGCGGATGCGCTGGACGAGGTCGCGGACCGGCGCCTGCCGGTGCGAGGTCCCCATCAGGTCCGACTGCTCGGCGAGCTTCGCCAGCGCCTCCGGGCGAACCTTCGACGGCCCGCAGCCGAAACGTCCGTCCCCGGGCTTCAGGTCCGCCGGGATCGCGACGATGGTGTCCGCAGTGGTCATCGAGGCGACAGGTTAATCACCCGAGCCCGTAGACCGCGGCCGGGCCCCGGGTTAGGGTCGGCGAGCCGTCCACAAACAGTCAAAAGCTGCTGCTCAGAAGGCATCTTCAGACATTTAGGGGGAGAGATGTACCCAGTCAGCTACGAGGCCGACTACAAGTCGGAGCAAAACCGCGCCACCACGTTCTTCCGGATCATCCTCGCGATCCCGTGGCTCATCGTCGCCTACGTCTACGAGATCGCGGCGACCTTCACCCTCTTCTTCGCCTGGGTGGCGATCGTGATCACCGGCCGCTATCCGGAGGGGCTCTACAAGCTGAACGCGGGCTTCGTCAGGTACTACGTCCGCGTCAACGCCTGGGTGTTCCTGCAGACCGACGAGTGGCCGCCGTTCGGGATCACCGACGACCCCGCCTACCCGATCCGCGTCAACGTGGCGCCGCGCGCACAGCAGCAGAGCCGCCTCTCGGCGTTCTTCCGGATCATCCTCGCGATCCCGATGCTGATCGTCGCCTACGCGGTCAACTACGCGCACCTGCTGATCGGCGTGATCGCTTGGCTGACGATCGTCTTCCGCGGATACCTGCCGGAGCAGCTGAACACGGCGATGACCTTCTGCAACGGCTTCTACGCCCGCACCTACGGCTACCTGGCGCTGCTGACCGACGACTACCCGCCGATCGGCGAGGAGAAAGCGAAGGGCGTCGGCAACGTCCCCGCCGCCCCGTCCACCCCGCCGATGCCGCCCGCACTCTGATGAGCGAGGAGGGGAACGATAACGTCGAGCGCGGCGCGGGCTGGGCCTGCGCCAGCCTCGATGACCTCGGCGAGGGGCCGGGCTTCCGCAAGATCCGCGGGCCGCTCGGGGTCACCGCCTTCGGCGTCAACGCGATCGTGCTGCCTGCGGGCTACGCGACCGGCAGCCACTTCCACGACGAGCAGGAGGAGCTCTACTTCGTCCACTCCGGCCGCGTGTCGATCGAGTTCGGCGACGGCTCCGCGCAGGAGCTAGGGCCGGGAGGCCTCGCCTGGGTCGACGCCCCGACCCAGCGCCGCCTCCGCAACCTCAGCGACACCGAGGAGGCCGTCTACGTGATCGTCGGCGGCAAGGACGGCTACGTCGGCCGCGACGGTCGTCTCGCCGAGGGCGAGACGCACCGCTGAGATCCGAGGTTCCGCCAGGCAGCTGAGGCGGAGCAGGCCGAACCGGCGGGTGGCACGGTAGGGAGCCGGTGCCTGAGGAAGCTTTAGCTACCGGAAGGCACCGGGGGTCCCCTGCCGTGACAGGACCCGCCGGTCTGAGCTCTAGAAGCCCTGATCTATCCAGGGCATCATGTCGCGGAGGTCTTTGCCGACCGTCTCGATTTCGTGGTCGGTGCCCGCTTTACGCAGCTCGTCGAACTTCTTGCCGCCGGCCTTGTTCTCGTCGATGAACTCTTTGGCGAACTCGCCCGACTGGATCTCGGCGAGGATTTCCTTCATCGCCGCGCGGGAGGCCTCACCGATCACGCGCTTGCCCCGGGTCAGGTCGCCGTACTCGGCGGTGTTGGAGATCGAGTACTCCATCCCGCGGATCCCCTTCTCGTACATCAGGTCGGCGATCAGCTTCAGCTCGTGGAGGCACTCGAAGTAGGCGAGGCGCGGGTCGTAGCCGGCCTCGACCAGGGTCTCGAAACCGGCCTTGACCAGCTCCGAGGCGCCGCCGCAGAGGACCGCCTGCTCGCCGAAGAGGTCGGACTCGCACTCTTCTTTGAAGGTCGTCTCGATCACCGCGGCGCGGCCGCCGCCGATCCCGGAGGCGTAGGCGAGGACCAGGTCGTGGGCGTCGCCCTCGGCGTCCTGGTGGACCGACATCAGGCAGGGCACGCCGTTGCCTTCCTCGTACTGGCGGCGGACCAGGTGGCCCGGGCCCTTCGGCGCGACCATACCGACGCTGACGCCCTCGGGGGCGTCGATCTCACCGAAGTGGATGGCGAAGCCGTGGGCGAAGAGCAGCAGGTTGCCGGGCTCGATCCCGGCGCTGATCTCCTCGCGCCAGAGCTGGCCCTGCTTCTCGTCGGGGAGCAGGATCATCACCAGGTCGCCGCGCTTCGCCGCGTCGGCGATGTCGAGGACCTCGAGGCCGGCCTCTTCGGCCTTGGCGCGGCTG
>JAOPZF010000028.1 GCA_025964255.1 Solirubrobacterales bacterium | reverse complement strand
CGTCCCAACATGAAGGCGCCGGCCTGGGTCGCGAGCCGGCCCGCGACCTCGCTCATCGGCGCCAGCAAGGGCAGCCGGCCGGCGCGGTCGGTGATCGTCTCGTAGGCGACGCAGGTCGCGCCGGAGTCGATCAGCCCCTGGGTCAGGTCGGGGTCGGGCGCGAGGTGCAGGTAGGTGAAGAGGATGTGGCGCGGCTCCAGCATCGCCACCTCGGCGGGCTGGGGCTCCTTGACCTTGACGACCGTCTCCGCCGCGGCGAAGACGGCGGCGGCATCGGCGACGATCGCCGCGCCCTGGACCGCGTAATCGGAGTCGGCGATCCCGGAGCCGACCCCGGCCCCCGCCTGGACGAACACCTCGTGGCCGTGCTCGGTCAGCTCGCGCACGCCGGCCGGGGTCATCGCGACCCGATACTCCTGCTCCTTCACCTCGGTCGGCACGCCAATCTTCATCGCCTTCTCCTCGAATCGCTGTGGATGTCGAGGAGATATTGCGCCGCGGTCGGACCGCTCGACAAGCTTCTTGCCTTAATCTCCTCGATTCCACAGTCATGGACGAGATCGACGACAGAATCCTCGGCATCCTCGCCACAAACGGAAGGGCCTCGTTCGCGGCGCTCGGCGAGGCGGTCGGCCTCAGCCCCCACGGCACCGCCGACCGGGTACGCAAGCTCGAGCGCGACGGTGTGATCACCGGCTACACCGCGCGGATCGACCCGGCCGGGGTCGGCCGCTCGCTCGACGCCTTCATCGACGTCCGCCTCCTCCCCACCACCGACCCCGAGCAGTTCGAGCGCCGCGCCGCCAAACTCGCCTCGGTCCGCGAGATGGCCTTCCTCACCGGCCGCTTCGACTACATGCTGCGGGTCGCCTGCCGCGACGCCGACGACCTCAACCAGACCGTCCGTGCGATCCGCCAAGGCGGCGCCGCCGGCACCGAGACCCGAATAGTCCTCCGCGCCTCCCGCTTCGACCGCGGCGCCGCCCGCACCGACTAGCCTCCGGCATCCACTCCGGCCGTCCGAGTTGCGTCCCGGGCGTCTCGTGGCGACCCGGGCAGGCTGTGGCCGCCACGAGACGCCCGGGACGTGAGGGTTTCGGCAGGAAGTCCACGAGTTCTCCACGATCTCCGCTCTTCCGTCACGGCTCCGCGAAGAAGGTCACAGGTCCTCATGCGTCCCGGAACTCTTCGCCGGGAGTCGGAGCATGCCGTTCGTCGCTTGTAGCCGTATAGGGGTACAAGCGACGAACGGCAGATCGCGACGCCTGAAGAAGGCGGGAGGAACCGTGACCTTCCATGGGTCTTCGCCACGGACCCTGCGCCTTCGTGGCGTCCCCTCCGGTGAGTTCGCAGAAACCCGCGGATAGCGCGGGGAAGTGCGAACTCACCGCGGTCGCGGCTCCGAACTTTTGACCTCTCCCGCACTCCCGGCCGTCTCGGCCACGGCCACCGCCTGCCCGGGCCGTGGACGAGACGGCCTTCCTGATCCCGCGACCCCGTTGGATCGACCGACTCGCCCGCCGGGAGGTCGGGTGGGGCGATGCGGTAGGTCGGGGGGGTTGCCGAGAGGCGGATCGGGTTGCGGGTGAGGGAGACCTCGCTGCCGTCGGTGCGGGGGATGGTGACCGTCGGGGTGAGGCCGAGACGCTCGGCGAAGGCGAAGGCGGCGCCAAGGTCGTTGACCTGGCCGGCGGGGACGCGGCGGGCGAGGAGCGCCTCGGACCAGGCGGCGGCCGGGCGGGCGGCGAGCAGGCGCTCGAGCTCGGCGCCGAGCGCCTCGCGGTGCTCGACCCGCGCCGGGTTGGTGGCGAAGCGCGGGTCGGCGGCGAGGGCGGGCGCGCCGAGCTCCTCGCAGAGCGCGGCGAACTGACGATCGTTGCCGACCGCGAGGACGAGCTCCCCTTCGCCCGTCGCGTAGACCTCATAAGGGGAGATGCTCGGGTGGCGATTGCCCATCCGCTTGGGGACCGCCCCGGCGATCGTGTAGGCGGAGCCCTGGTTGACGAGCGAGGCGAGGAGGGCCGAGAACAGGTCGACCTCGACCAGCTGGCCCTCGCCGCTCGCGTCGCGGGCGCGGAGCGCGACGAGGATCCCGACCGTCGCGAAGAGGCCGGCCAGCACGTCGACCAGCGCGACGCCGGCCTTCATCGGCTCTCCCGCCGGGTCGCCGGTGACGCTCATCAGCCCGCCGAGCGCCTGGATCAGCAGGTCGTAGCCGGGCAGCTCGGCGCCGCCGCCGGAGCCGAAGCCGGTGACCGAGCAGTAGATAAGGCGCGGGTTCTCGGCACGCAGCGTCTCGTAGTCGAGGCCCTTCGAGGCCATCAGCCCGGGACGGAAGTTCTCGACCAGGACGTCCGCGTCGTGGGCGCGGCGGCGCAGCTCGGCCAACCCCTCCTCGGTCGACATGTCGATGACGACGCTCTCCTTGTTGCGGTTCACCGACTGGAAGTAGGTCGCCTCGCCCCGCTCGTCATAAGGAGGTCCCCAGGAGCGGGTCTCGTCGCCACCGCCGGGCCGCTCGACCTTGGTCACCTCGGCGCCGAAGTCGGCGAGCAGCATCGTCGCGAAGGGGCCGGCGAGGACGCGGGAGAAGTCGAGGATGCGCAGGGGCCCGAGGGCCGACTCCCGGTTCCCCTCCTCGCCTGAGAATTTGTAAGCTCTTGTTTCGATTTTCGAAAATCTATAGAAAAAGAGCCCTGATGACCGAGACCGCCACGCCCGCGAAGACCCGCCCCGAGGATTTCCTCGCGATCGATCGCATGCTCTCCGACGAAGAGCGCGACATCCGTGACACCGTCCGCGCCTTCGTCCAGGACCGCATCGTCCCCGAGGTCGGCGACTGGTTCGAGACCGGCGAGGTGCCGGCGCGTGAGCTCGCGCTGGAACTGGGGAAGCTCGGCGTGCTCGGCATGCACCTCGAGGGATACGGCTGCGCCGGCGCCTCGGGCACCGCCTACGGGCTCGCCTGCCTGGAGCTCGAGGCGGGCGACTCGGGGATCCGCTCACTGGTCTCGGTCCAGGGCTCGCTGGCGATGTTCGCGATCTGGCGTTGGGGCTCGGAGGAGCAGAAACAAGAGTGGCTGCCGCGGATGGCGGCGGGTGAGGCGATCGGCTGCTTCGGCCTGACCGAGCCCGACGCCGGTTCCGACCCCGGCTCGATGCGCACCCGCGCCCGGCGCGACGGCGACGACTGGATCCTCAACGGCCAGAAGATGTGGATCACCAACGGGTCGATCAGCGACGTCGCGGTCGTCTGGGCGCAGACCGACGAGGGGGTCAGCGGTTTCGTCGTCCCCGCCGGAACGCCCGGCTTCACCACCCAGGACATCCACAAGAAGCTCAGCCTGCGGGCGTCGGTCACCTCGGAGCTGCTGCTCGACGACGTGCGCCTGCCAGACTCGGCGCGCCTGCCCGAGGTCGGCTCGCTGAAAGGACCGCTCTCCTGCCTGAACGAGGCCCGCTACGGGATCGTCTGGGGCGCGGTCGGCGCGGCGCGCGCTTGCTACGAAGCGGCGCTCTCCTACGCCAAAGAGCGCGTCCAGTTCGACAAACCGATCGCGAGCTTCCAGATCCAGCAGTACAAACTGGCGAAGATGGCGACCGCGGTGAACCAGGGAACGCTCCTGGCGCTGCACCTCGGACGGATGAAGGACGCCGGCACCCTGCGGCCCGAGCACGTCTCGATGGGCAAGCTCGCCAACGTCGACTCGGCGCTCGAGGTCTGCCGCACGGCCCGTCAGATCCTCGGCGCCAACGGCATCACGCTCGAGTATCCGGTGATCCGCCACATGAACAACCTCGAGTCGGTGGTCACCTACGAGGGGACGGCCGACGTCCACGCCCTCGTCATCGGCGAAACGATCACCGGGATCGGCGCGTTCCGCTGAGCCCGGCGGTCCCCACGACGGCGGTGCCCGCGACGGCGACCGGCCCGACCACGACCGCCCAGCACGCGGTCGAAGGGTTGCGCCGGGCGCTGATCTCGGGCGCCCTCGGCCCGGGCGACAAGATCCGCCAGGAGGAGCTGGCCGCCTCGCTCGGGGTCAGCCTCTCCCCCGTCCGCGAAGCGCTGGCGGTGCTCGAGCAGGAGGGCCAGGTCACCTACCTCGCCCGCCGCGGCTACTTCGTCACCGAGCTCGACGTCGACGACCTGCGCGAGATCTACGACCTGCGGGCGCTGCTCGAGGAGCGGGCGGCGCGGCGCACCCTGCCGCTGCTCGACGAGGACGCGCTGGAGCGGGTCGCGATCGCGGCCAAGGACTGCGTCGACGCCGCCGAAGGTGCCGACGTCGCGGCCGAGCTGGAGGCCAACCGCCGCTTCCACCTCGGCCTCCTCGACTCCCCCGGCCAGGGCCACACGCTGCGCCTGATCCGCCTCCTCTGGGACTCGACCGAAACGTACCGGGCGATGTACTACAACGCGCCCGAGGCGCGGCGCGAGGCGATCGACGCGCACGACCGGATCATGGACGCCTCGCGCGCCCATGACACCGACCGCCTCGTCGACGAGCTCGACTCGCACCGCCGCCAGGGCCTGCGGCGGCTCGAAGGGATCCTCGCGGGCACGAGCCGCGGGCCCGCTTCCTAGGCCGGGTCATCGGCCCCCTCGGCCAGCAGCCGCAGGGCGAATTCCATCACTTTCGCCTGGCGCTTCGGCGGCAGCCGGTTCGGATAGAGCAGGGCGTGGAGGCTGATCCCGTCGATCACCGCGCCGAGCAGCTCGAGCACCTCCTCGCGGTTGTGGCCGGCGGCGATCTCGCCGTCTTTCTGCGCCTGTTTGACCAGTTCGCGCAGCAGCGTCCGCAGCGTCTCCGACTCGTCCTGCTGGATGTCGTGGAGGTCGCCGTTGCGGAGCGCCCGCGCCCAGAAGCTCATCTCGATCCGCGTCTCCATCTCGCGCTGCTCGTCGAGCGGCAGGTTGTCGAGGAGGATCGCTTTCAGCGCGTCGGCGGCCTCGGCCTGCTCGCGCTCGGCGTCGTAGCGTTTGCGGATCCGCGTGTGGGACAGCCGCAGCGCGTGCGCCAGCAGGTCGTCCTTGTTCTTGAAGTAGTGGGCGAGGACGCCGGAGGAGTAACCCGACTCGCGGGCGATGTCGCGGATCGTGACCTCGTCGATGCCGTTTGCCGCGATCACCCGCCAGGCGGCGAGGACCAGCTCTTCACGACGCTCGTCGTGGTCGACTTTCTTAGGCATGAGCGGGAATTCTCGCAGTCGGCCCAGCGGCGCCGGGGGTGGTCTTGTCCATCGGTTTCATCCCTTTCGATTTCACTATCCGTGTTGCAGTCCGGCCTCGGGCAGCAGGCGTCGACCGGCGAAGAGAAGCGGGAGCGCGAGCAGCGGCACGGCGACCGCCTGGACGACGCCGGCGCGCCAGCCGCCGGCCTCGATCAGCGGGCCGGCGAGCGCCGAGCTGGCGCTGGCGCCGACCATCACCGCGAGCAGCAGCCAGGTGAAGGCTTCGGTGCCGGTGCCGTCCGGCATCGTCAGCTCGGCGACGCGGCTGCGCAGGGTCAGCATCGGCGCGGCGAAGCTGCCCGCGATCACGGCGAGCGGGATCAGCACCACCGGGCCCGTCGCCAGGAGCAGCGGCGCGATCACCAGCGGCTGGTAGACGGCGAGCCGCAGCGAGGCCTCGCGCAGCATGCCGAGCCGGGCGGCGAGGAGGCCGAAAGCGGCCGCGCCGAGCATCGAGCCGACCGAGAGCGAGGCGGCGAAAATCCCGCCGAGGGCCGAGCTGCCGTGGGCGGATCCGAAGGCCGGCAGGGCGACGTCGAGGGCGCCGAAGCTGGCCCCGATCGGGATCCCGGTGAGGATGACGAAGCGGATCACCGGCGAGGCGAGGGCGCCGGCGCGGGTGTGGTGCTCGGGCGGCGAAGGTTTCTCCCCGCGCACCACCGGCACCAGCAGGAACCAGGCGGTGCCGATGAGGACGAAGCCGGCCGCGGCGAAGAGCGGCGCTGCCGGGCTGACCGCGGCGCTGAGCAGTCCGGTGAGAAGCGGCCCGCAGACGAAGACGATCTCGATCAGGACCGAGTCGAAGAGGTAGGCGTGGGCGAGGTCCGTCCGCGGGATCAGCGCCGGCCAGGTGCGGCGCACGACGCCGCTGACCGGCGGCACCGAGCCACCCGCGACGGCACTGGCAAGGGCCAGCGGCACGGTCCCGGCGGAGCTTTCGCCGAGCGCGACGATCGCCAGCATCGCGAGCGCGCAGACGACGGCGGCCGGGGCCAGCACGGGGCGCGGCCCGCGGCGGTCGACCAGCCGCCCGAGGAAGGGCCCGGCGAGGGCGAAGCCGAGCGTGTAGAAGCCGGTCACCAGCCCGGCGATGCCGAACGAGCCGGTGTGGGCGTGGACGAAGATGACCAGCGCGACGCCGCCCATACCGAAGGGCAGTCGGGCGACGATCGAGGCGAGCGAGAGGGCGCGGACCTGGGGTGCGAAAAGCACCCGTGCCCACGGGCCGCGACCGCTGTCCGGAGTCGTCGATTGGGAGTACATGCTCGGGCTGCGGCCACGATGTTTGATCGGACGCCCGATC
>JAOPZF010000213.1 GCA_025964255.1 Solirubrobacterales bacterium | reverse complement strand
GCCACCGCCGGGCCCACCCGGGCCACGACCGCCGCCGCCAGGTCCACGACCGCCGCCGCCCGGACCGCGTCCACCGCCGCCCGGACCACGATCGCCACGGCCGCCGCGATCGCGACCGCCTTCGCGGCCACCACCGGGTCGACCGGGAGGCGCCTCGTCGGCGTTGACGAGATCGGAACGGAAGCCCTCGGGCATGACTTCGCCCTTGTTGATCCAGCATTTGACGCCGATGCGGCCGGTCGTCGTGCGGGCCTCGAAGAATCCGTAGTCGATGTCGGCGCGCAGGGTGTGCAGCGGCACGCGACCGTCGGAGTAGCTTTCGGTCCGCGCCATCTCGGCACCGCCGAGGCGACCGGAGACCTGGACCTTCACGCCCTTGGCGCCGGAGCGCATCGCCGAGGTCAGCGCGCGTTTCATCGCGCGACGGAAGGCGACGCGGTTCTGCAGCTGCTCGGCGATCGACTGGGCGACCAGTTTGGCGTCGAGCTCGGGCCGTTTGACCTCACGGATGTTCACTTTCACCGGGCTGCCGGTGAGCCTGTGCAGCTCTTTGCGCAGCGCGTCGACTTCCGAACCGGATTTGCCGATCACGATGCCCGGACGGGCCGTGTGGATGTCGACGGCGACCTCGCCGCGGCGCTCGATCGTGATGCTCGAGAGTCCCGCGTGCGAAAGCTTGTTTTCTATGTGGTCCCGGATCTGCAGGTCTTCGTGGAGGCGGTCCGCGAAGTTTTTCTCCTCGAACCAATTCGACTTCCAGTCGTGGATGTAGCCGACCCGGAAACCCTCGGGGTGGATCTTCTGTCCCATAACTCTTTCCTAGTCGTCTTCGACGGGCGTCAGCGCCACGGCGATGTGGCTGGTTCGCTTGTTGATCGGGGTGGCCCGGCCGAGCGCCCGCGGGCGGAAGCGGCGCAGCGTGGGGCCTTCGTCGACGGTGATCGAGGAGATGACCATCTCGTCACCGACGAGGTCGTGGTTGTTCTCGGCGTTCGCCGCCGCCGAGTCGATCAGCTTGTGGATGTCCTCGGCGGCACCGCGGGGCGAGAACGCCAGCAGCGCCCGCGCCTTCTCAATGTGCATGCCGCGGACCTGGTCGGCGATCAGACGAGCCTTGCGCGGGGCGACCCGCACGTATTTGGCGCTGGCGCGGACGACCGGAACCTCTTCGGTCTCGCGACGGCGACGGCGACTCGGCGCCGGCTTTTTCGCCTCGGCTTTGTCAGCTTTTTTGGCGCGACGACGCGGTTTCCGCTCCGCTTTCTCGTCTTTGCCTTTCTCGGCTTTCTCGGCTTTAGGAGCTTTCTCAGCTTTGTCGGCTTTCGGAGCTTTGTCGGCTTTCGAAGCTTTTTTCGACTCTTTTTTGGCGGCTTTCTCGCCCGAGTCTTTCGAGTCGTCTTTCTCAGCGGAGGCTTTTTTCTCCGCTTTCGGTTTCGACTCTTTTTTGGCAGCCGGTTTCGACTCCGCTTTGTCAGCGGCTTTGGCCTCGTCGGCTTTCGCCTCGTCTTTGATGTCTTTCTCGTCTGCCATCAGTCAGTCCGTGTGATTAGTCCCGGCCACCGTGCGAGCGGAAGGTACGGGTCGGAGCGAACTCGCCGAGCTTGTGCCCGACCATCGACTCCGAGATGAAGACCGGCACGTGTTTTTTGCCGTCGTGGACGGCGATCGTGTGGCCGACCATCTCCGGGAAGACGGTGGAGGCACGCGACCAAGTTTTGGTCATCTGTTTTTTGCCGGCCTCGTTCTGAGCGTTGATGCGAGCCATCAGGCGCTCTTCGACCCAGGGGCCCTTTTTCGTGGAACGCCCCATCAGCGGCCGCCCTTCTTCTTGCCGCGACGTCGGCCGCGGACGATGTAACGATCGGACTGCTTGCCCTTCTTGCGGGTCCGGTAACCGAGCGTGGGCTTGCCCCACGGGGTGACCGGGTGGCCGCCGGGCGTGTGGTGGGCCTCGCCGCCGCCGTGCGGATGGTCGACCGGGTTCATCGCGACACCGCGACTCTGCGGGCGCTTGCCCTTGTGACGCGAGCGACCGGCCTTGCCGACCTTCATGTTCTGATGCTCTGCGTTGGAAAGAACTCCGATCGAACCGCGGCAGTCGGCGCGGACCAGCCGCATCTCGGTGCTGGGCAGGCGGAGGGTGACCATCTCGCCCTCCTTCGCCACCAGCTGGATCGCGGTGCCGGCGGAGCGGCCCATCTTGCCGCCCTGGCCGGGGATCATCTCCACGTTATGGACGATCGTGCCGGTCGGCATTTCGCCGAGTGCCATCGAGTGGCCCGGTTTGATGTCGGCCTCGGGACCCGATTTCACGGTATCCCCCACTTTCAGCGCGGCCGGGGCGAGGATGTAGTCCTTGAACCCGTCGGCGTAGTGGAGCAGCGCGATGTAGCAAGAGCGGTTCGGGTCGTACTCGATCGTCGCGACTTTCGCGGGCACGCCGTCCTTGAGTCGCTTGAAGTCGATTTTCCGGTAGCGCCGCTTGGCACCGCCGCCGCGGTGACGGGCGGTGATGCGACCGTTCACGTTGCGGCCGCCGGACTTTTTCAAGCCTTCGGTCAGCTTCCGCTCCGGCTCGCTCGCGGTCACCTGCTCGCGCAGGGGGTAGGTCGCGAAGCGGCGGCCCGGACTGGTCGGTTTCGTTTTACGGTTCGGCATCTCTCATATCTCCTAGGCGGTTTGTCCGCCTTCGAACAACTCGATCCGCTCGCCTGGGGCGAGCTGCACCATCGCCTTCTTCCAGGCGCGGGTCCGGCCTTTGGTGAGGCCGCGGCGCTTCGGCTTCGACCGCACCTTGGCGGTGCGGACTGCGGCGACGTTGACGTTGAAGACCTCTTCGACCGCCTGCGCGATCTGGGTCTTGTGGGCGCGGTCGTCGACGCGGAAGGTGTACTTGCCTTCCGAGATAAGGGCGTAGGACTTCTCCGAGATCACCGGGCGGATGAGGATCGTGCGAGCGTCCATCAGGCCGTCGCCTCCTCTTTCGTCTCGGCGCCGGAAAGCCGCTCTTCGAACGACTTGAGCGCCGTCTCCGAGATGACGATCGCGGCGGCGCCGATGATGTCGGCGACGCCGGCGGCGCCGACCTCGATCACCGTGGTGCGCGGGATGTTGCGGAAGCTCTTCATCGCGCCGGTCTCCTCGGCGGTGACGATGATCAGGACCGGGGTGCGACCGCCCCATTTGGCCAACGCCTCCGCGGCGTTCTTGGTCGACGGGGTGTCGAAGGCCGTCGCGTCGAGGATCGCGACCGAGCCGCGCTCGGCGTGTACCGAGAGGGCCGAACGCAGCGCCCGACGGCGCGCTTTGCGATTGACCTTGACCGTGTAGTGACGCGGCTTCGGACCGAAGGTGACACCGCCGCCGAAGCGACTCGACACGCCGAGCGCGCCGACGCGGGCACGGCCGGTCCCCTTCTGACGCCAGGCCTTGGCGGTCGTGAAGGCGACCTCGCCGCGGGTCAGCGTCGAGGCGGTGCCCCGACGCCGCGAGGCGAGGTCGGCACGAGCGGACTCGTGCACCAGCGACTGGTGGAACGGCTCATCGAAGAGCTCGTTCGGCAGGTCGACTTTGGTCGTTTTGCCGAAGACGGCGGCTTTAGGCATCGGTACGAACCTCGACGATCGAATTCGTGGCGCCGGGGACGGAGCCCTTGATCAGCAGCAGGTTGCGGTCGGCGTCGATCGAGGCAATTTCAAGGCCGCGCTGGGTGCGGCGTTTGTTGCCCATCTGGCCCGGCATCCGCATCCCTTTGAAGACGCGGGCGGGGAAGGCGCTGGCGCCGATCGAGCCCGGGGCGCGCACGTTGTGCGAACCGTGGGAGACGGGACCGCGGGAGAAGTTGTGTTTCTTGATGCCGCCCTGGAAGCCTTTACCGATCGTGATGCCGGCGACCTTCACCTTCTGGCCGGCCTCGAACCCCTCGACCGTGACGTCGTCACCGATCTTCGGGCTGTCCTCCGCGCCGAGGTCCTCGTTGCGGAACTCGACCAGGTGGCGGAGCGGCGGGGCGCCGGCCTTTTTCAGGTGGCCTTCCTCGGGCCGCGACAGCTTGCCCTGCTTGACCGTGCCGAAGGCGAGCTGGACGGCCTGGTAGCCGTCGCGCTCGGTCTCACGGACCGCGGTGACTTTGCAGGGACCGGCTTCGATCACGGTGACGGGCAGCAAGGTGCCGTCCTCCTGAAAGACCTGGGTCATGCCTAGCTTCTTGCCGAGGATCGCAGCCATCAGATACCTAGAGACGGATCTCGATGTCGACGCCGGCGGGAAGCGAGTCGAGACGCTGAAGCGAGTCGACCGTTTTCGGCGAGGGCTGAAGGATGTCGATCAGCCGCTTGTGCGTGCGGATCTCGAAGTGCTCACGCGAGTCCTTGTCCTTGAACGGGGACCGGATCACGCAGTAGACGTTTTTCTCGGTGGGCAGGGGCACAGGACCGGACACGGTTGCGCCGGTGCGCTCGGCCGTCTCGACGATCTCGCGCGCCGCGCGATCGATCGCGTCGTGGTCGTAGGCCTTGAGCCTGATTCGGATTTTCTGTGCCGCTATGGCTGCCACTGGGTTCTTTCTTCTCGTCTCGGTCTGGAGGCGCAAAGAGGGCGGGGCCCCTTGCTTATGGGGCGCCGCCCCGGTCGTATGTCTTTGCAGTTTTCTCCGCCCCCATCGAGGGGGCGGTTCGGGGCGGGCGTCACGTCCCGCCCCTGAACAGCTGTGGAATCTGTTACTCGATGACCTCGGCGACGACCCCCGAGCCGACGGTGCGGCCACCCTCGCGGATGGCGAACCGCAGACCCTGGTCCATGGCGATCGGCTGGATCAGCTCGATCGTCATCTCGACGTTGTCACCCGGCATCACCATCTCCGTCCCCTCGGGGAGGTCGGCGATCCCGGTCACGTCCGTGGTCCGGAAGTAGAACTGCGGACGGTAGCCCGAGAAGAACGGAGTGTGGCGACCACCCTCCTCCTTCTTCAGGCAGTAGACCTCGGCTTTGAACTTGGTGTGCGGGGTGATCGAGCCCGGCTTGCAGAGAACCTGGCCACGCTCGATGTCCTCGCGCTTCGTGCCGCGGAGCAGCGCGCCGATGTTGTCGCCCGCCTGACCCTCGTCGAGGAGCTTGCGGAACATCTCGACGCCGGTGACGGTGGTTTTGCTCGTCTCCGGGTGGATGCCGACGATTTCGACCTCGTCGCCCGTGTTGACGACGCCCTGCTCGATACGACCAGTCGCGACGGTGCCACGGCCGGTGATCGAGAAGATGTCCTCGATCGGCATCAGGAAAGGCTTGTCGAGCTCGCGGACCGGCTCCGGGATGTAGGAGTCGAGGGCCGCGGCCAACTCGAAGACCGCTTTCTGGGCCTCCTCGTCGCCTTCCAGCGCCTTCAGCGCGGAGCCTTTGATGATCGGGGTGTCTTCGCCCGGGAAGTCGTATTCGTTGAGAAGGTCCTTGACCTCCTCTTCGACGAGCTCGACGAGTTCCTCGTCGTCGACCATGTCGATTTTGTTGAGGAAGACGATCACGTGCGGCACGTTCACCTGACGGGCGAGCAGGATGTGCTCGCGGGTCTGCGGCATGACGCCGTCGGCCGCGGACACGACCAGGATCGCGCCGTCCATCTGCGCGGCGCCGGTGATCATGTTCTTGACGTAGTCGGCGTGGCCCGGGCAATCGACGTGGGCGTAGTGCCGGTTCTCGGTCTGGTACTCGACGTGGGAGGTCGCGATGGTGATGCCGCGTTCCTTCTCCTCGGGAGCGTTGTCGATCTCCTCGAAGGACTGCGCTTCTGCTCCGCCCACGGTCGAGAGGGTTTTGGTGATCGCGGCCGTCAGCGTCGTCTTGCCATGGTCGATGTGACCAATGGTGCCGACGTTCACATGCGGCTTATCGCGCTCGAATTTCTCCTTAGCCATCTCTTACCGTTTCGCCTTTCGAAGTGGTGGTTCTGTCTGGGTTAAGTGCTTGACTTTTTTGAGCGATGCCTGGCAGCGATTTTTTCCCTGCCTGCGGGCGAACCTGAGAAATATAGCCAGGTTCGACCGTTGATGGCGTTACGCCCGTTTCGGGTGCTTATGCGGCCTGGGCCGAATCGCCTCCGCCGCGGGACGCGACGATCTCTTCAGCGATGTTCGAGGGAACTTCCTCGTACTGCTCGAACTGCATCGTGTACGTCGCGCGGCCCTGCGTTGAGGATCGCAGATCGGTCGCGTAGCCGAACATTTCGCCGAGCGGGACGAAGGCCTGGACGGCCAGAGCGTTGCCGCGCTGGTCCTGTCCCTGCACCTTGCCGCGCCGCCGCGAGAGATCGCCGATGACGTCGCCGAGGAAGTCCTCCGGGGTGACGACCTCGACCGCCATCACCGGCTCGAGGAGCACGGGGTTGGCCTTGCGGGCCGCCTCTTGGATCGCCATCGAACCGGCGATTTTGAAGGCCATCTCCGAGGAGTCGACGTCGTGGTAGGAGCCGTCGACGAGTTCGGCTTTGACGTCGACCAGCGGGTAGCCGGCCTTGACGCCGTTCTCCAGCGCCTCGCGCATCCCCTGTTCGGCCGGGCCGATGTATTCGCCGGGGATGGTGCCGCCGCGGATTTTGTTCTCGAAGACGAAGCCCTCGCCGGGTGCCGGCTCGAGGTTGATGACGACGTGGCCGAACTGGCCGCGGCCGCCGGTCTGACGGACGAAGCGGGCGACGACTTTCTCGACCCGCTTGCGAACCGTCTCGCGGTAGGCGACCTGCGGCTTGCCGACGTTCGCCTCGACTTTGAACTCGCGCAGCATCCGGTCGACGATCACCTCGAGGTGGAGCTCGCCCATCCCGTGGATCAGGGTCTGGCCCGTTTCCTCGTCGGATTCGATCCGGAAGGTCGGGTCCTCCTCGCCGAGGCGCTGGAGGGCGGTGCCCATCTTCTCCTGATCGGCTTTCGTCTTCGGCTCGATCGCGACCGCGATCACCGTCTCCGGGAATTCGATCGACTCGAGCGCGATCGGGGCGTCAGGCGCGGCGAGCGTGTCGCCGGTCGCCGTTTCCTTGAGGCCGACGCCGGCGCAGATGTCGCCCGAGTAGGCCTCCTCGATCTCCTCGCGGGAGTTCGCGTGCATCATCAGCAGACGACCGATTCTCTCGGTGCGCCCGGTTTTGACGTTCAGCACGCGACCGCCGGCCTGCAATTTGCCGGAGTAGACGCGGAAGTAGGTGAGTTTGCCGACGTAGGGGTCGGACATGATCTTGAACGCGAGCGCCGCGAAGGGGCCGCTGTCGTCCGCCGGGCGGGTGCCCTCGGTCGGCTCGGTCTCGCCTTTGCCGGCGGGAATCTCGCCGGTGACCGGCGGGACCTCGAGCGGCGAAGGCAGCATCTCGATGACCGCGTCGAGCAGCGGCTGCACGCCCTTGTTCTTGAAGGACGAGCCGGCCAGGACCGGGGTGATCGCGGTCGAGAGGGTCGCCTTGCGGAGCGCCTCCTTCAGCTTCGCCTCCGGAATCTCTTCTTCGCCGAGGAACGCCTCCATGATGTCTTCGTCGTAGTCGGCGGCGGCTTCGACCAGCGCGGCGCGGTATTCCGCGGCTTTGTCGGCTAGGTCCGCCGGGATGTCGACGACCTCGAACTCGGTGCCGAGATCGTCGCCTTCCCAGACCAGCGCCTTCATCTTCACCAGGTCGACGACGCCGAGGAAGTCGCCCTCCGAGCCGATCGGCAGCTGGATCGGCACCGGCTTGGCGCCGAGGCGGTCCTTCATCGTCTCGACCGCGTTATAGAAGTCGGCGCCGGTGCGGTCCATCTTGTTGATGTAGGCGAAGCGCGGGACGTGGTACTTGTCGGCCTGGCGCCAGACGGTCTCCGACTGCGGCTCGACGCCGGCGACGGCGTCGAAGACGGCTACCGCGCCGTCGAGCACGCGCAGGCTGCGCTCGACCTCGACCGTGAAGTCGACGTGGCCGGGCGTGTCGATGATGTTGATCCGGTGGCCGTTCCACTCGCAAGCGGTCGCGGCCGAGGTGATCGTGATCCCTCGCTCCTGCTCCTGCTCCATCCAGTCCATGACCGCGGCGCCCTCGTGCACCTCGCCGATTTTGTGCGTGCGGCCCGTGTAGTAGAGGATGCGCTCCGTCGTCGTCGTCTTACCGGCGTCGATGTGCGCCATGATCCCGATGTTGCGGGTCTTCTCCAGTGGAAAGCTGCGTGCCATGGTTCCGTTCGTGGGAGTTGAGTCTTGGTTTCGAGTGAAGTCTTGGTGGTGCTGGTGATGCGGGGTCGCTCAGCGTGAAACGGCGACGATCCGACGCTACTCGGGGATCGGCGCAAAAAAAGGCCCCAGAGGGCCCGGCGAAGCGAACTGCGGCAAAACGACCTGAGCGACGCGCGATGATAGCAGCGCTCGGGTCTCGCGTCACGGGCCTTGCATTGAGAGTAGCGCGCTTCGTTGCCGGGTGGATAAGCGTCGCGTCGGCCTGGCTCTTCCGGGCGCTCCGCCCCCTCCTTATGTGGTTCTTCCGCGGGCTCGCGGCCGGCGAGGCGGGGCTGCGGGCGCTCGGGCGCGGCGCGACGATGGCGGCGACCGCCGCCGCGACGGTGCTGACGCCGCGGCGGGCGATCGGCCTGGTGCTGGCGGCGAGCGGTGCGCTTCTCGCCATCTCCCAGTTCATCGACTACCACGGGGTGCAGATCGGCGAACAGGTCGACCTCCCCGGCGGAATCAAGTCGGCACCGCCCCCGACCGTCGACCTGCAGACCGCCGGCCACGCGCACTCCTACGTGTTGGTGCCGGTGGGTGCGATCGCGGTGGGGCTCGGGCTGGTCCTTATATGGCGAGGCGGGCGGGCCGCGCGGATGGCGGCGCTCGGCGCGATCGTCGCCGGTGCCGCGTCGGCCGCGGTCATACTGCTGATCGACCTCCCCCATGGCCTCGACGTCGGCACGCTGTCATCGCGCTTCGCAAGCGCCTCGGCGGTGCTCGAAAAGGGGTTCTCGGCGGAGCTCGCGGCGGCCGGGGCGATGCTCTTGTCCGGCTTGCTCTATATTGCGCGGCCGTGCCTAATACGAATCAACTTGTCAGGAAGGGCCGCAAGCGCCCGAAGAAGAAGACCACGACGCCGGGCCTCAAGTCGGGCCACGGTCGCAAGAAGGGCGTAGCCGCCCCTCAGCGCCGCGGCGTCTGCACCCGTGTCGCCACGGTCACCCCGAAGAAGCCGAATTCGGCTCTGCGCAAGATCGCGCGTGTCCGGCTGACCAACGGGATGGAGGTCACCACCTACATCCCAGGCGAGGGTCACAACCTCCAGGAGCACTCGGTCGTGCTGATCCGCGGTGGTCGAGTCAAGGACCTGCCGGGCGTCCGTTACAAGGTCGTCCGGGGGACGCTCGACGCCGCCGGCGTCAGCGACCGCAAACAGGCCCGTTCGCGCTACGGAGTGAAAGCCTCCTAATGCCGCGCCGATCTGCAGCGACGATCCGGCCGATCGAGCCGGACGCCCGTTACCGCAACCGCCTTGTCCAGCAGCTGGTCAACAAGGTCATGTCGGACGGCAAGAAGAGCCTTTCCGAGCGGATCGTCTACGACGCCCTCGCCATCGTCGGCGAGCGCAGCGGCGAGGATCCGGTCGAGATCCTCGAGTCGGCGGTCAAAGCGCTGACCCCGGTCCTCGAGGTCCGCTCCCGCCGCGTCGGCGGTGCGACCTACCAGGTCCCGGTCGAGGTGCCCGCGCGTCGCGCCCGCACCCTCGCCGTCCGCTGGCTCGTCCAGTACGCCCGCGCCCGTCGCGAGTACTCGATGGCCGATCGTCTGGCCGGTGAGATCCTCGACGCGAACCAGCAGCAGGGCAGCGCCTGGAAGCGGAAGGACGACATCTACCGCATGGCGCAGGCCAATAAGGCGTTTGCGCATTATCGGTGGTGAGGCCGTGAGGACGCGCCTGGCGGCGTCCTCGGTCACTCGGATCGGGTCACGCACCTGAAGTGCGCTCCCCTCTCCTCGCTTCCTGCGTCCTGGCCAGCCACGTCCTCACGGCCTCATGCGGAATCCGATGAGGCCTCTTCTCGCGGTCGATGTTGATGGAGTCATCTCGCTGTTCGGCTATGACGAGGCGCCGCCTCCTTCGGAGGCGCGCCTCGAGCTGGTCGACGGCTCACTCCACTGCATCTCGCTGCGCGCCGGCGAGCGGCTGGGTCGCCTGGCCGAGCACTTCGACCTGATCTGGGCGACCGGCTGGGAGGACAAAGCGAACTTCTACCTGCCCCAGATGTTGGGGATGGCAGAACTCCCCCACCTCACCTTCGACGGGGCCGCCCGCTTCGGCTCGGCGCACTGGAAGCTCGGCCCGCTCGACGAGTACTGCCGCGGCCGGGCGATGGCCTGGCTCGACGACAACCTCGACGACAGTTGCTACCGCTGGGCCCGCGAGCGGACCGAGCCGACTCTCCTCGTCCCCACCGATCCCGCCCAGGGTCTGCAGGAGGCGGAAACCGAAGCGCTGATCGCCTGGGGAAGCGGGCTGATCGCCGAGGCGGCGGAACGCGACTCCTGACGGAACGGGGACCCCGATTCGACGGCTCCCGGCGAATTTCCTAAACTCTGTCGCGTGGGCGGGTTCTGGACGATTTTCTTTCTCATCGTGGTGCTGAAGATCCCCGTGATCGGGTCGGTCTGGCTGGTCTTCTGGGCGGGCAGGCAGGACACCTCGAAGGGCTGGACGGAGAGCGAGGACGGCGGCAACAACAAGCGGCGCAAGATGCCGCCGAAATTGCCGCGTGGCCCCCGCCGCGGCCCCCATGGAGGGGGTGCCGCGAGGGCGCTGCCCGACTGCCCGCCCGGCGGCCGGACGCGGGTCGTCAGGCCGGCGCCGCAGCCCGTTTACGCTCGCGCCGGATCTCGCGGAGATACGGATAAAAGTCAACCTCGACGGTATGACGCTTAGAGGCGACGAACCGCTTCCGCTGCTTCTCTTCCTCGCTCGCGATCTCCCGCTCCATCGTCGCCACCGGCGGCAGCGCCGCCCGCCCTGAGATCAGGTCGGCGACCCATTCGCACTGCGCCTCGGCCAGCGGCATGATCGGGCCGAGCGGCTGCACCAGGCCAATCACGTAGAGGCCGGGGCGATCGGCCGGGACGACGCGGCGGTAGAGCGGCAGCACGTTCTCCGGCGCCGCGAGCACCTCGGGGTCGAAGAACGGGAAGCTGATCTTGTAGCCGGTGCAGTAGACGACCAGGTCGACCTCCTCCTCGGTCCCGTCGACGAAGCGGACGCCGCGTCCGCCGGTGAAGCGGTCGATGTTCGGCTTCGCGGTGATGTCGCCGTGGCCGAGTCGCGGGAGGAACTCGGAGGAGACGGTCGGGTGCGCCTCGAGCAGCTTGTGGTCGGGCTTCGGCAGGCCGTAGTCGGTCGGGCTGCCGACCGCGACCTTCAGCGAGCGCTGCAGCACCGCCCGCATCACCGGGATCGGGGCGAGGCCGGTGACCGAGTTGGCGATCTCGTCGACCGGCTTGCCGTTGAGGTACTTGGGGATCACCCAGGCGCCGCGGCGAGTCGCCAGAAAGGTCGCGTCGGCGATCCGTGAGGACTCGACCGCGATGTCGACCGCCGAGTTGCCGATCCCGAGGACGAGGACGCGCTTGCCCTTGGCGATGTCGGACTCGCGGTATTCGTGGGCGTGGATCTGCTCGCCGCTGAACTCATCAGCGCCGGCGAAGGCGGGTTCGGGCCAGCGTGGGTCCCAGTGATGACCGTTGGCGACGAGCACCGCGCCGTAGCGTCGGGTCTCCTCCCCACCGGGCCCTTTGATCGTCACGTCCCACTCCCCCGCGCTCCCGTCGACCGGGACGACGCTCAGCACCTCGGTGCCGAACTCGATCCGCTCCCTCAACCGGAAGCGGTCGACGACTTCGTCGAAGTAGGCGGCCATCTGGAAGTGGTCCGGATAGTCCGGATAGCCCTCGGGCATCGGCAGCGATTTGAAAGCCATCACCCGGCGCGAGGTGTTGATGTGCAGCGACCGGTACGCCGACGACATCCCGTTGTCGTTTTCGTAGCGCCAGTTGCCGCCGACCTTCGACCCCTTCTCGAAGCAGTCGAAATCGATCCCGCGCGCCTGCAGCACCTGCGCCGCCGCGATCCCCGAGCTCCCCGCCCCGATGACGCAAGCCTTCATCCCCGACAACCTACCCGACCCTTGGCCGGCCGGCCAAGACCTGGGCGGTTTCGCCAGGAGTGTCACAAGTGCGGAACGAAGTCCACGCTTCCATCACCGTTCCGGCGGTATTGACGGCGCGCCAGAGCGCCACCCTCGATGAGTTCGCAGAAACCCGCGGTAAGCGCGGAAAAGTGCGAACTCATTCGGAGGGCGGGCGGGCGGAACCGTGACGTTCCATGGGTCTTCGTGACGGATCGCTGGCCTTCGTCCTTCGTGACGAACCACGCGCTCCTTCCACGCGGGACGCGCACGAAGCCGCGACCGGTGTGGCGGCGTAAGGGCGAGCCTGGACGAACCTCCCCGCTGTTGTGAGGGAAGGCTCGCCCTTACGCCGCCCTCGGAACGCCGCGCCGTCAACGACGAAGGGCCGCCTGGTGGCGGCCCTTCGCGTTACGGCTTGTCGACGTCGCCTATTTGGCGGCGGCGTCGTCGCCTGAGGTCGACTCGATCTCCTGGGCGAGCTCCTCGAGCTCCTCCGCGAAGGAGAGGCCGAAGCCCTCGACCGGGGCCTCGACGCCGTCGACGCCGAGTTCCGCCGCGAGGTCGTCGTCCTCGAGCAGGTCGTCGTCGGTCGGCGGCTCGATCGCCACGGCCGGTTCGATCGCCACCGTGCGGTAGTGCTTCAGCCCGGTTGCCGCCGGGATCAGCTTGCCGATGATGACGTTCTCCTTGAGGCCGACCAGGCGGTCGCGCTTGCCCTCGAGGGCGGCATCGGTGAGGACCTTGGTGGTCTCCTGGAAGGAGGCCGCCGAGAGGAAGGACTCCGTCGCAAGCGAGGCCTTCGTGATCCCGAGGATGACCTCCTCGGCTTTGGACGGCGTACCGCCTTCTTCCTTGGTCTTCTTGTTGAGCCGTTTGAGCGAGCCGCGATCCTCCAGCTGACCCGGAAGCAGGCTGGTCGAGCCTTTGGTCTCGATCCGCGACTTCCTCAGCATCTGGCGGGCGATCAACTCGATGTGCTTGTCGTTGATGTCCACGCCCTGGGCGCCGTAGACCTTCTGCACCTCGGCGACCAGGTAGAGCTCGACCGCGGTACGGCCGCGGATCGAGAGCAGGTCGGCCGGGTACAGCGAGCCCTCGTTGAGCTGCTGGCCGATTTCGACTTTCTCACCGTCGGTGACGTGGAGACGGGTCCGCAGCGGGAACGAGTAGCTCTGCTCCTCGCCGTCGGCCTGGGTGACGACCACTTTCAGCGCTTTGTCGGTTTCTTCGATCGACGCTTTACCGGCGGCCTCGACCATCTGGGCGAGCCCCTTCGGTTTACGCGCCTCGAAGAGCTCGACGATCCGCGGCAGACCCTGCGTGATGTCCTGCCCGGCGACACCGCCGGTGTGGAACGTACGCATGGTCAGCTGGGTGCCAGGCTCGCCGATCGACTGGGCGGCGATGATGCCCACCGCGTCGCCGATGTTGACGAGCTTGCCCGTCGCCGGAGCAACTCCGTAACAGGCCCGGCACACACCGCTTTCGGCCTCGCACTTGAGGGTCGAACGCACCGGGATCATGGTCTCTTCGTCGCCGAAGGCCTCGAGGATCTGCTCGACATCGGCTTTCGTGATCAGCTGGTTGCGCTTGAGCAACTCACGCCCGCGGCTGGTCTCGAATTTTTTCGCGGCCAGTCGCCCGTAGAGGTTGTCGTTGACCGTGCCGTCCAACTTGTGGAGGGCCAGCTCGACGTGTTCTTTGGTTTTGCAGTCCTCATCGCGAACGATGACGTCCTGGGCGACGTCGACCAGACGACGCGTCAGATAGCCGGAGTCGGCCGTCCTCAGCGCGGTGTCGGCGAGGCCCTTTCGGGCACCGTGGGTGGAGATGAAGTACTCGAGAACCGACAGCCCCTCCATGAAGTTGGCTTTGATCGGGCGCTCGATGATCTCCCCTTTCGGGTTGGCCATCAGACCGCGCATCCCGGCGAGCTGGCGGATCTGTTTGAACGATCCGCGCGCTCCCGAGTCAGCCATCATGAAGATGGGGTTCAGCTCGTCGAGGTTGTCTTCCATCGCTTTCGCGACCTCGTCGGTGGCCTGGTTCCATTTGGCGGTCACCGCTTCGTGACGCTCCTCCGCGGTGATGTAACCGTCGTCGTACTGGCCGACGATGGCTTCCGTCTCCTTCTCGTAACGATCGAGAATTTCCGCCTTCTCGGGAGGCGAGATGACGTTGTTCTTGGAGACGGTGATCCCGGCCTTGGACGCGTATTTGAATCCGAGGTCCTTGAAGGCATCGAGCACCTGCGAGACCACCGGGGCGCCGTAGGAGACGACGAGCTCGGAGACCATCGCGTTGATGTCTTTCTTTTTCAGCGAGGCGTTGTTGAACACGAACGTGCCCGGATTGAATTCACCTTCCAGCGCGTCGGCCAGCGAGCGTTGGATCGTCTCGTTGAAGATGATCCGCCCGACCGTGGTCAGGAAGTGACCACCGTCGCCACCGCGGTACTCGGCCTCGTCCTGCAGTTTGCAGCCGCCGTTCTCGTAGACGAGTTCGGCCTCCTGCGAGGAACGGAACACCTGCACCCGGCGTGAGCCATTGCGCGAGCCATTGCTGGCCCGGCCGGCCTGGAGGGCCTCTTCTTTCGCCTTCAGCTCCTCCGAGTTCGGCCCATAGGTCAGGTAGTAGATACCGAGGACCATGTCCTGGGACGGGGTCGCCAGCGGCGCCCCGTGGGCCGGGGAGAGGATGTTGTTGGCGGAGAGCATGAGGATCCGCGCCTCGGCCTGAGCCTCGGACGAAAGCGGCACGTGGACCGCCATCTGGTCACCGTCGAAGTCGGCGTTGAACGCCGAGCAGACGAGCGGGTGGACCTGGATCGCCTTGCCCTCGACCAGCACCGGTTCGAACGCCTGGATGCCCAAGCGGTGCAGGGTCGGTGCGCGGTTCAGCAGGACCGGGTGTTCATGGATGACTTCCTCCAGAACGTCCCAGACCTCGGGGATCATCGACTCGACCATCTTCTTCGCGGCCTTGATGTTCTGGACCGCTTTGCGCTCGACCAGCTGGGCCATGATGAACGGCTTGAACAGCTCGAGCGCCATGAGCTTCGGCAGACCGCACTGGTGCAGTCGCAGGCTCGGCCCGGAGACGATCACCGAACGACCCGAGTAGTCGACGCGCTTGCCGAGCAGGTTCTGACGGAACCGGCCCTGCTTGCCCTTGAGCATGTCCGACAGCGACTTCAACGGCCGGTTGCCGGGGCCCGTTACGGGGCGCCCGCGACGACCGTTGTCGAACAGTGCGTCGACGGCCTCCTGCAGCATCCGCTTCTCGTTGTTGACGATGATCTCGGGAGCGCCGAGGTCGAGCAGCCTTTTCAGGCGGTTGTTGCGGTTGATCACCCGTCGGTACAGGTCGTTGAGGTCGGAGGTCGCGAAGCGGCCACCGTCCAGCTGCACCATCGGCCGCAGCTCCGGCGGGATCACCGGCACGGCGTCGAGGATCATCCAGCCCGGCTCGTTGTCGGAGTGGAGGAAGGCCGAGGCGACTTTCAGCCGCTTTACGGCGCGCGCCTGTTTCTGGCCTTTCGAGGTGTTGATGATCTGCTCGAGTTCGACGCAGTCGGCCTCGAGGTCGACCTGTTCGAGCAGGTCGCGAACCGCTTCGGCACCCATGCCGCCGCGGAAGTACTCGCCCCAGCCGAACGGCGAACCGAACCGGTCCTTGAGCTCACGGAAGACCGTCTCGTCGTTGATGACGTCCTTCGGCTTCATCTCGGTGAAGATCTTCCAGACTTCCTGCATCCGCTCGCCGGCCTCTTCGAGGTAGGCCTCGGTGTCGGAGATCTCCGCGTCGAACTGTTTGCGCAGTTCTTTCAGCATTTTCGCCCGCTCGTCCTCTTTGAGCTTGCGTAGCTGGGCAGTGGTCAGTTTCAGCGAGTCGGCCCAGATGTGGTCTTCGTCGTCGAATTTTGCCTGGTCGCCGTCCTCGAGGTATTTCACGCGCCGCTCAAGCGACTCGCTCAACTCCTGGGTCCGTTTCTGTCGTTCGACCTCATAAGAGTCGACGACTTTTTTGACCTCTTTCTCGAGTTTGCCGACGTCTTTGTCGCGGGCCTCGTCGTCGACCCAGGTGACCATCGAGGCGGCGAAGTAGAGAACCTTCTCCAGCTCTTTGGGCGCCATGTCGATCAGGTAGCCGATCCGGCTCGGAACACCCTTGAAGAACCAGATGTGCGAGACCGGCGAGGCCAGGTCGACGTGACCCATGCGCTCGCGACGGACCTTGCTGCGGGTCACCTCGACGCCGCAACGCTCACAGACGATGCCCTTGTAACGGACGCGCTTGTACTTACCGCAGTAGCACTCCCAGTCCTTGGTCGGACCGAAGATGCGCTCGCAGAAGAGGCCGTCTTTCTCCGGCTTCAGCGTGCGGTAGTTGATCGTCTCGGGCTTGGTGACCTCGCCCCAACTCCAGGAGCGGATCTTCTTCGATGACGCGAGCCCGATCTCGATCGCGTCGAAATTGTTGATGTCGATCATCAGTCCTCCACCTCTGCCGGCTCGGCCTCAGGGACCGCGTCGGCACTCTCAGCATCAGTGCCGCCCTCGCCCTCGGCGATGACTTGCTCCTCTTGCTCGTCACTCGCTTCCGGCGTGCTCAATCCGTTGCCATCCGGCCCGTTGTCGGCGCGGACCCCGGTGAGGTCCATGCCGAGCTCCTCGGCGGCTTTCAGGAGGTCGTCTTCCTCGTCGGAAATTTCGACGTCGGACCCCTCCGAGACCACGTTGGCATCGAGCGAGAGGCTCTGGATCTCCTTCAAAAGGACTTTGAAGGACTCCGGGATCGACGGCTCGGGGATGTTCTCCCCCTTGACGATCGCCTCGTAGGCCTTGACCCGCCCGACCGTGTCGTCGGACTTGACGGTGAGCATCTCCTGCAGCGTGTAGGCGGCGCCGTAGGCCTCGAGGGCCCAGACCTCCATCTCACCGAAGCGCTGACCACCGAACTGCGCCTTGCCGCCCAGCGGCTGCTGGGTGACGAGGGAGTAGGGGCCGGTGCTCCGCGCGTGGATCTTGTCGTCCACGAGGTGCAGGAGCTTCAGGATGTACATGTAACCGACCGTGACCTTGCCCTCGTAGGGCTCGCCGGTGCGACCGTTGTAGAGCTGCGCGGTGCCAGAGGCCTTTGCGCCCTCGCGGCCGTTCGGGTCGATACCGAGATCGACGCCGCGGTCTTCATTCTCGTTCTGCCACTGGACCAGGGCGTTGTCGACGTCCTCGACGGTGGCACCGTCGAAGACCTGGGTCGCAACGTAGACCCGGCCGTCGCCCTCGTCGGAGTGGGCCTGTTTGTAGGCCTCGGAGCCGTCGTTGTACCAGCCGTTCGCCGCGACCCACCCGAGGTGGGTCTCGAGGATCTGACCGATGTTCATACGGCTCGGCACGCCGAGCGGGTTGAGGATGACGTCGACGGGGGTCCCGTCGGCCAGGTGCGGCATGTCCTCCTCGGGCACGATCTTCGAGATGACACCCTTGTTCCCGTGGCGGCCGGCGAGCTTGTCGCCCTCCGAGATCTTGCGCTTCGTGGCGACGAAGACGCGGACCAGGTCGTTGACGCCCGGGGGCAGGTCATCGCCCTCGTCGCGGCTGAACGTGAGGACCTCGATGACGACCCCACCCTCGCCGTGCGGAACTTTCAGCGAGGTGTCACGGACCTCGCGCGCCTTCTCCTTGAAGATCGCGCGGATCAGCTTCTCCTCGGCCGTCAGCTCGGTCTCGCCCTTAGGCGTGACCTTGCCGACCAGGAGGTCGCCGGAGACAACGTCGGCGCCGACGCGGACGATGCCGCGCTCGTCGAGGTTGCGCAGGCTCTCCTCGCTGCGGTTCGGGATGTCGCGGGTGATCTCCTCGTCGCCGAGCTTGGTCGTGCGGGCGTCGATCTCGTACTCCTCGATGTGGATCGAGGTGAGTTCGTCTTCCTTGACCAGGCGCTGCGACAGGATGATCGCGTCCTCGAAGTTGTAACCCTCCCAGGACATGAAGGCGACCAGGCAGTTCTTGCCCAGCGCGATCTCACCGCCACCACTTGCCGAACCGTCGGCGAGCACGTCGCCTTTCTTCACCTTCTGCCCGCTCTTGACGATCGCGCGCTGGTGGATGATCGTGCCCTGGTTCGACCGCATGAACTTGTTCAGCGGGTGCTCATCCTTGCCTTCGGCATGAGTGACCTCGATCCGGGTCGCGTCGACGTAGGAGATCTCGCCCTCGTGCAGGGCGATGACCACGTCGCCGGAGTCGATCGCGGCGCGACGCTCCATGCCGGTCCCGATCAGCGGGGGATCCGGTTTCAGCAGCGGCACTGCCTGACGCTGCATGTTCGAGCCCATCAGCGCGCGGTTGGCGTCGTCGTGCTCGAGGAACGGAATCAAGGACGTCGCAACGGACCAAATCTGCGACGGCGACACGTCCATCAGGTCGACTTCCTTAGGAGTCGCGGTGGCGTACTCCTGCTCGCCGGCACGGACGAGGACCTGGGGGCCCTTCAGTTTGCCCGTCGCCTTGTCGAACTCGGAGTTCGCCTGGGCGATGACCTTGTCCTCCTCCTGGGTCGCGTCGTAGCGGACGATCTCGCCGGTGAGGGCGCCGTCCTTGACGATGCGATACGGGGTGGTGACAAAACCGTGCTCGGAGATCTCCGCGTAGGACGCGAGCGATCCGATCAGGCCGATGTTCGGTCCCTCCGGGGTCTCGATCGGGCACATCCGGCCGTAATGGGTCGGGTGCACGTCGCGGACCTCGATCGGGGCACGCTCACGGGTCAGACCGCCGGCACCGAGCGCCGACAGGCGGCGGCGGTGGGTCAGCCCCGAGAGGCTGTTGGTCTGGTCCATGAACTGCGACAGCTGCGAGGAGCCGAAGAACTCTTTCATCGCCGCCACGACCGGGCGGATGTTGATGATCGTCTGCGGCGTGATCGCGTCGGAATCTTCCGTCGTCAGACGCTCGCGGACGACGCGCTCCATCCGGTAGAGGCCGATGCGGAAGGCCTCCTGGATCAGCTCGCCGACCGTGCGCAGGCGCCGGTTGCCGAAGTGCTCGTACTCGTCGAGGTGGTCGTAGACCGCCTCGCGCGGGTAGGTGAGAGCCTCCGCGGCATAGTCTTTGATCGGGTTCTCCTCGTCGACCTCCTCGGGGATCCCGAGGAGTTTCGGCAGGGAGGTGAGCTCCTTGACCAGGGCGATGATGTCGTCGTGCGTGAGCACCCGCGTCTCGAGATCGATGTCGAGATCGAGACGGGCGTTCAGCTTGTAACGACCGACCCGGGTCAGGTCGTAGCGCTTCGGGTCGAAGAACAGCTGCTCGAGGAGACCGCGGGCGGCGTCAACCGACGGCGGCTCGCCCGGACGCTGTTTTTTGAACAGCTCGACGAGGGCGCCCTCTTCGGTCCGGGTCGCTTCGCTGTCGGCCTCGATCGTCGTGCGGATGTAGAGCGAGTTGTCGAACAGGTCGAGGAGTTTCTGGTCCTCGACGTAGCCCATCGCCCGCAGCAGCACGGTGACCGGCAGTTTCCGCTTGCGGTCGATCCGCACGAAAACTTTGCCTTTTTTGTCGACTTCGAGCTCCAGCCAGGAGCCGCGGGCCGGCATCAGGTTGGCGATGAAGACCTGCTTTTCAGGATCCTTCGGCGCCATCACGTAGGCGCCCGGCGAACGCACGAGCTGCGTCACGACGACGCGCTCGGTGCCGTTGATGATGAAGGTGCCGCGCTCGGTCATCCACGGGAAATCACCCATGAAGACGGCCTGCTCGCGGATCTCTCCGGTCTCCTTGTTCTGGAAGGCGACAGTCGCGGTCAGCGGCCGCGAATACGTCATGTCCTTCTCGCGGCACTCCTCAATAGAGTGCGGCGGCTGCTCGAAGTTGAACTTGCCGAAGACGATCTGCAGGTTCCCCGTGTAATCCTCGATCGGGGAAATGTCGTTGATCGTCTCGCGCAGCCCACCGTGCTCAGTGTCGGTCAGTTCCTCGAAGGAACGACGCTGAATATCGATGAGATGTGGAACCTCGAGTGGGTTCTCTAGGCGGGAAAAGCTCCTACGGGTTACGGGGGCAGCGTTGGAACGTGCCAAGTCGGCGACTCCTCGGGCGGTCAGAGGGATGGTGAAAAAGGCCCGTGCGGCGGGCAGGCGAACTCAGAAAAGCGCGCGACCGGGGAAAATAGCATGGTGCTTTCCCCGGTCGCGGATTTGGCTCTGCGACTGACCTCAGTCGCGGGCCACGAAACGTCAGCTATTTCAGCTCGACGGTCGCGCCGGCCTCCTCGAGTTCCGCTTTCAGTTTTTCGGCCTCGGCGCGCTCAAGGCCCTCTTTGACCGGACCCGGCGAGGCGTCGACGACGGCCTTCGCCTCTTTCAGGCCCAGACCGGTCGCGTTGCGGACGACTTTGATGACCGGGACTTTCTGGCCACCGACTTCGGTGATCACGACGTCGACGGTCGAGGACTCTTCCGCGGCCCCGTCGTCGTCGCCACCCCCGGCGGCAGCGGCCGGTGCGGCGGCTGCGACGGCGGTCGCGGAGACGCCGAACTCCTCCTCGAGGGCTTTGATCCGCTCGGAAAGCTCGAGAACCGAGATGCCTTTCAGCTCCTCGATCCAGTCAGCAGTTGAAGTTGCCATCTTTGGTCTTACCCCTCTTGGTTGTTTGAGTCTTCGGAAGTGTCTGAATCAGTGGCGCCCTCGGCGGCGGGCGCGTCCTCGGCGGGAGCCTCGGCCTCGGTGGCCGGCTCCTCGGTCGAAGTCTCCTCGGCGGCCGGAGCGTCATCGGCCGGGGCCTCTGCCTCGGCGGCAGGCGCGGGCTCCTCGGCGGGAGCCTCGGGCGCGGCGGCCGGAGCCTCGCCGGTCACGAGACCTTTGTCGGCGATCTGGCCGAGCTGCGTGGCGAGTCCTTGGATCAGCGCGTTGAGGCCGCGGACGATGCCGGTGATCGGGCTGGCGACGAGGCCGGCGAACTGGCCGATCAGGACTTCGCGCGAGGGCAGTTTGGCGATCGCGGTGAAGCCCGCCTCGTCGAGGATGACTTCGCCCATCAGGCCGCCCTTGAAGGTCAGGACGTTGTGCTGTTTGTTGAAGGTGGTGATCGCTTTCGCGGCGGCAGCGGTGTCGCCACGGACGAAGGTCAGCGCGGTCGGGCCGACGAGGAGATCGGCGAGGCGATCCTCCCCCACCTGCGTCGCGGCCAATTTGGTGAGCCGGTTCTTGACGACCCGGAAGCTGGAATCCGCCTCACGCAGTTTGGTGCGGAGCTCGGCGGCCTGCGGAACGCTGATCCCGCGGTAGTCGACGGCGAAGATCGCTTCCGCGCCCTCGATCTGGGCGGCGATCTCCTGGATGGTTGCTGACTTTTCCTCGCGATTCATCGTCTCTCCTGCACCGGGCTTAAGGGCTATCGCCGCGCCGGTGGTCTTAGGTGGGCGCCGAGCAATATAGAGCAAACGCCCTATTTGCGTTCGACGCCGTCCCTATGCGGTCGGGGTTACTCGGCCGAGTCGGACTCGGCGCCTGCGGTGGCGCCGACCAGCTCGCGGTCTGCAGCTTTGACGGCGCTGTCGACGCGGACCCCGGGACCCATCGTCGTCGCCAGGGTCGCCGAGCGGATGTATTTGCCTTTGCTCGCCGACGGTTTGGCGCGGACGATCTCGTCGATCACGGCCTGGTAGTTGTCGAGCAGTTGGTCGTCGGGGAAGCTCGCCTTGCCGATCGCCATGTGGACGATCGCCTGGCGGTCGGTGCGGTATTCGACTTTGCCCGACTTCGACTCAGTGACGGCTTTCTCGATGTCTTCGGTGACGGTGCCGACCCGCGGGTTCGGCATCTTGCCCTGCGGACCGAGGATGCGGCCGAGCTGCCCGACCACCGGCATCATGTCCGGGGTGGCGAGGGCCACGTCGAAGTCGGTGAAGCCGCCCTGGATTTTCTCGGCCAGGTCCTGGCCACCGACGAAGTCGGCTCCGGCGGCTTCGGCGTCGCGCGCCTTGGCGCCCTGGGCGAAGACCGCGATCGTCACTTCTTTGCCCAGCCCGTGCGGGAGGGCGAGCGTGCCGCGCAGCTGTTCGTCGGCGTGACGGACGTTGACGCCGAGCAGCACGTGCAGCTCGACCGTCTCGTCGAAGTTGGCGCTGGCGGTCTGCTTGATCAGCCCGATCGCCTCGACCGGCGGGTAGAGATGGTCGCGCTGGACCTTCTGGTGCTGCATGCGGAAGCGTTTTCCGTGGGCCATCGAAGGTCTCCTATTTGACGTCGACGCCCATCGAGCGGGCGGTCCCGGCGATGATCTTCGAGGCGGCGTCGAGGTCGTTGGCGTTGAGGTCGGGCATCTTGCGCTCGGCGATCGCGCGGATCTGCTCGGGCGTGATCGTGCCGACTTTTTTGACGTGGGGCTCGCCGGAGCCCTTCGGGATCCGGATCGCCTCCTTGATCAGCACGGCGGCGGGCGGCGTCTTGGTGACGAAGGTGAAGGAACGGTCCTCGTAGACCGTGATTTCCACCGGGATGATGGTGCCGCCTTCACCCTGCGTCTGGGCGTTGAAGGCTTTGCAGAAATCCATGATGTTGACGCCGTGCTGGCCCAGCGCGGGGCCGACCGGCGGCGCCGGGTTGGCGTTGCCTGCCTGGATCTGCAGCTTGATGACGGTGAGTACTTTTTTGGCCATGAGGGGTCCGGGAGGGTAGCGGGTTCGGGATTCTTAGATCTTCTTGACCTGGTCGTAGCCGACCTCGACCGGGGTCTCCCGGCCGAAGATCGAGACCAGAACTTTGAGTTTGGCGCCGTCCTCGTTGATCTCGGCGATCTCGCCGGAGAAGTCGGAAAGCGGGCCGGAAATGACTTTGACGGATTCGCCGATCGCGAACTGCGCCTGGGTGCGCGGGCGCTCCGCGGTCTCGCGGTGGAGCAGGCGATCGACCTCCGGTTTGGAGAGCGGCACCGGTTTGTTTCGCTCGGCGCCGACGAAGCCGGTAACACCGGGCGTGTTTTTCACCAGGCTCCAGGCGTCGTCGGTCATCTCCATGTTGACCAGGACGTAGCCGGGCATCGTCCGTTTCTCTTTCGTTTCTTTCTGCCCGTCTTTATTGACCTCCGAGACCTGCTCGGTGGGGACGACGACCTGCCGCACGTTGCGGTTCTGGCTCATCGTCTGCACACGGTGCTCAAGGTTGTGCTTGACCTTGTTCTCGTGCCCGGAATAGGTGTTGATCACGTACCAGCGAAACATCAGTTGAGAAGACCTTCTTACGTTGGTTAGAGGATGACTTCCTTGATGAGCCAGTTGAAGAGCGCGTCCAGGGCGCCGAGATAGGCCGCGGCGACAGCGACGAAGATGATCGTCACGGCAGTCGCCTGGACCAGGGTCTCGCGATCGGGCCACTGGACTTTCTTCAGCTCGGCCCAGCAGGAAAGCAGGAAGCCGATGACGCCGCCGCGAGGGCCGCTCTGTCGTTCGGTCGTGGCTTTTTTCTGCTGTCTGGCAAGTTGGTCGCGCTCGCGACGCTTCTGGTCGTCGCGTTCTTTGCGCTCCGCCTCCTTGGCGGCTTTCGCTTCGGCGCGCCGCATCGACCGTGAGGTCTCTTGCGGAGCGTCGGGCGTCTCCAGGTCGGCCTCCTCGGCACCTGCCGCGATCCCGGCCTCTACGGCTTCGATCTCGGCGACGTCGCCGGAGACTCCGATCTGGGTGTCGTGCTGCGCCCGCGACTCAGCGCGGCGCTCGGAGCCGGAGCGTTTCTGCTCCTCAGCTTCGCGAGCGCGGCGTTCCGCCTTGCGCTGTGCGCGGGTTTTCGCCATGGACCTCTACCGGGTCTCTTTGTGCGGGGTGTGTTTCCCGCACCAGCGACAGAACTTGCGCAGCTCGACACGGTCGGGCGAATTACGCCGCGACTTGTTGGTCTGATAATTGCGACGCTTGCAGTCTTCGCAAGCCATCGTCACCGCGATGCGGACATCTCCGCGAGCCATCTGTCCCCTCAACAATTCTGTGCCCCGAAGGCACTCGTTACAAAGGAAAACCCCGGGCCGAAGCGCGAGGCTGAACGTAGGATAGCGAGTGCGGGGTGCTTAGGTGGAGAGCCGCTGAGCGGCGGTCCTCAGCCTGCGGCGCGCGAGGCCGATTTGACCTGCGTGGCGATCAGATTCGCGTACTTCGCGGTCGTCCCGGCGGGCGCGGCGCAAGACAGAATCGCAGCGCTCGCGGCAGCGAAGCTACGGACGCCGGAGAGCGTCAGCGTCACTGGGGAGCCCGCCACGACGTTGCCGATCGCTTCGCTGTTGCTGCCGTTCAGGGTGCAGGTCACCGCGGTCGTGGTCACGGAAGTGGTTTCGACCACGACGTCGGCGGTGATCACGTAGGCACCCGGCGCGAGGTTCTGGGAGACGACGGTGATGCCGCCGGCTTCGATCGGTTTCAGGCTGGTGACGACTTCAAGGGCCGGCCCGGTGCCGTCGGCACCCGGCGCGCCCGTGTTGCCCTGGGCGCCGCGGGCGCCGGTCGCACCCTTCGCCCCCGTCTTGCCGGTCTTGCCCTGAGGGCCCTGCTGGCCGGCCGGGCCGCGCTGTCCCTGCAACTGCTGGCGCGTCTTCTTGGCGATTTTGCCCGCCGTGACCGCTTCCTTACGGATCTGATTCGTGCCGACCGAGTTCTTCGGCAGCTGCGTCGCCGCGTAGGCGGCACCGCCGAGGGCGAGGAAGAGCGCCAGCGATGCGGCGACGTTGGCGTAAGTGAGGTGACGGCGCAGTAGACCCATGGCTCCAAAGCTAGCGCTACCGGTGGACCGAGCGGTGGTCGGACCGGATCCCGGGGTCCGCCTCACCCCGCGATGAGGGCGAGACGGTTCGAAAAGGTCGGGGTCCAGAACCGGGTGCAGGTGGCGCTGCTAGTCCGCGACCACGCCCTAAGGCGTGGTCGGTTCGAGCCCGATCACGGTGTAGTAACCGACCAGGATCAGGCGGCGGCCGTCGGAGATCATCGGCGTGTAGCCCGCCTGGTCGATCTTGAAGTCCCGCTTGTGGGTGCGGACGTCGATGCCGATCGTCTTCTTCGTCTGGAAGCTGGAGACGTAGACGGTGTGGCCGATGACGGTCGCCGTCCCCGGCACCGGGCCGCCGACGTCGTAGGTCCACTCGACCTTGCCGGTACGCGCGTTCAGTGCATAGAAGGTGCCGTTTTCGGCGCCGATATAGACGGTCGGCGGCGTCCCCGGAACCTGGGCGACCGCGGGCGAGCCGTAGACGGCGGCGCCGGTCGGGAAGCTCCAGCGGACCTTGCCGGTCGCCTCGTCGAAGGCGTAGACGACGCCGTCGTCGCGGGCCGCGTAGACGTTGCCGAAGGCGATCGCGGGCGAGGAGAAGAAGCCGCCGGAGCCGTAGGGCGCGACCTTGCTCGTGTTGGTCTTCCAGACCGGCTTGCCGGTGTTCGCGTTGAGCGCGAACATCGAGCTCTCGTAGTCGGCGACGAAGACGTTGCCGGCGTCGTAGGAGGGGCTTGCTTTGATCGCCCCTGGCGCCTTGAACTTCCAGACCGAGTGGCCGTCGCCGGCGTCGATCGCGAGGACTTCGGCGGTGTCGGTGCCGAGGTAGAGGTTGCCGTCGACGGGCAGCGGCGAGGATTCGAGGTGGGCGTGGAGGTGGTCCTTCCAGACGACCTTGCCGGTCTTGCCGTTGCCGGCGGCGAGGGTGCCGTCGAGGAAGGCGCCGTAGACGCGGCCACGGTAGTAGGCGGGGCCGGTGACGATCGCCTGGTGGCCCTTGTTCTTCGGGTCGAGCGAGAGTTCGCCGATCACCTTGCGATCGCCGAGCTGGATCGCTTTGCCGTTGCCGTACTTGTTGATCGCGTAGGCGACGCCGCCGCCGATCGCGGGCGGGAACTCGATCAGCGCGTGGGTATTGATCGACCAGGCCTGCTTCAGCGGCGGGTCGAGCGGGCGATCGACGATGCCTCGGTTGGCGGGCAGGTAGTGCGTGCGCTGGGGAACGCGGCCGAAGAAGGGCCAGTCGGCGTAGCCGGGTTCGAGCGGGGTCACGGGGATCGTTTTGGGCGCGGCGGCGTCGGTCGTCGATTCGCCGGACTTGGAGCCGGTCGCGGTCGAGGAGCCACTGCCGGGCGACGAGCCGCCGCCGCACCCGGCGACGAGCAGGGCGAAGAGCGCGGCGAGCGTGGGCAGCGCCAGGGAGCGCCGCATCGAGAAGTTGCTGATCACGGCGTCTGTATCGGCCGGTCGACCCTCTCCCCTGAGCATCGATTCTTCGTCCACTCCCCAGTATTTGGGATGCCAGACAGGCAAGCTCCCCTCTGATGGGGGAAACTCGCCTGGCGCCCGAACCCGATCTGATGGCGACCAAGCTAGGCCGAGAGCGGATGGTGGAAGCGGTGCGCTCGCTCTATAGCGCGGCCGACATCCTCGACCCGCCGCGGATGGAGGAGCACTGGATCGTCATCCCGGCCGATCCGTCGCTGGTCTACATCGCGCTGCAGCGGGCCGTGCCGGACTGGTTCGAGCTCTTCGTGGTGGCGCGGCAGGATGGTCATCGGGGTGAGCCGCCGGAGTGACGATCGAAGCCGACCGCGATCACGTCGTCAGGTCGAGCGCCATCAGGTGGTCATCGACGTAGTCGCCGTCGAGGAGGAACGCGCCGCGCAGGGTCCCCTCGACCTCGAACCCGCGGCTCTCGTACAGCCGTCGGGCGCCGTCGTTGCCGCCGAGGACACGGAGCGTCAACTTCCGCCGTCCCTCCCCCCGCGCCCGCTCGATGCCGGCGTCGAGCAGCGCCCCACCGACCCCCTCCCCCTGCCGCGCCGGGTCGACCGCCAGCCCTTTCACTTCGAGCACATGGCGGGACGAATCGAGCTTGGTCCAGGCGCCGAGGATCAGGTAGCCGGCAAGGCCCTCCCCCGCCTCGGCGACGATCACGTTCGCGGCGCCGAAGTCCTCGAGCAGGTCCCGCTCGCCGTCCGGCCGCGGGCCCGGCGTCACCCGCGGCGACCAGGTCGCGAGGTCGATCCGCCGGATCTCCTCCCGGTCCTCGGCGCGCGCGGTCCTCAGTTCGGCCACCCGGCGATCTTGCCGGATGGCGGACGCCGGCTCAGGTGTACTTCGACGGTTCCTGACGGCAGTAGCGGAACTCGAACGGCAGCACCTGCACGTTCGCTTTGTTCGCGTTCTGGGCGATTTTGGAGGTGATGTGCTCGGCACCGGCCTTGTCGCCGGAGTTGAGCTTGCGGCCCGCGGTGGCGAAGAGTTCGGCCTCGATCTTCAGGTAGGAGAGCCATTTGCCGAGCCGCGCTTCGTCGGCGGCGGGCTGCGGCAGCGCTTCGAGTTGCTTCAGCGCGCCGGACTGCTGCTTGGCGGCCTGGGCGAACTTCGTCGCCGCCGGCTTCAACTTGCCCGTCTTCACTTCCTTGCGGACGTTGGCGAGGATCCGTTCGTTTTCCTTCGCGCTCGTCTTGCAGATCGGTTCGGCCGCGGCCTTGTATTCGTCGCGGCTGACTTCGGCCGCGAAAGCACTCGCCGCCAAGACCATGGCGATGACCAGCGATCCGAAAACGGTGGCAATGTTTCGCATCGGCAATTCCCCCTACCTATCGACGCAGACTCCCTGCGCCGAAGATATCCGCTCGGCCGCCCCGGCGCGAGCCGAAGCGGCTTCAGGTCAGCCGACGGGCTGCATGTTGGTCTCGAGCCAGTCGAAGACACGTTCGTTGCGCAGCTGGGGGGCCATCGGCTCGCAGTGGAGCTCGGCGCCCTCCTCGATCGTGAACTTGAGCAGCTTCTTCTTCGTCTTCAGCAACTTGAAGAGCTGCTCGGACTGGCCCGGGAAGAACTGCTCGAGTTCGGGGTCGCAGACAGCCGTCGGCGCCTCGACCTTCGCGGCGATCTCCGGGCTGAGGCGGAACTGGCTGGCGAGGGACATCTTTTCGAAGCCGTCGACGTTGCCGTAGATCTCGGCGCGCTTGTTGAAGCCGAAGCGTTCGTTGGTGCTCAGCTGGCTCGGGATCGCGTCCCAGATGTGGTTGAAGGCGTTGCGATCGCCGGCTTCGAAGACCTCGAGGACTTCCTTCGGCAGGCCGCTGGTCCAGCTGTAGAAGGCATCGACCACGCCGGGGTCGGTGACGAGGCCGGCGAGGCGGTGCTCGAAGGCGGCTGCGCGCGGGGTCAAATAGCCGCCGAAGCTCGAGCCGGTCAGGCAGATCCGCCGCTTGTCGACCTCGGGCCGGGCGCGGAGGAAGTCGACCACCGGGGTGATCACGCGCTCCCAGTCCGGGATGAAGGGGCGGTTGTGGAGGAAGAGGTTGCCGCCCTGGCCAGGGCCTTCGAAGATCAGCGCGTTCCAACCGCGTTCGAGCGCGGCGGCGCCGCCGGTGACGTAGACGTCGACGTTCTGATCGTCGCTGCCGTTGTTGATGATCACCGTCGGCCGCTTGCCGTTGCCGCCGGGAGTGAGCAGCCAACCGGGCAGGTGGTAGCCGTCGAAGGGGATCTTCACCGCCTGCGCGGCCGGTTCGAGCAACGCCATCGCCCGCGCCCAGGAGGCCTCCATCTCGCTGTAGGCGCGGCCCTCGTGCGCGCGCGTCGGATCCTTCGTCGCGAGCACGTAGAAGAGCGCCACGTCGATGTACATCGCGGAGCGCAGGTAGTTGGAGCGGGCGCTGGCGAGGCGCCCCGACTTGCGGTCCTCGTCACCGCGGTGGCGGGCCTGGCGGCCGAGCCGCAGGAACTCGTCGTAGGCGGCCGAGAGTCGTTCCTTCTTGCCCTTGATGCGGTCGAAGGCGGCGAGGACTTCACCGACCTCCGAGGCGCCGTAGGCGGCGGCCGCGACGACCGAGAGCATCTCGTAGTTCAGCGCCGGTTCCTTGAAGAAGGTGCTCGAGGGGAAGGTGCGCGTCTTGGTCGCGTCGCCGGGCTCGGTCGCGCTCGCGAACGGTACGCGCGAGAGCGAGGCGGCGGCGCCCGCGGCGGCGGCACCGGCGAGCAGGCCACGGCGGCTGAGCGCGCGGGTCGAGGCGGGCTGCTCGGTCGTCGGCTCGGAGGCGTCCGCGGGGGCTGTCGTCATGCCCAGGTAGTCGGCGCGGACTTCCACGAGCTTTAACCGCCCACGTCCGCCGCCCAGGCGAGCGCCCGGAGCTCGAGCGCGGCGACGTACTCCTCCTTGCCGTCGATGTAGGCGAGGCGGTCGCCGGTGGCGCGGGCGACGAGCCCCCGCTTCAACTCGGCGTAGGCGCCGACCTCGTCGGGATGGGCGCGGAGGTAGTCGCGAACCGCGAGGTGGCGACGCTCGTCCTCGCTCCCCGCGGCGCAGACGTGAAGGTGGTGGGTGCGCGGGCGCGCCGCGGGCAGGCCGAAGAAGTGGAAGTCGGGCGAGGCTGTGTCGGGGGCGAAGAGGTAGCCGAGCCCCTCCAGCGGCTCCACATATACGGAGCGCGCATCGATGTCGGCGACGGAAAGCTGGAGGTCGACGATCGCCTTCGCCGCCAGCCCCGGCACCGCGGTCGAGCCGACGTGGTCGATCCGCACCGCCGCCTCCCCCATCGCCGCCCCGATCCGCGCCATCTCCGCCGCCGCCATCTCCGGCCACGCCGGGTCGTACTCGACGATCCGCACCGCCGGGTCGAAGCGTTCGTCGAGCGAGGGATGACGGGACTCGTCCATTCGGCCATCGTGACGATCCGGAATCGGCGGTGGTGAGGATCCGCACACGATCCGCCGTTTTTCGCTCCGCGATGCGGATCGGCGGCCCAAATTTTCGAGCCCCGTATCGACCAATTCCCCCCGGCTCGGGGGTTACCTAATTTTTGGTTCGCAACACGCATACGGGCTGCGTGTCGGGGTAGCGGGGGCCAACGCGTGGTCCGCCGCGCGAGCTTCCCCATCGAGCTCTCCCTTTGGCTCGGTTTTCGACGTTCCGCAGGGCATTCCGCAACCGACCGACCCCTCGGAAGGAGGTCGTATGCGCGTCGACATCGTCATCCCCGCTTTCAACGAGCAGGAAAGAATCGGACCGACCCTGGACAGCTACCTGGCCCGCTGTGGCGGACCGGAGATGCGCTTCCTGGTCGCGCTGGACCACTGCACCGACCGGACCGCCGACGTCGTCGCGGCCCGCGCCGCCCGCGACCCGCGGGTGGAGTTCGTCGACTACCCGAAGCTCGGCAAGGGCGGCGTGCTGATGGAGACGTTCCGCCGCTGCGACGCCGATCTGATCGGCTTCGTCGATGCCGACGGCGCGACTCCACCGTCGGAGATGTTGCGGCTGATCGACGCCGTGGGTGACGGCGATGGCGCGATCGCCAGCCGTCGCCACCCGGCCTCGGTGCTGCCTGCGCGGCGCGGGCTGGCGCGCGAGGTGACGAGCGCCGGCTTCGCCTTCTGGGTGCGGCGCCTCTTCGGCCTGCCCTACGAGGACACCCAGTGCGGCGCCAAGGTCTTCCGCCGCGCGGCGATCGAGCGGATGCTGCCGCTGCTGACGTCGCGCGACTTCCTCTTCGACGTCGACGTGCTGCTTGTCGCGCGGCGGCTCGGCTACCGGATCGAGGCGGTGCCGACGATCTGGATCGACCGCGAGGGCTCGCGGCTGACCGCGGCCGGCGACGCGAAGAAGATGGCGTTCTCGAGCCTGCGGCTGTGGCTGCACCACCGGGTGATCCCGATCGAGACCGACGACGTCCACGACGGGAGCGCCGCCGTGCCGAGCGGGCCGGGCGCGCGGCCACCGAGCGCCGCCGCGGGGCGCCACCCCGACGACCATGACGAGGAGGAGGATCGCCGTGCCGCGGCCTGACGTCACCTTGATCAGCCCCTATCCACCGGCCGGCCGGCGCCACGCCGGGCGCAGCGGCGTCGCCTCCTACGCCGGCAACCTCGCCCACGCGCTCGGCGAGCGCGGGCTGCGGGTGACTGTCGTCGCGCCCACCGAGCCGGACCTCCCGGAGGCCGTCGAAACCGATGGTGCGGTGACCGTCGAGCGCCGCTTCCACCGCGGCCCGACCGCGGTCCCGGCGGCGGCGCGGCTCGCCCTCGGCACCGGCGCCCCGGTCGTCCACATGCAGCACGAGCTCTTCCTTTACGGCGGGGCGACGGCGATGCCGGGCCTCCTCCCAGGCCTCGGGATGCTGCGCGCCGCCGGGGTCGGCCCGGTCGTGACGATGCACCACGCGGTCGACCCGGCCGGCGTCGACGCTGAGTTCGCCCGCATGCACCAGGTGCGGGCGCCGCGCGCCGCGGTCCGGCTCGGGCTCTCCGGCGTGCAGAGGACGATCGGGCGGCTGGCGCGGCGGGTGATCGTCCACGAGCCCGCCTTCGCCCGGCTGGTCCGCGGCGCGGCGGTAGTCCCGCACGGGGTCGAGGGCATCGCGCCCGCCGAGCAGCCCGGCCCCTCCCCGGATGGCGACTCCGCCGACGAAAGCATGGGGGACCGGCGCCTGACGCTCCTCTGCTTCGGCTTCCTCGCTCCTTATAAGGGGCTCGAGCTGGCGCTCGAGGCGGCGGCGCTGGCGGCCGAGGACGTCCGCCTGGTGATCGTCGGCGGCGAGCACCCGCGCTTCGCCGAGGCGGGCGAGCCCTACGGCGAGCAGCTGCGCGAGCGCTGGCCGGCGGTCGCCGAGTTCGCCGGCTACGTCCCCGACGACGAGCTGGCGTCCTGGTTCGCGCTCTCCGACCTGGCGCTGTTCCTTTACCAGCGCCCGTTCGCGACCAGCGGCGCGATGGCGCTCGCCGTCGCGCACGGCCTGCCCGCGCTGCTCTCGCCGACGCTGGCCGAGCTGGTCGGTGGGCCGCGGGAGCTGGTCGCGCCGACCGAGGCGCCGGCGCTGGCCGAGCGGCTCCGCGAGCTGGCCGCCGACCGGGCGACGCTCGAACCGCTGCGTGAGCGCTCGGCCGAGCTGACCCGCGATCGTGAGTGGACCACGGTCGCCGACCGCCACGCCGAGATCTACCGCGAGGTGACCCGTGCCTAGCGCCCTGCTCGCCGGACACTTCGGTCCCTCCGACGCGGGCGAATCGGCGACGATCGGCGCCTTTCGCCGGGCGCTGCCGGAGTGGACGCCGGTCCTCGTCAGCAGCGAACCGACGGCGACGCGCGCCGTCCATGGCTGCCTGACCGTCGACGCGCGGCGGCCGATGGCCGTCGTCAGGGCGGCAGCTCGCGCCGACGCGACGGTGCTCGCCGGCTGGTCGATCGGCGAGGCAGACGACGTGCGGCCGGGGCTGCGGACCGCGGTCGCGCTGGTCGCGGCCGCGAAGCTGCGCCGCCATCCGACCGCGCTGCTCGGCATCTCGGCGCGCGCCGGCGGCAGCGCCTGGCAGCGCCGCCTCAGCCGCCGGCTGATCGGCGGCGCCGACCTGGTCGTCCTCCGCGATGACATCTCCGCCCGTCACCTCGAGGCCTCCGGGGTGCCGGGGCCCTTCCGGATCGGAACCGACCCGGCCTGGCTCGACGTCCAGGACCGCCGCGCCACGCGGCCGGCGGAGTCGCGCCCGCGGCGGATCGTCGTCGCGATCGAGTCGCGCGGCTGCCCGGCGAGCCTGATCGACCGACTCGGCCTGGCGCTCGGCGGGCTGGCTGCCGACGGCGCCGAGATCGCCCTCCAGCCCTGGCACGTGGCGGCCGGCGACGGCGGCGACCACGGCCTGGTCGGCGAGCTCGCCGGGCGAATCGCGACGCCGGTGCGGGTGCTGCCCGCCCTGCCGGACCTCGGCGGCAACGCGATGGCGGCCGGCGCGGGCGCCATCGTCGCGCTCTCCACCCACGCCCTGATCGCCGCCGCGGCGGCCAACGTCCCCGCCGTCGCGGTCGCCTGCGAACCCGCGATCGCCGACCTTGCGCGCCGGCTCGACCAGCCGCAGGTCGCCGCCGACGCCTCTGCCGCCGATATCGCCGCGGCGATCGGCGCGGCGCTCGACCACGAGCCGCCGTTGCCGAATGCGGTCGAGGGCCAGATCGCCACCGCCGAGGAGGGCTTCCGCCTCTTGCGCGTGTTGCTCTCGGAAGGGCGCAGCGACGAGGTCGCCGAGCTGAGCGGGCTGCCGCTGCGCGGGGGGCCGAGACGATGAGCGGCGGGACGGTCGCCTTGCGCCGGGTCGCCGGCGCCTCGCTGCGCACCAGCCGGGTAGCGGTGCGCGAGCAGGCCCTGGTCGCCGGCGGACAGCTCCTCTCCGGGGTCGGCAACCTGCTCTACGCCGCGGTGATGGCGCGCATGCTCGCGCCCGCGGCTTTCGCCGAGCTGGCAGCGTTCCTTGCTCTCTACCTGCTGATCGCGGTGCCTTCTCTGAGCCTCGCGGCGGGCGGCGCGCTCGACCCGCGGCGCGCACGCCGGCGGCGGGGCCAGGTGCTCGGCTGGTCGCTGCCGGTCTCGCTCGGGCTCGCCGTCGCCGCCGTCACCCTGTCCCCCGCGCTCGGCCTGTCGCTCCCCTGCGGGCTGGCCCTGGCGACGACCCCGACCTTGGTCGCGCTGCTCGAGCTTGATCGCGGCCGCCTCTACGGCGAGCGCGCCTACGGCTGGGTGACCGGCAGTCTCGTCGCCGAACCGCTGGTGCGGCTCGCCGTCGGGATCGGGTTGGCGGCGTCGCTCGGCGTCGCCGGCGCCGCGGCGGGGGTCGTCGCCGGTGGGGCCGCCGGACTGCTGGTCGCCCGCAGCGGGCGCGG
>JAOPZF010000209.1 GCA_025964255.1 Solirubrobacterales bacterium | reverse complement strand
GGCCTCGAGCACGCGGAACAACACCGCGACGAGGATCGCCGGCTTCATCAGCGGCAGGGTGATCTTGATGAAGCGCTGCCAGGCGGAGGCGCCGTCGACCCGCGCCGCCTCGTAGAGCTCGTTCGGGATCGTCACCAGCCCGGCGAGTAGGAGCAACGCCATGAACGGCGTCGTTTTCCAGATCTCGGCCATGATGATCACGGCGAGCGAGGAGATGTGGCCGCCGAACCAGTTTTTTTCGTCGGCTATGAGTGGCAGGTTGTCGACGAACCCCGATTCGCTGGCGAAGGCGAACTGCCAGGCGAAGGCGGCGACCACGGTGATGATCCCGTAGGGGATCAGGACGACGGTACGGACGATCGCGCGGCCGAAGATCGCCCGGTGCATGACCAGCGCGATCGCCATCCCGAGGCAGAGCTCGATCGACACCGAGATCACCATGATCACGAAGGTGTTCCAGACGTCGAGCCACCACAGTTCCGAGCTCAGCACCGTTCCGTAGTTGGCGAAGCCGATGAATTCGGTCTGTTCGGGGAAGCGCAGGTCGAGCTTCTGCAGCGAGAGGACGAAGGCGTAGAGGATCGGATAGGCGGTGACGGCGAGCATCACGATCACCGCCGGCGCGCAGAGCATCCAGGCGAGTTTCCGTTCCGACTTCGTCCGCGAGCTCTTCTTGCGCGGCTTCGGGGCGGGGATCTCGGCGCGATGCGCGTCGGTCGCCATCAGAGCAGCCCTTCCCGCTTGACCGCGGCTTCGAGGTTTTCCTTCAGTTCTTCGTACTTACCTTCCTCGCCTTCGGCGGGGATGCTTTCCGGTGGGTGCAAGGTGCGTTGGAGGGCCGAGGTGACGTCCTGGTAGGCGGGGGTGACCGGACGGGCGCCGGCCGCTTCGACCGATTCCTTGACCAGCCCAGCGAACCCCGGATAGGCCTTTTCGACCACGGGGTTCGTGTAGAGGTTCTCGTGCGAGGGCGGCAGGCCGTCGAGTTCGGTCGCGGTCAACTCGCTTTTTTCGCCGGACAGGCAGGCGGCCGCTTCGAAGGCCTCCTTCTTGTGGCCGGAGTAGGCGCTGACGGCGAGGTTGAAGCCGCCAAGCGGTGGTTTGGCCGGGTTTTCGTTCACACGCGGGAATGGCGCCGCGCCCATCTCTTCATTGATTTCGGGAGCGTTTTCCTTGGCGCTGGCGAAGGCGAAGGTGTAGTTGGCCATGAACGCGGCTTTGCCCGCCTCGAAGGCGAGCCGGGCCGAGTCCTCGTTGGAGGTAGGCAGTTCCGGCGAAGCGGCGGAGGAGTGGGCGAGCTTGCCGATCACTTCCAGCGCTTCTTCCGTCGGTTTCTGTGCGAGTTCGATTTCTTCGGGGCCTTTGAGGATCGAGGTCCCCGCGCTTTCGATCAGCGCGTTTACCCAGACCATGTAGCCCTCGTAGCGTTCGGCCTGGACCTGGATCTGCCCGGCTTCCGGCAGTTCTTCGGCCATTTCGATCATTTCGTCCCAAGTTTCCGGCGGCTTCGGGACGAGGTCTTTGCGGTACCAGAGCAGCTGCGTGTTGGTGTTGAACGGCGCCGCGTACAGTTTGTTCTCGAAGGTCGCCGTCTTCAGCACGCTTGAGAAGACGTGTTCGGAGGCCTCTTTCTTGAACTTGCCGGTCCACTGTTCGATCCAACCCGCATTCGCGAATTCGCTGGTGAGGATGACGTCGAGGCCGATGATGTCGATCGAGGAGTCCTTCGCCCCGAGCCGCCGCACCAGCTGTTCGCGCGCTTGGGTGGCGTCGTTGGGCAGCAGTTCGGGCTTGATCGTGTATTTGCCGCCGGCTTCCTTGGTGCAGCGTTCGGCCGTCGCTTCGATCGTGCCGCCCGGCTGGATCGCGACGAAGAAGGTCAGCTGCGGCGGCCCGCCACTCGACCCACCGCACGCGCTGAGCACGGCACCGGCGAGCGCGGCGGCAAGCACCGCGATGAGGGCATGCTTCGCCCTGCGAGTTTCGAGTCTCTCTCCCATAAGACGGACCCACGGCACCCTGGCCGGGCGTCTGAGAATTGAATGCCCGCAAGGGCGGCTGACTAAACGTCAGGGCCCGGGGCGGTGCGGCCGCGCCCCTCTGCCCGACACTGGTCGAGCCGAGCCCGTTGCAGCGGCGGGCGATGCAGACCTGGATCGCCCAGGTCCCGGCGGGGAGCAGGGGCGGCAGCGTCGCCGTGAAGGCCACCCGCCGGCGCTCGCCCGGCGCGAGGCTCCCGATCCACTACCGGCGCAGCGGTACGCGCCGACGCCCGCTGTGGAAGATCACCGTCGCCCGCGTGCACGCCGAGCGGGTCGCGACGACGATCGGGACGAGGCGCCTCACGGCGCTGACCTTAAGCGTCGGCGGGGGGGCTCGGCGGCCGATTCGGCCCGGGCGTCCAGCGAGCGCCAGGCCTCGGTCGCGTCGGTCACGCCGACAATCAGGCTGCGGTCGCCGGCGGCGAGCTCGATCGTGGTGCCGCCGACGGTGCCGATGATCAGAGCGCCGAGAGCCTCGAGCTCGGCGCGGTCGCCGCTGAGGACGAAGCCGCCGGTGCCCTCGCCGAAGAGCGCCTCCTCGGGGGTGCAGCCGCGCTCGCGCAGGTCTTGGAGGTCGGCCCGGAGGCCGATGCCGGCGCCGATCGAGCACTCCGCCAGGGCGCTGGCGAGGCCGCCGTCGGAGACGTCGTGGGCGGAGGCGACGCGCCCTGAGCGGACCGCGTCGCGGACGATCGCGCAGGCCGCGGCGACCGCGGCGACATCCGGCTCCGGCAGTCCCAGCTCGAGCTCCCCGCGCTGCTTCGTCAGCTCCGACCCGTGCATCGTCGGCGCGAACGGGCCGAGCAGAGCGATCGCGTCGCCCTCGCGCTGGAAGGAGGACGGCGCGGTCTTCGCCGGGTCGGGCAGCTCGCCGACCATCGCCACCACCGGGGTCGGGTAGATCGGCCCGTCGGGCCCCTCGTTATAGAGGGAGACGTTGCCGCCGACGACCGGCACGCCGAGCTGCTCGCAGACCGACGCCAGCCCGCTGATCGCGCGGTCGAGCTGCCAGGCGGGGACCGGCTTCTCCGGGTTGCCGAAGTTCAGGCAGTTGGTCAGGCCGAGCGGCTCGGCCCCGACGCAGGCGAGGTTCTGGGCGCACTCGAGCACCGCCTCGACCGTGCCGTTGAAGGGCTCGCAGGCGACCCGCCGGCCGTTGCCGTCGATCGAGACGCCGATCGCGTTGCCCGACTCGGGCAGCTGCAGCACGGCCGCGTCGGCGGCCTCCGGACGGCGCACCGTGCGCGAGCCGACGACCTGGTCGTACTGCTGGAAGACCCACTTCTTCGAGGCGATCGAAGGTGCGGCGAGGAGGGCGAGCAGCGTTTCCGCCGAGTCGGCGTCGGGGTCGAGGGTCCGCTTGTTGCCGTAGATCCAGGCGGCGGGCGCGGCGGGCGCCAGGTCATACAGCGGGCAGCCGTCGACCAGCGCCTCGACCGGCATGTCGCCGACGACCTCGCCGGCCTTGAGGATGCGGACGTGGCCGGAGTCGGTGACGACGCCGATCTCGGCCGACCCGGTCTGCCACTTGTCGCAGACGGTGAGGACCGCCTCCACCTTCGATGGCTCGACCACCGCGAGCATCCGCTCCTGTGACTCGCTGACCATGATCTCGAAGGGCTCCATGTCGGCCTCGCGCAGCGGCACTGCGGCGACGTCGATGTCGATCCCGACGCCTCCGGCCGAGGCCATCTCGCCTGCCGAGGAGGTGAGGCCCGCGGCGCCGAGGTCCTGCAGCGACACCAGCAGCCCCTTCTCGAGCAGCTCGAGGCAGCACTCGAGCACCTTCGACTCCTCGAAGGGATCGCCGACCTGGACCGTCGGGCGTTTCGCGTCGTCGCCCTCGCCGAGCTCGGCCGAGGCCAGCACCGAGGCGCCGCCGATCCCGTCGCGGCCGGTCGTCGCGCCCATCAGCACCACCGTGTTGCCGATCCCGGCGGCGGCGGCGCGCACCATCTCCTCGGTCTTGGCGAAGCCGATGCACATCGCGTTGACCAGGCAGTTGTGCTCGTAGGGCTCCTCGAAGTAGATCTCGCCGCCGACGTTCGGGACGCCGATCGAGTTGCCGTAGTGGCCGATCCCGCGCACCGCGCCGTCGAGCAGGTGGCGCGAGCGGACCGAGTCGAGCTCACCGAAGCGGAGGCTGTCGAGGATCGCGATCGGGCGGGCGCCGATCGCGAAGACGTCGCGGAGGATCCCGCCGACCCCGGTCGCCGCGCCCTGGAACGGCTCGACCGCGCTCGGGTGATTGTGGGACTCGACCTTGAAGGCGACCGCGAAGCCGGAGCCGACGTCGACGGCGCCGGCGTTCTCGCCGGGACCCATCACCACGCGCGGCCCGTCGGTCGGCAGCTTGCCGAGCAGCTTGCGCGAGTGCTTGTAGGCGCAGTGCTCGGACCAGAGCAGGGAGAACATCGCCAGCTCGACCGTGTTCGGCTCGCGCCCCATCTTCTCGACGATCAGCTCGAACTCGGAGTCGGTGAGGCCGAGCTCGCGGTGGGTGGCGGGTTGTGCGCTCACGAGGTGAACCCTTCCAGCGCTTCGAAGACCTGGCGTCCGTCGATCGATCCGGTCAGCGGGTCGACCGCGTGCTCGGGATGCGGCATCAGCCCGACCACGTTGCCGCGCTCGTTGCGCACCCCGGCGATGTCCCGCACCGACCCGTTCGAGTTGTGCCCATCGGCGTAGCGGTACGCGACCTGCCCGTTCGCTTCGAGCGCGTCGAGCATCTCCTCTGGCGCGTAGTAGCGGCCTTCGCCGTGCTTCATCGGGACGGAAAGGGTCGCGCCATCACTGTCGAGGAGGTCGGCCTGCTTGCAGATGAAGCGGAGCTCCTGGTTGCGGAGGAGGGCGCCGGGGAGGAGGCCCGCCTCGCAGAGGACCTGGAAGCCGTTGCAGATCCCCAGTACTGGGCCGCCCGCGGCGGCGAGGTCGGCGACCGCCTCCATCGCCGGCGAGAAGCGGGCGATCGCGCCGGCGCGCAGGTAGTCGCCGTAGGAGAAACCGCCGGGGACGACGACGCCATCGACGCCGGAGAGGTCACGCTCTTCGTGCCAGATCAGCCGCGCCTCGCCGCCGACAACTTCGCAGGCGTTCAGCGCGTCGCGCTCGTCGCACGAACCGGGAAATTGCAGGACGCCCCAGATCACAGGGGCTGGATCTCGTAGTCCTCGATCAGGGGATTGGCGAGCAGCTTCTCGCAGAGCTCGCCGAGCTGCTCGAGGTCGTCGGCCTCGAGCTCGACCATCCGGCCGACGTGGACCTGCCCGATCCCCTCGAAGCCGAGCGCGGGCAGCGCCCGCTCGACCGCCTTGCCCTGAGGATCGAGGATCCCCTCCTTGGGACGGATCAGCACCCGCGCCTTAGGCATTCGACACCTCACTCATCATCAAAAGCTCTCCCCGGTGATCCGCTCGTAGGCCTCGACGTATTTCGCCCGCGTCTGCTCGACCACGTCTGGCGGCAGCTCCGGCGCCGGCGGCAGTTTGTCCCAGCCCTGGGCGGTGGCCCAGTCGCGCACGTACTGCTTGTCGAAGCTCGGCGGCGTCTTGCCCGGCTGCCAGCGGTCGGCGGGCCAGAAGCGGGAGGAGTCCGGCGTCATCACCTCGTCGCCGAGTACGACCTCGGCGCCCGCGTCCTTGCCGAACTCGAACTTGGTGTCGGCGAGGATGATCCCGTGCTTCGCCGCCTGCTCGGCGCCGCGTTCGTAGACCTCGATCGAGACCCGTCGCAGCTCCTCCAGGAGCGCCTGGTCGCCGATGATCTCGGCGGCGCGGGCGAAGTCGACGTTCTCGTCGTGATCGCCGATCTCGGCCTTGGTCGCGGGGGTGAAGATCGGCTCCGGCAGCTTGTCGGACTCGAGCAGGTTGGGCGGCAGCTCGATCCCGCAGACGGCGCCGTTCTCCTTGTATTCCTTCCAGCCCGAGCCGGTGAGATAGCCGCGGACGACGCACTCGACCGGGTACATCTGCAGCCGTTTCACCCGCATGCCGCGTTCGCTGGCCTCCTCAGGAACGTCCTCGGAGATGAAGTGGTTGGGGACGATGTCCGCGGTCAGGCCGAACCAGAAGACCGACATCCGGTTCAACACCTTTCCCTTGTCGGGGATCGGCGTCGGCATCACGACATCGTAGGTGGAGATGCGATCGGAGGCGACCATCAGCAGGTCCCCTTCGAACTCGTAGATCTCGCGGACCTTGCCGCTCGAGATCAGCTTCACATCGGAAAGCGCGGGCACCGCTTCAGCCTAGCCAAGCCGGGGGCCGGACCGCGCCCTGTCGACGGTTGCGCCGTTCCGTGGCATGATCGGACCGTGCCGCTGCCGCCCGAACTGCCGCGCAGCCCGCTCTGGCAGACCCTCGCCTGGAGCTTCCGGCCGCTTGCCTTCATGGCCCGGGGACGGGCGGAGATCGGCGACGCTTTCAGCGTCAGCTTCGTCGGCTTCGAGCGGCCGATGGTCCTCATCTCCGACCCGGCCGCGGTGAAGGCCCTATATACGGAGCGCCGCAACGGGCTGCCGCCGGGGCGAAGCTTCCAGCTCGAACCGGTGCTCGGCGCGCGCTCGGTCCTGCTGCTCGAGGGCGAGGAGCACATCGCTCGCCGCCGGCTGATGCTGCCACCGTTCCACGGCGAGCGGATGCGCTCCTACGAGGGGATCGTCGAGCAGATCGTCACCGCCGAGATCGACTCCTGGCCGCTCGGCCGCGAGTTCCCGATCCACGCGCGGATGCAGGCGATGACGCTGGAGGTGATCCTGCGCGCGGTCTTCGGCGTGGCGGAGGGGCCGCGGCTCGACGCGCTGCGCGGCATGCTCGGCAACCTCCTCGTCGAAACCGGGTCGCCGACGATGATCCTGCGGGCGCTGGTCGCCCGGCGGCGCGGGCGCGATCCGCTCGCCTCGGTCCGCACCCGGCTCGACCAGGTCGACGAGGCGCTCATGACCGAGATCGCCGAGCACCGCCGCCGTCCCCACCTGGAGGGGCGCGACGACATCCTCTCGATGCTGATGACGGCGACCTTCGAGGACGGCACCGCGATGGACGACCGGGAGCTGCGCGACCAACTGATGACGCTGCTCCTCGCCGGGCACGAGACGACGGCGACGGCGCTCGCCTGGACCTTCGACCTGCTGCTTCGCCACCCGGTCGAGATGGGCCTCCTACGCGGCTCGCT
>JAOPZF010000091.1 GCA_025964255.1 Solirubrobacterales bacterium | reverse complement strand
GTCGGGGAGTTGGCGATGTCTTTGCGGTAGATGATGTTGACCGCGCCCTCGGGGCCCATCACCGCGACCTCGGCCGTCGGCCAGGCGTAGTTGAAGTCGGCGAGCATCTGCTTGGACGCCATCACGTCGTAGGCGCCGCCGTAGGCCTTGCGGGTGACGACGGTGAGCTTCGGCACCGTCGCCTCGGTGTAGTCGTAGTGGAGCTTGGCGCCGTGGAGGATGATCCCGTTCCACTCCTGGTCGGTGCCGGGCAGGAAGCCGGGCACGTCGGTCAGGGTCAGGATCGGCACGTTGTAGCAATCGCAGGTGCGGACGAAGCGGGCTGCCTTCTCGGATGCCTCGATGTCGAGCACCCCGGCGAGGAAGGCGGGCTGGTTGCCGACGATCCCGACCGGATAGCCGTCGAGGCGCGAGAAGCCGCAGATGATGTTCTTGGCGAAGTGCTCGTGGACCTCGAAGAACTCCTCGTCATCGACGATCCGCTTGATCACCTCGCGCATGTCATACGGTTTCGACGGGTCGTCGGGGACGACGGTGTCGAGCTCCAGGTCTTCGCGCTCCGGGTCATCGGTCGGCTCGAAGCGCGGCGGCAGCTCAAGGTTGTTCGAGGGCAGGAAGCTGAGCAGGTAACGCGCGTCTTCGAGGCAGCTCTCCTCGCTCTCGGAGGCGAAGTGCGCGACGCCCGATTTCGAGTTGTGGCTCATCGCGCCGCCGAGCGCCTCGAACTCGACTTCCTCGCCGGTCACGGTTTTGATCACTTCCGGCCCGGTGATGAACATGTGGCTGGTCTCTTTGACCATGAAGATGAAGTCGGTCATCGCCGGCGAGTAGACCGCGCCGCCGGCGCAGGGACCCATGATCAGGCTGATCTGCGGGATCACGCCGCTGCATTTGACGTTGCGGGCGAAGACGTCGCCGTAGGCGCCGAGGCTGACGACGCCCTCCTGGATCCGCGCGCCGCCCGAGTCGTTGATGCCGACGACCGGCGCCCCGACCTCCGCGGCCATATCCATGACCTTGCACATCTTCTCCGCCATGACCTCGCCGAGGCTGCCGCCGAAGACGGTGAAGTCCTGGGAGAAGACGAAGACGATGCGGCCTTCGATCTTCCCGTGACCGGTGACGACGGCGTCGCCCCACGGCCGTTTTTTCTGCATTTCGAAGTCGTAGGTCCGGTGGCGGACGAAGGTGTCGAGCTCCTCGAAGGAGCCGGGGTCGAGCAGGAGGTCGATGCGCTCGCGCGCGGTCAGCTTGCCGCGCGCATGCTGCTTCTCGACCGCTTCCTCGGAAGCGGAGTGCACTGCCGCCTCGCGCAGTTCACGCAGGTAGGCAAGCTTCTCGTCGTGGGTGACGGGGTTTTTCTCGCGGATATCGGGTGCCATAAGAAGGTGGCCGGCAGGGTGGCCGAAGGGGGCGCGGCGATTCTATGTGGAGTGGAAAACAAAAGGCCCGCCGGGGGCGGGCCTTTGTTGTCGCTTCCTTTGGAAGTTCTCAGACGAACGGGCGGCGCTGCGGCTCCCCGAGGCGGTCCAGAAGCGCCTCCAGATCGGACTGCTCGAGCCCCGTCTCCTCGTCGGCGCGGACGTGAACCCGCGTCCCGAAGCCTTTTTCGGCCATCGTCACCTCGACGCCTTCGACGGTGGCGATCAACTCGGCGAGCTCCGGCTCGGACTTCATCAGGGTTCTCGACGCCTCGATCATGTCGCCCGATTCGGCTACCGCGCCATCGTTCCTGCCGTCCCGCCCATTTGGGCGGGAACGTTCACGTGGGACCGGCGCGGCGGCCGGGTACCGTGGCGGCGTGAGCGACGCGGCGCGGATCGGGAAGCTGGCGAAGGAGAAGCTCGGGATCGAGAAGCTCCATCCCGGGCAGCTGGAGGCGATCGAAGCGGTGCTCGCGGGCCGCGACACGCTGGCGGTGATGTCGACCGGCTACGGCAAGTCGGCGATCTACCAGCTGGCGGGGGAGATCCTCGGCAAGCCGACGATCGTCGTCTCCCCCCTGATCGCCCTGCAGCGCGACCAGGTCGAGGCGATCGAGGATCGCATCGGCGACGGCGAGGCGGCCGAGCTGAACTCGACCGTCTCGGCGAAGAAGCGCCGCGAGCTGCTCGCCGCCCTCGAGCGCGGCGAGCACGAGTTCGTCCTCCTCGCGCCGGAGCAGCTCGCCAAACCCGAGGTGCTGGCGGAGCTGGCCGCGACCAAACCGTCGCTACTGGTCGTCGACGAGGCCCACACGATCAGCGAGTGGGGCCACGACTTCCGTCCCGACTACCTGCAGCTGGGCGCATTCGCCGAGCGGCTCGGCCATCCCACGATCCTGGCACTGACCGCAACCGCCTCTCCCCCGGTCCGCCGCGAGATCGTCGAGCGCCTCGGCATGCGCGACCCGGCCGAGGTGATCCGCGGCTTCGACCGTCCCAACCTCCACTTCGCGGTGCGCCGCTTCACCGAGGCGGCGGCGAAAGAGAAGGCGCTGGTCGAGGCCGTCGCGGCGGCGGCCAAGCCGGGGATCGTCTACATCGCGACGCGCAGGGCGAGCGAGGAGCTCGCCGAGGCGCTCTCCGCGGCGGGCGTCAATGCCGAGGCCTACCACGCGGGGCTGCCCGCGAAGCACCGCGGCGAGCTTCAGGACCGCTTCATGGCCGACGAGGTCGAGGTGATCGTCGCGACCACCGCATTCGGCATGGGGATCGACAAGCCCAACGTGCGCTTCGTCTTCCACGCCGGGCCGTCGGACTCGATCGACTCCTACTACCAGGAGGTCGGACGCGCCGGGCGCGACGGCGAGCCGGGCGAAGCGGTCCTGTTCTACCGGCCCGAGGACGAAGCGGTGCGCCACTTCCTCGCCGGCGCGGGCGGGGTCGACGGTGAGGACCTGGAGGCGGTCGGCCACGCGATCGAAGGCGCCGGCGGCGAGGCCGACCCGGTGGCGCTGGTGAAGCGTCTCGAGCTCTCGCGCTCGAGGGTGCTGGAGGCGGTCGGGCGGCTGGAGGAGACCGGTTGGCTGGAGACCGGCGGCGACGGCGAGGTCCGCCTGGCGCCCGGCGGCCCGACCCTCGAGCACGCGATTCAGCAGGGCGTCCGCGAGAACGGCCAGCGCCGCGAGTTCGACAAGACCCGCCTGGCGATGATGCGCTCCTACGCCGAGACCGAAGGCTGCCGCCGCGACCACATCCTCAGCTACTTCGGCGAGGAGCACGAGGTCCCGTGCTTCTACTGCGACAACTGCGATGCGGGCCTGGTCCACCCCGACGACGCCGTCCGCCCCTTCCCGATCGGCGCCCCGGTCACCCACAAGTCCTGGGGCTCCGGTGAAGTCCAGCGCTACGACCGCGACCGCGTAGTCGTCCTCTTCGAGTCCGTCGGCTACCGCACCCTCGATCTCAAGCTGGTCGAAGAAGAGGGCCTGCTGATCGCGAGGTAATGGCTGGCTCCCCAAAAATCGATCGACCCCGCGCAAATGTCTAGGGTTCCGGCACAAGTGCGTTGATAATCGGGAACCAGTTGGTATCTTTATCGACTCACTGACGACCTGATCCATCACGATGGCTCAGGAGATTGGAGACACCATGTCTCAGAAGTATGCGCAACTCCTCGCGCAGTTCGAGCAAGACGTCGAGACGGCAATCGAGGATGCCTACCGTCAAGAGAGCTATGTGGACGAGGACGGGGAGCCCTCCGAGTCGGCGATGAAAGCTGCCGCCTTCGAGCGATCCATGGATCACTTCGTCGTGAAATCTAAGCCCGAAAGGTCGAAGAAGGCACTCACCAACGGCGAGCTCTACTCGTTGGTTTTCCCTAATGGCCCAGGAGCTCAGGAGGCCGCGCCGACCTTGGATCCGGTGGCGGAAAGAGTCCTTAAAAAACTCTCCTCGACGGTCTGGGGCTTGACGCAGACGAGTCGGTCCGGCTTTTTGCAGAAACAGCTGGAAATTGAGGAAAGCACGTTGGTGGTCTGCCGGTGCCGGGTCTATCGCAATGCGGATCCGAGCCAGGCGGTATACGCGACGGACAACGAGTCATTGATCATGGAGGACGCCGTCGACAAGGAGATCCAGTCACTCGTGCGACGGGCCAGCTCGCTACGCCGGGATCTCAGCATGATCATCGAGCGTCATCCGAAATTGCAAAACCAGGTTGCTGACCAGCTCGGCATTGAGCTTGGCCGCATCGACCGTGAGCTGAGCCTGGGCGCCGTAACGACCGAGTCACAACGGCAACTAGCGTCGTCGGACCAGAAATAGGGAAGGGCAGGCCGCCCCACGTGGGCGGCCTGCATCTCACGGGAGGCACTGGCTGTGAATAAAAAGGAGAGCAGTCGAGACGCGGTCCTGCGAGTGATGCAAGATGGCGAAGTCCGAACGGATGGCGATATCGAGGCGCTGACCGGCCTTTCGCACAGCAAAGTCTCGGGAGCCAGGTCGGCCTTATGGGAGGCTGGCTTAGTCGAGCCGTTGCCAAAGCTCCTGAAACGCGAACACACTCGGTGGCGCCTTTGCGCCGCGGACCAGCGGTCGGCGGCAAAGCAAGCTTTTCGAGAGAGCACTGAGCGCCGTACCCGAGGGCGCTTGCGACAAAAATCGGTCGGCGAGCGAGCGAACATAGTTGTGGACCTTCTATCTGACGAAGATGTCAACGAGGCGGTCCTGACTCAGCTTGAGCGCAGTCAGCAATGGCGTCGCGCTCGAGCCCGAGCCCGTGATGTGGGGCGGGAGCGGCAAGCAGAACGGCGCGCCCGGCGCGCAGACCTTCGCCACGCCATGAATAAAGCGGATCAACCGTTGCACTTCCAGCGAAATGTGCGGCACCTCCGAGATCTCATGGACGTCCTATTCGTAATTGACCGAGACGTCGAGACCGAACGTGGACGGCGAATCAACGGAGAACCTGACACCACCTCCCCTCAGGCTTGGCTCGGCCTCACGAGGAACGTCCGCGAAGTACTAGAAGCAGGTCAGGGGCTATTTCGCGACTTATCGGACCTTGCAGGTGAGCCGATGGAAAGCTGTCCGCTCTGTGGCGAACGGCTCACCGTAGAGAGCCTGAAGCTTGATGAGGGCTATATCGACGGAGAAGTAGTCGACGAAGCCATCGTTGAGGAGACGTGACCACGCCAGTGAGAAAGCGCCATGGTCACGAGAGGGTCGGACGTCCCCGGCTGTGTCAGCAACGCTGCCCCAGCGAGATGCGTCCGACGGCGGCGGGGGCGATTGGCTCCCGCCGTTACCTCTCCCCTCAGGAATCCCCAGCCGCCTTCCCCAAACGCCAATCGCCGCCAACCAACGATGACGACGAGAAGATGCGCTCCTAGAAGAAGGCGCCGCCCTTGTATTCGCCGAAGACGTCGCGCATCGCGCCGCAGACCTCGCCGATCGAGGCGTTGGTGGCGAGGGCGGCGCGGATCGGGGGGAGGAGGTTGCCGTCGCCGCGGGCGACGTCGCGGATCGACTCCAGCTTGGCCTCGACCGCCGCTTGGTCGCGGTTCTCCTTGAAGGCCTTGAGCCGGGTCAGCTGACGCGCCTCGGACTCCGGGTCGACCTTGAGGATGTCGACGTCGTCGACCTGATCGGTGACGAATTTGTTGACGCCGACGATGATGTCCTGGCCGGAGCGGTAGCGCTCGTGGTAGCTGTGCGCGGACTCCTCGATCTCGCGCTGCATGAACTCCAGCGCCTCGACCGAGCCGCCCATCTCCTCGACCTTCTCCATCAGCTCCAAGGAGCGCGCTTCGATCTCGTCGGTCAGCGACTCGACGAAGTAGGAGCCGGCGAACGGGTCGACGGTCTCGGCGACGCCGGACTCGTAGGCGAGCACCTGTTGGGTCCGGAGGGCGATGCGGGCGGAGCGCTCGGTCGGCAGCGCCAGCGCCTCATCGAAGCCGTTGGTGTGCAGCGACTGGGTGCCGCCGGCGACCGCGGCGAAGCCCTGCAGGGCGACCCGCACGATGTTCACCTCGGGCTGCTGCGCCTGCAGCGTCACCCCGCCGGTCTGAGTGTGGAAGCGGATCTGCATCGATTTCGGGTTCTCGGCCCCGAACCGCTCTTTGACGATTTTGGCCCACATGCGGCGCACCGCGCGGAACTTCGCCACCTCTTGGAACACGTTGTTGTGGCAGTTGAAGAAGAAGGCGAGACGGGGCGCGAACTCGTCGATCTTCAGACCGCGGTCGAGCGCCGCCTCGACGTAGGCGATCGCGTTGGAGAGCGTGAACGCAACCTCTTGCACGGCCGAACAGCCCTTCTCGCGGATGTGGTACCCGGAGATCGAAATCGTGTTCCATTTCGGCACGTTCTCGTGGCAGTACTCGAAGAGGTCGGTGGTCAGACGCATCGTCGGCACGGGCGGGAAGATGTAGTTCCCGCGTGCCATGTACTCCTTCAGCACATCGTTCTGGACCGTGCCGCGCAGTTTCTGGGACGGCACTCCCTGTTCCTCGCCGACAAGCTCGTAGAGGAGCAGCAGGACCCCGGCGGGCGCGTTGATCGTCATCGAGGTGGAGACGCTGTCGAGCGGGATCTGGTCGAAGCAGATCCGCATGTCCTCGATCGTGTCGATCGGCACCCCGGTCCTCCCGACCTCGCCGAAGCAGAGCGGGTCATCGGAGTCGCGACCGAGCTGGGTCGGCAGGTCGAAGGCCATCGAGAGGCCGGTCGAGCCGTTCTCGATCAGGTAGCGATAGCGCTCGTTGGTGTCCTCGGGCGAGGCGAAACCGGCGTACTGGCGCATCGTCCACAGCCGGTCCCGGTACATCCCGTCGTGGATCCCGCGCGTGAACGGTGGCTCGCCGGGCTCGCCGAGGCGCTCCTCGAGGTCGGGCGCGACGTCGCTCTCGTCATAGAGCGGGTCGATCTCGATACCGGAGTCGGTGAAGACCCGCGGGTCGTCGGGGCCGACGAGCGGCGCGATCGTGCGGTGGGTGTCCTCGGAGTGGTCCGGAGTGGTCGCCATAGCGTGCAAAGGATATTGGGCGACCGCAACCAGCGGCCCCCGGTGGGGTTGAGGAGGTCCCATGCCCGCAATAGGCTGGGAGCAATCGACTTGTCGTAAGTCGCCTAGGGGCACCGCAGGGGGCGGCAAACCGCAATTGGAGGAATACATGTCTGAATCGACCCGGCTCGGCAGAGCCAGGGGCAAAAAGATGCTGCCCGTCGCTGTCGTGGCCACCGCACTGATCGCGATGCTCGCCATCGCTTCGGTCGCGTCGGCCGCCACGCCAAACCCGATCTCGAGCGGCACCACCACCCTCACCATCAACGCCAAGCTGCTGAAGAGCGCCAAGCAGGCCGGCATCAAGATCACCGCGGTCAAGCCCGCCAAGATCAAGGGCAGCAAGGCGACCTTCGCCGTCACCGGCGGTGAAATCGAAGCGACCACCGGCGCCGGAACGATCACCCACAGCGGTGGTCTGAAGATCGTCTGGGGGAAGAAGTCGGTGACGCTGAAGAGCTTCACGGTCAGCACCTCGGGCAAGTCGCTCAGCGCCAAGATCGGTGGTAAGACCGTCAAGGTCGCCAGCCTCGCCGGCGTCTCCGCGACCCGCCTCGGCTTCGGCAACGGCATCACGGCGAAGAAGGTCAAGCTGACCTCGGCCGGCGCCAACGCGCTGAACAAGAAGCTGACCCCGGCGCCGACCAAGACCAAGGTCAAGAAGAACGGCAAGACGATCACCAAGACCGTCAAGGTCAAGCCGCCGTTCAAGGCCAACGCGCTGCTCGGCAGCTCGAACACCGAAGTCGAAGTCGGAACCGACAACGTGCTCGCCAAAGAAACGATGGTGTTTAACGGCGACGCGACGCTGCTCGGCAAGCTGAAAGACGTCGGCGTCGAACTGCAGACGATCAGCCCGACCACCGCCTCCGGCACGACGTTCACCTCGCCGATCGCCGGCGGCACGATCGCCCCGAACGGCAGCACCGGCGCCGTGAACAGCTCCGGCGGACTGAAGCTGGTCCAGAACCTGAAACAGGGTCCGTCGACCTCGATCACGCTCGCCAACATCGGCGTCGACCTGGCGGCGAAGACCGCGGGCGTCGAAGTGATCGGCGAATCAAACGCCGAATCGGAAGGCAAAAAGCCGCTGAACGTCGGCAACCTCGGTCGCAGCTCGATCGCCGATCTGACGATCACCAGCACCAACCCGAGCCCGGCGACGCGCACCGTCGGCGTCAACGCCAACGCCGTGATCCAGCCGGTGGCCGCCGAAGTCCTCGAGGGCTTCGTCAAGGTCTACCAGGGCTATTACACGGCCTTCGTGGGAGCGACGCTCACGGAAGAAGTCAAAGGCGGGAAAATACCGCCGATGAGCGCGGCGGAAATCGAAGCGGCCGCCAAGAAAGCTGGCGAAGCCAAAGTCGCGAACGATCAGATCAAGGCGGGCGAAGCGCTCGGCTCGTTCTCGTTCATCGCCGCGGGCGAATAACCCGAAGCGACAGACCTACGGAAAGGGCGGCCTCCGGGCCGCCCTTTTCGTGGTCGGGGTGCGTCAGTCGGAGGCGCCGACGAGGCGCTCGACACCGGACTGGTCGATCGTCCGGCGCAGGCCCTCGTCGAGCTTGATCGCCGGCTCCCAGCTGAGCAGATCGCGGGCGCGGCCGATGTCGGGGCGGCGCTGCTGCGGATCGTCGGTCGGCAGCGCCTCGTAGACGATCTCGGAACGCGAGTCGGTCACCTCGATCACCGTTTTCGCCAGTTCGAGCAGCGTGAACTCGTCCGGGTTGCCGATGTTGACCGGCGTGTGGACGTCGGACTCGGCGAGCGCGACGATCCCGCGGATCAGGTCGTCCACGTAACAGAAGCTGCGCGTCTGGCTGCCCTCGCCGAAGACGGTGAGCGGCCGGTCCTGCAGCGCCTGGCGCAGGAAGGTCGGGATCGCGCGGCCGTCGTGCGGCCGCATGCGGGGCCCGTAGGTGTTGAAGATGCGGACGATCGCGGTGTCAACGCCCTGCTGGCGGTGATAGGCCATGGTCAGGGCCTCGGCGTAGCGCTTCGCCTCGTCGTAGACGCCACGCGGGCCGATCGGGTTGACGTGGCCCCAGTAGTCCTCGCGCTGCGGGTGGACTTTGGGGTCCCCGTAGACCTCGCTGGTCGAGGCGATCAGGAAGCGGGCGCGCTTCCACTTCGCCAGGCCGAGGATGTTGTGGGTGCCCTGCGAGCCGACCTTCAGCGTGTGCAGCGGCAGCCGCAGGTAGTCGATCGGGCTCGCCGGCGAGGCCAGGTGGTAGACGAAGTCGACCGGCTCCGGCACGTCGACGTACTCGGTGATGTCGGTGTGGCGGAACTCGAATTTCTCGTCGCGGATGTGCGCGATGTTCTCGAGCGAGCCGGTCTCGAGGTTGTCGAGGCAGAGCACGCGATGTCCCTTGCCGAGCAGGTGCTCGCAGAGGTGAGAGCCGAGGAAACCGGCGCCGCCGGTCACTACGCAAGTCGTCATGGGTTCGATGCTAGCGGCTTGCCGCGGACGACCCGGAGTGGGTCGCATTGCTCGGAGGAGGACTCTGGACTTCTTCCCAAATTGCGGGACTTCAGTCGGAAATTCGCATCCTCAGGGGGGAGAGAACGCCCCGCTCGGGACCTTAGGCCGGCAATGTTTGGTGAAGCGAAATAGACCGGATGGGGAGAGTCGAACAACAGTGTTGTTTCCGAGCAGGGGTGCGCGGGACGATGGGTCCGCGCTGGAATTTGACGGGGCCGGCGTGCCGGTCGAGGAGGCGGCGCGCAAGCGGGTCGTGGTCGAGACCTTCGCCCGCCACGAGGCGAGCCTGCGGCGGACCGCGTCGCGCTACTCGATCTGCGAGGACGACGCCGACGAAGCGCTGCAGCGCGGGCTCGAGATCCTGCTGCTGAAGGCACCCTCCGACAACCCACGCGAATTGGTCCGCTGGACCCAGACGGTGGTCAAACACGAGGCGCTCTCGGTCCGCGCCGAGCGCGAGCGGGTCCTCGCCGGCCCCGCCGCGCTGCCCGTCCACCCGACCCAGAAGGACTGGATCGCGCTCCTCCCAAGCGAACTCGACGGCCCGGCCGAGCGGGCCGAGCGCGACGAGGCGGTCGAGCGCAGTCGCGAGGCGCTGACGACGCTGAAGCCGCAGGAGCTGCGCGCGCTGAGCCTGCTCGCCGAGGGCTACTCGTACCGCGAGATCGCCGAGATCACGGGGTACTCGGCGACGAAGGTCAACCGCTGCGTGTCGGAGGGGCGGGAGCGCTTCCGCCGCTTCCTCGTCCGCCGCGACGGCGGCGCCCGCTGTACCGAGCTGGCGCCGCTGCTCTCGGCCTTCGCCGACGATGAGGCCGGGGCGGCCGATGTCGCCACCCTGCGCGAGCACCTGCGCACCTGCGCCTACTGCCGCTCGACCCTACGGGCCTACCGCGCCGCCCCCCACGCCGCGGCGGCCCTCCTCCCCGCCCTGCCGCCGACCCGCGGCGCCGTCCTCGGCCGCCTCCACGACGCCTACGCCGCGGTGGCGACCCGGGTCGGCGGTGGCTCGGGCGCCTCCGACTCGACCCTCGGCGGGATCGCCTCGGCGGGTGGCACCCGCGGCGCCGGGATGACGGCGCTCGCCAAATTGCTGGCGGTCTGCGCCGGGACGGTCGGCGGCGCCGCCTGCGTCGCCACCGGGGTGATTCCCGCACCGCTGATCGACCATCCCACCCACCACGCGCAGCCCGCGGCGGTAGTCACCCACCACCGCCCGCGCGAGCTGACCCACGATGAGACCCAGAGCTCGTCGTCGTTCCCCGAATACGACACCGCGTCGCCGGGTGAAGTCGAACCGCAGCCACAACAGCAGCCGGAGGAAGCGGCGCAGGCCGAACGCGACGCGGCCAAGGCGAGGGAAAAGGAAGAAGCAGAGACGAAGGCGCGCGGCGAAGAAAGGGGGGCGGAACGACAGGCGAGCGCGACGGCCACCCAGTCCTCGCCGCCGGCGAGCGAAAGCGGCGCGACCGAATACGTCGAACCGGCTCCGCCTCCCCCGCCCCCGGCCGAACCGAGCAGCTCGAGCTCGTCCGCGGCGACCTCGTCAGCGACGCCCTCGGCCAGCGCCACTAGCGACGGTTCCAATGGCAACGCCGCCGGGGAGCTTCTCCCGTGAGGGCGCGGCTCCTGCTGGCGCTCGCTGTGCTCGCGATCGGCGCGCTCCCCGCCGGCGCCCGCGCCTCCGACGGCCACAACCTCACCGGCCTGACCGTCTTCGAAGGCGGCGTCTGGCACGCCGACCCCACGTTCCACGTGAGTTGGGATCCGAACCCGCCGGGCACCGAATCGGTCGTCCACTGGTGGCTCGGCAATGCCGCGACCGGCAAAGCATTCGACTTCGGCTCCGACCCGGAACGCTGGAACGGGATCGGCGTGAAGGTGCCGGCGGTCCCCGGCGTCTACTTCTTCGAAGCTAACGAGTGGCCGAGCTACTCATTCGGCTCGGAAGTGTTCGGCCCGCGGGTAGGCGTGCTGCTCTACTTCGACGATGCGCGGCCGCAGCCCGTGTCGATCTCGGCGCCTGCCTGGGTCGCCGCCGGGACCGTCGTGCCGATCCGGCTCTCGCACCCGGCCGGGCCGCTGCCGATCTCCGGGATCACGGGCTACGCCGTGTCGATCGACGGCGTCGCCGAAGGCGTGCCCTGCGCGCGGCCCGATCGCTGCGCGGGCGGCGAAGTCGACCTCGCGGGCGGCGCCGGCCAGGACTCGACCTCACTGACGGCCCCGCCGGAAGGGATCTCCTACGTCCACGCGGTCGCGGTGTCGGGCTCCGGGATGGCCTCGTCGAGCACCGCCACGGGCACGGTCGGCGTCGACGGGACGGCGCCGCGGGTACGGCTCGAAGGGGCGCCGGCCGGCTGGGCGGCAGGGCCGGTCCACCTGACCGCGGTCGCCACCGACGAGCTCTCGGGGATGGCGCCCGCTGGGCCGGGCGGTCCGATCACCGCGATCGGCGTCGACGGCGCGCCGCCGGCACAGGCGCCCGGGCCCGCGGCGAGCGCGACGGTGGCCGGCGAGGGCTCCCACCAGGTCGTCTTCTGGGCGCGCGACGCGGTCGGCAACGCCGGCGATGGCAGCCTCCCCTTCGCCCACCCGGCGACGGCGACCGTGCGGATCGACGAAACCGCGCCGACCGCCCGCTTCGCCGTCAGCGACCCTGACGACCCGGAGCGGATCGAAGCGATCGTCGGCGACGTGCTGTCGGGACCGAGCCCCGATCGCGGTGAGATCGCTGTCCGCCCCGTCGGCACCACCGGCAGCTTCGAACCGCTGCCGACCGCGGTCACGCGCGGCCGCCTCGTCGCCCGCTGGGACTCCGACGACTTCCCCCGCGGGTCTTATGAATTTCGTGCGACGGGATACGACGCCGCCGGCAACTCGGCGACCAACCGCGACGGCGATGGCCCGGCGCTGGTGCTCCAGAACCCGGTCAAGCGGGAAGCGAGGGTCGCCTTCGGCTTCGGCGGCGCGGCGCTCGTCTACCCCCGCTGCGCGCGCGCCGACGGGCACCGCCACTGCCGCAGCGCGACCGTCCGCTCCTTCGCCAAGCGCCCGCCGAACCGCACCGTCCCCTGCTGCCACGGCGCGGTCGTCGGCGGCCGACTGGTCGACGCGGCCGGGGCGCCGCTCGCCGGGCAGGCAGTCGAAGTGGTCGAGACCTTCGCGCCCGGCGCGAGCTCGCGCACCCGCACCACCCCGCTGAGCACCGACGCCACCGGCTACTTCCACGCCCGCCTCGCGCCCGGGCCGAGCCGCGTCGTCGAAGCGCGCTTCCCCGGGACCCGCCACCTCACCCGCGCCGGCGGCCGCTCGCTGCGGCTGCGGGTCCGCGCCGCGGTCCGGATGAAGGCGTCGACCTCGCGGGTGCTGGTCGGCGGTGCGCCGGTCGTCTTCGAGGGCCGCATCGTCCATCCCGAAGCGCCGATCCCGACCCGCGGCCTGGCGGTCGAGCTCGAGTTCCGCCTGCCCGGGATGCCGTGGACCGAGTTCCGCACGGTCCAGAGCGACGCGACCGGCCGCTTCGCCTATCCCTACTCGTTCAACGACGACGACAGCGCAGGCGTCCGCTTCCTCTTCCGCGCCTTCGTCCCGGCGACCGGCGACTGGCCCTTCGTCCCCGCCACCTCCCGCCCGCTCCCGGTCACCGGCTGACCGGCGCGCGGGCACGAAAAAGGCCGCCCGGCAAGGGGCGGCCTTGGTACCGCGAGTGGCGTGGAGGATCTAGCGGATCGCGGAGAGCTGCTCGGAGACCTGCTTCACCCGGCGCTCGACTTCGCTGCGACCGGTCTTGAAGGTCGAGGTCGCGGTCGAGGTCACCGTCTGCTGCCGTTTGCGCACGTCGCGCTCGACGGCTTTGCGGGTCTTGCGGGCTTCGGTGGTCGCCCGTTTGCGCGCGGTGGTGCCGCGACGCTCGGTCCGCTTGGCGGCTTTCTCGATCTTGCGGCGGTAGGCCTTCAGCTCTTTCTCGGCCTTGGTGCGGCTGGTCCACGGCTCGACGATCTCGCTGACCTTGTCGCTCACCGAGAGAACGGCGCCGACCGGGAGGTCGACGACGGACTCGATCAGGACCTGGGCCTGGTTCTTCTCCGCGACCGCGGTTTTCGTCGCGGCTTTTTTCGTCGCTTTCGCGGTTTTGGCGGCCGATTTTTTCGCTTCGGTAGACGCGCGTTTGGCCTGGGTTTTGGAGGCGGTGGTGCCGTTGCTGCTGTTCTCTGCCATGAAGACGTACCCCTTAATTCTTGGTAGGAAGTGCTCGGGCGGTGCCGAGTCTAGCGAACGTATGTTCCAGCGAACAAGTGTTTGTACGCGCTGGTACGCCCGCGGTTACAGGCGAGAACGCAGGTTGTCGGCGGTGCCCCTCAGGCGAGCTGGGCGGCACGGACGGCGGCGAGGGCATCCTCGTCGCGGCCCGCGACCATGTGGTACCTGGCGTCGAGGCCGAGCGCGGCGTCCTCGAGCGGCCCGTCCTCGAAGGCGATCGCGCCGCCCGCCTCGCGCACGATCAGCTGGGCGGCCGCGATGTCTACCGAGCGCAGCGGGCGAAGGGAGAGGAAGGCGTCGAAGCGGCCGGCGGCGACGTAGGCCGTGGTGATCGCGGCCGATCCCACCACCCGCAGGCGGTAGGCGTTGCCCGACAACGACTGCAGAGCCGGGATCGTCCAGTCGGGCTCGGCCGACTCCAGGCCGACGACTTCGAGGCGGCCGTTGCCGGCGGCGACCCTGGCGGGCCTGCCGGCGGCGATAGCGCCCTCACCGAGGGTCGCGCTGAACTCCTCGTCGGCGCCGAAATCGTGGACGAAGCCGAAGCCGACGTCGGCCATCGAGTCGCCAAACGCGACCGCGATGCTGAGGCTGTGCGAGGGGATCGTGCGGCGCGCGTTCAGCGAGCCGTCGATCGGGTCGATCACGACCCGTGCCGGGCCGCCGTCGCCAAAGACGACCTCGCCGCGCTCCTCGGAGACGGCGACGAACGAGGCGCCTTCCGCGCCCAGCTTCTCCAGCTCGATGAAAACCTCGTCCTCGCACTGGCGGTCGATCACCAGCGTGTGGTCGCCGCCCTCACCGACGCCCTCGTAATGAGTGCGTTCCTCGGAGGTCACGACCTCGTCGAAGATCCGTCGCTGGGCGGCGACGATGCGGCGGCAGATTGCGGGCCAGTCGGCGGCGAAGACATCCATGCCGCGGAGACTAGGTGTCCGAGCCGAAATCCGCGTGTGCGGCTGGTGAACGCCGATTTCTGGATGGGCGTCTTGGAGCGCTACGTTTGGACGATGCGTCAGACCGATCCGACTGCGACGGGTGAGGCGGGCGGGCGGGAGCGCGCCGCCGCGCACGTCAACGGCCCGCTGCTTGTCCTCGGCGCCGCCGGGACGGGCAAGAGCGAGCTGCTCGCGCGGCGGCTCGCCGACCTCGCGGCGGCTGGGACGGCTCCGGATCGCACGCTGGTCTTCGGCGCCCGCCGCAGCACGGCCCGGCGGCTGCGCGACCACTGCGAGGCGCTCCTCGACGCCCCTTATGAAGAGCTCTGGGTCGGCTGCTGGGACGAGCTCGGCGAGCGGCTTCTGCGCGAGCACTCCGAGGCGGCCGGGCTGGATCCATTCTTCGACGTGCTCGGGCGGGCGGAGCGGCTCGCCGTCCTGCTCGACCGTTTCGACTCGCTGCCGCTGCGCCGCCACGAGATCCGCGGCAACCCGGCCGGCCTGCTGGCCCGCCTGCTGGCGCGAATCGACACGCTGAAGGCGCAGCGGACCGGGCCGACCAGCCTCGGCGAACTGGCGACGCGTCAGGCCGAGGAGGCGAGTACCGAGGCCGAGCGCGAGACGGCGCGGCGTGAGGCCGAGTTCGCCGAGCTATACGCGACCCACGACCGGATCCTGGCCGAGACCGGCAGCCTCGACCGCGGCGACGTCTTCCTCGCGCTCGACGTCCTGCTGGTCGAGCGGCCCGATGTCCGGGCCGGGATCGCCGAGCGTTTCGCCCAGGTGATGGTCGACGAGCTGGAGGAGTCGACCCCCGCCCAGCGGGCGCTGATCGAGGGGCTGGCCGGCGACAACCCGAACCAGATGTTCGTGCTCGAGGCGACCGAGAGCGAGGGCCTCGAGGACTGGTACCGGTCCCTCCACCCCGATGGCGAGGTCGTCACCTTCGAGCGCCGCTTCCGCGAGCCGAAGCTGCGCTTCTGGAAGTCGGCCAACGAGCGGGCGCAGGCGCAGGCGACCGCCCGCGAGGTCGAGCACCTGCTCGCCGGCGGCACCCGCGCCGACGACATCTGCGTCCTCCTCGCCGACCCGCCCCGCGAGGGCGGCGCGGTCGCCGCGGCGATGGAGGAGCGCGGGATCCCCTTCCACCTCTCGGGCCCGACCGCGCTGTTCCAGCGCGCCGAGGTACGCGACGCGATCGCCTGGCTGCGCGTGCTCGCCGACCCCGACGACTCGGCCGCCGCCGCCCGGGCGCTGACCCGCCCACCGGTCGAGCTTCGCCCCGGCGATCTCGCCCGCCTCACCACGATCGCCCGCCGGCGCAAGCTCGACATGGTCGCCGGATGCGAGGCGGCGCTCGACTCGCCCCAGTTCCAGCCCGAGGCGCGCGAGCGGGTCCAGACCTTCCTCAAGCTCTACAACACCGCCGCCGGGGCGATGGAGGAGCGGCGCGCCGACGTCTTCGTGCGGAGGCTGATCGAGGCCGTCGGCCTGCGCCGCCAGCGCCTCTTCGCCGCCCAGCCCGAGGTCGCCGAGCGGCTCCTCGGCCTCTCCCGCCTGGCCGAGCTGGCGACCGCCTGGACGCGGCGCGAACCGCACGGTTCGACCCGCGGCTTCGTCGCCTACCTCTCCGCCGTCGCCGAGGCCGGGGTCGAGCCGACCGGCGGCGAGGAGCCACCCGCGCCGGGGGCCGTCGTCGGGCTCGATCTCGACGCGGTGAAGGGGCTCGGCTTCGACCACGTCTTCGCGCTCGGCCTCGAGGTCGAGGCCGACTGGCGTCGGATCGGCTGGCCGGCCCGCACCGAGCTGGTGCTCTCCCGGGTCGCCGGCGGCGAGGACCCGCCGCGCCCCGGCCATGCCTACGCGGAAGCGCTCGCGTCGTCCCCGGGCGCCGAGGAGGAGGAGCACGAGGAGGAGCTGTTCGGCCCCGCCGAGGGCCTCCACGCGACCTACCGCACCCTCCGCGAGCAGGTGCTCGAGGCGAGCTGGCGGGCGGGCCGCGAGCTCTCGGAGCCGCGCCTCGACACCGCGATCGACGTCAACCGGGCGATCGCCCGTTACCTCGAGCTGCTGAAGCTGGCGGCGCTCGCCCAGCGGCCCGGCGAGGAGCGGATGGCGGAGGCGATCGAGGCGGTCAACGGGCTGCTGCGCCAGGTGGCGACTCCCGAGCAGCAGGCCGAGCTCGACGCCTCCTCGCTCGACGCCTACCTGCTCGACTCCGAATCAGAGCGCGGCCGCCGGCTGCAGCTGATCGCGGACCGCTCGGAGCCCTCGCTTGAGGCCTTCCTGCCGCGGCGCGGCGATGGTCGCCTCAGCCTCTCGGCCTCCGATCTGACCCTCTACCTGACCTGCCCGCTGAAGTACAAGTTCGCCCGCGTCTTCGGCATCCCGCAGGAACCGACGATCAACCAGCGCTTCGGGATCCTCATGCACAACGTGCTCGAACGGTTCCACAAAGAGCCGCCCGAGCCCGGCGACGAGCTGCGGACGCTGAACCGGCTCTTCGAGGGCGGCTGGCGGCGCGGCGGCTTCGGCGGCTCCGACGACGAGATGCAGTACCGTGACCGCGGCCGCGAGGCGCTCCGCCTCTATTGGGAGCGCGAACGGGTCTCGGAATCCGAGCCGGTCTGGCTCGAGCGCAAATTCGACTTCAAGGTCGCCGACCACCACGTCCGCGGCCGGGTCGACCGGGTCGACCGCCTGCCCGGCGGCGAGTACGAGCTGATCGATTACAAGACCGGCGAACGGAAGACCGAGGAGGACCTCGACTCCGACCTGCAGCTGGCGCTCTACCGGCTGGCCGCCCGCGAGGCCTGGGACATCGAGGCCGCGTTCGCCTCCTACGACTACGTCCTCGACGCCGACAAAGTTCCCGCGCCGATGAGGCCCGACGACGCCGAGCGGGTCGAGCGCACCGTCGTCACCGTCGGCGAGGGCGTCCTCTCCCAAGACTTCGAGCCGCGCCCGTCACCGAGCGTCTGCTCGTGGTGCGACTACCGCCTGATCTGCCCCGCCGCGGAAAGCTAGTTCGGCTCGGGGCCGGTGCCCCGTTGCCGGAGGAACCTCTGAAACTCGCGGGCAATCGAATCAGCCGACGGCAGCTCGTCGCCCTCGTCGGCGAGCATGTCGACCTGTTCGGCCTCGATCCGTTCGACCAGCTCTTCGATCTCCGGGTTGGCGGCGACGGCGCGGCCGATCTGCTCCTCGTAATCGGTCGTTTCCTCCTCCAGCTCCGAGGCCTCGACGGCGATCCCGGTCATCCCCTCGAGCCGGCGCAGCAGCGCCAGCGCCGCCTTCGGGTTGGGGACGGCGGCGACGTAGTGCGGCACCGCGGCCCAGAGCGAGGCCGAGTCGATGCCGGTCTGGCGGCAGAGGTCGTGGACGACGCCGACGATCCCGGTCGGGCCCTCGTAGTTGGAGCGCTCGAGGTCGAGCTCATCGACCAGCTCGGCCGAGGAGGCGAGGCCGGTGATCGGCACCGGGAGCGTGTGCGACACCTCGGCGATCAGCGAGCCGAGCGTGATCACCAGGTCGACGTCGAGCGCGTCGGCGGCGGTCGCCACGGCCTCGGAGAAGGTGCGCCATTTGAGGTTCGGCTCGGTGCCGTCGAGCAGCACCAGGTCACGGTCGGCGGCGGGCACGCGCACCGCGATCAGGTTGTTCTCCGGCCACTCGATCCGCCGCGTCTCGCCGGCCGTCATCGTGATCGTCGGCCGGGTCGACTGGAAGTCGAAGTACTCCTCGGGGTCGATCGAGGCGACGATTTCGGAGTCAAGCGCGTTGCCGATCGCCGCCAGGGCGGTCGAGGCGGCCGCCGCCGCGTCGTTCCAGCCGCGGAAGGCGCAGACCATGACCGGGGAGCGGAGCTTGGGGAGATCGGCTTCCCATCGCAAAGAATCCACGGGTTCAGCGTAGAGGATGAGTTACGCGGCACGGGCTCGGCGGACGAGATGGGCAGCCATAAACAGGGCCAGGGCGGCGAAAGCCAGTTGCAGGGTGCGCTGGGGGAGGAGGTTCGAGGCGGCGACGCCGGCGAGCACGCCGAGCGGCGAGAGGGCGCAGATGATCAGCGCCTCGCGCATCCGCACGTTGCCGTAGCCACGCTGGCGGTAGGTGCCGACGAGAGCGACGATCACGATCATCAGCAGCGAGGTCGCCTCGCCTTCGACCTGGCCGAGGCCGATGAAGACGGTCAGCGCGGGGACGAAGAGGATGCCGCCACCGACGCCGAC
>JAOPZF010000084.1 GCA_025964255.1 Solirubrobacterales bacterium | reverse complement strand
CCGAGGGCGGCGCCCGCTCGATCGGCGTCTCCAACTTCCGCATCCCGGACCTCGAACGGCTCGCGAGCGAGGCCGAGACGCAGCCGACCGTGAACCAGATCGAGCTCCACCCGCTCCTCCAGCAGGTCGAGCTGCGCGCCTGGCACGCCGAGCACGGCATCGCGACCGAGGCTTGGAGCCCGCTCGCCCAGGGCGAGGTGCTGAAGGACGACACGCTGGTGACGATCGCCGCCCATCACGAGCGCACCGTCGCCCAGGTGATCCTGCGCTGGCACCTGCAGCTCGGCAACGTGGTGATCCCGAAGTCGGTCACCCCGGCCCGCGTGCGCGAGAACCTCGACATCTTCGACTTCGATCTCACCGAAGACGACCTGGCGGCGATCGCCCGACTCGATGCCGGCCACCGGACCGGCCCGGACCCCGCGAGCTTCGGCGCTCCGTAGGACGAACGCGGTTGCCGCGGCGGCCTTCCTGGTCGGCGGCTCCCTCTTCGCGATCGGCGCCGCGCTCAGCCAGGCCCACATCGGCGGCCCGCGCCTCGCCGCGGTCGTCTACATGGTCGGCGGCGTCTTCTTCTCGACCGGCGGCTACGCCTCGGTGCTGCTGGCGATCAACGCCCCGCACCGCCGCCGCGACGGCAGCTGGGGGTCGCTGCCGTGGCGCTGGTGGGCGCGCGAACCGCGCAACTACGACTACCTGGCGGCGGCCGTCCTCTTCGCCGGCACGATCGTCTTCGGGATCAACCTGGTCGACTCGCTGATCGGCACGCTGACCCCGACCCAGGAGGACCGCCTGGTCTGGAATCCGGACATCATCGGCTGCCTGCTCTTCCTGATCGCCGGTTTCATCGCGATGACCGACATCTCCGGCACCTGGTGGCGGATCCGCGGCGAGAACCTCGGCTGGTGGATCGTCTTCGTCAACCAGGTCGGCTCGGTCCTCTTCATGGCTTCCGGCGTCGCCTCCTTCGTCCGCGCCGACGGCGACATGATCGCGGTCGGCATCGCCAACTGGGGCACCCTGACCGGCGCCCTCTGCTTCGCCGTCGCCGGCTTCATGCAGTTCTACGAGGCGCCCGGGACGTGAGGGGTTCGCCGGGGAAGGTCAACGATTCGACACGATCTCCGCTCTTCCGTCACAGGTCCTCAACAGGCTTGGACGCGCTGGGTGAGTTGACCCTGCCATAGCAAGGTGAATCCACCCATCGCGACTTCGGTTGATGAAGGTCTGTGACAGTTCCATGAACCGTCTCGGTCTCGGCCACAGCCTGCCCGGGCCGTGGCCGAGACGGCCTCGTCCCTGTCGCCTCGAGGCGCCGGCCCGGTGGCCAATCCTCGCTAGTGACTCCTGGATCTTTGTCACGGCGGGCCGCCAGGGGCACCTGAGAGGATCTGCGGATGGCGCAAGCGCAGGTCGTCAAGCCCCGCACTGAACGGATCCAGCCCGGGATCTGGCGGCTGAAGCTGCCCTGCCCCTGGCCGGGGGTGCCGCACGGCAACGCCTGGGCACTCCAGCGGGGCGCCGGGCTGGTCCTCGTCGACACCGGGGTTGGCGGCCGCGGCCGGCTGCGGATGCTCGACATCGCGCTCGCCCAGGCGGGCTTCGGGGTCGACGACATCGAGCTCGTCGTCTGCACCCACTCCCACACCGACCACTACGGGCTCGCCGCATCGATCTGCGAGCAGACCGGTTGTGAGTTGTGGATGCACCCGAAGTGGGAGCACATCCGGCCGTTGGCCGACGATCCGCTGGCCGTGCTTGACGGGCGGCTCGAGGTGGCGAGGATGAGCGGCGTGCCGTCGGCGGCGCTGGAGCGCTACCGCGAGCGCAACGACAAACCGGAAGAACTGATCGACGGGATCCGCGCCCCCGACCGTGACCTCGTCCCCGGGGTCGAGGTGGAGTCGGACATCGGCACCTGGCAGGTGATCGAGACGCCCGGCCACGCGCCCTCCCACGTCTGCCTGCACCAGCCCGAGCGCCGGCTGCTCCTCTCCGGCGACCACCTGCTCGGCCGCACGGTCCTCTTCTTCGACTACGGCCACACGCCCGACCCACTCGGCGAATACCGGGCGAGCCTCGACCGGATCGAGCCGCTCGACGTCGACCTCTGCCTGCCCGGCCACGGCAAACCGTTCCGCGAACCGGCCGCGAAGATCGCCGACGTCCGCCGCGAATCGGACGAGTTGCTCGACAAAGTCCGCTCTCACCTCGCCGGCATCGACGCCGAACCGACCGCCTTCGAGATCGTCGAAGCCATAGTCGGCAAAGACAACCTCGGCGCCCCGACCAGCACCTTCGTCCTGCAGATCATCCTGTCCTGCCTCGACCACCTGGCGGCGATCGGCGAGATCACCCGAGTCCCCGATTCCGATCCGCAGCGCTGGCGTGCTTAAACGCCTCCGCTCTGGCCTCTCCCTTCTGATCCACCCGCGCAGGATGTGGCGGGAGCATCGGCGCGTCGCGATCGGGCTGATCGCCGCGCTGGTCATCGCCGTCGCCGCGGTGATCGTCGCCTACGAGGAGCTGAAGCGCCCGAGCGACATCCACAACGAAAAGGCGATCGACAACTTCAAGCCGGAAAAGCCGAAAGAACTGCCCAAGCCGGTCCACGGCAAGCCGAAGACGGTCAACTGGCCGGTCTTCGGGTTCAACCCGGCGCGAACCCGTTACCTGCCGGCGACCGGGATTCGGCCGCCCTTCAAATTGATCTGGCACTACACGGAGCGGCCGCTGTTGGAGTTCCCGCCCGTCTACGCGGCGGGCAAGCTATTCGCCGTCAACAACAACGGCCTCGCCTTCGCCCTCGACTCCGACACCGGCAAGGTGCTCTGGGAACGCCAGGTGGGCACGCTCAACGCCTCCTCACCCGCCTACCACAAAGGTCGCATCTACATCGTGAACCTGGTCCCCGGCCACATAGTCAAGCTGGACGCGCAGACCGGCAAGATCATCTGGAAACACAAACTGCCGGACCGGGCCGAGTCCTCGCCGCTCGTGATCGGCACCAGCGTCTACTTCGGCTGCGAAAACGGGTTCCTGTACTCGCTCAGTACGCGCAATGGGCACATCCGCTGGAAAACCGAGCTGGGCGGCCCCATCAAGGCGGCTCCGGCCTACCGCAAGGGCGTCCTCTACGTCGGCGACTACGGCGGCGACATGAACGCGGTCGAAGCGAAGAACGGCCAAATCGTCTGGCAGACGGGGTCGCTCGGAACCGGGGTCAGTGGCGGCGAGTTCTACTCGACCCCGGCGGTCGCCGACGGCCGCGTCTACGCGGGCAACAACGACGACCGGGTCTACAGCTTCGACCTCTCCGACGGCGAACTCGCCTGGACCCACTCGACCGGTGGCTACGTCTACTCCGGCCCCACCGTGGCGACCACCCAGAACACGCCGCCGACCGTCTATATCGGCTCCTTCGACGGCAACATCTACGCGCTGAACGCGAAGAACGGGGAAACGCGTTGGTCGCACTCGGCGGGCGGCCAGGTGATCGGCTCGCTCTCCGCGGTCGGCAACATCGTCTACGTCGCCGAGTTCACCAACGGCACCACCAACGGTTACAGCATGCGCACGGGCAAGCAGGTCTTCCACTACAAGACCGGCGCCTACACGCCGGTGATCTCGGACGGCCGGCGGATCTATCTTGTCGGCTACTCGAGCATCAACGCGCTCGAACCGGTTCACGCGCATGCGAAATCGCGCATCGCCCCGGCGCACCCGGCACCCGCGGTCAGGAGGCTGGCGCCGGCCCGGGTGGCACCACCAGGACGGACGCCGGCCCGCCGATCAGCGCCGCATTCTCGAGCCGGCGAAGTGGCACGCGCACGGCACGCGAAGCGCGGAACCGGGTGAGGGTGAAGTTGTAAGAGACCGGGCGCGAGCCGACCCGGTGAAACGCCGGAGGCAGCAGACGGCCGGCGTGCCGCCCCGCCGCGGCAGAGCCGACGAGGACGATTTCCCTCAGCGGCGGCGGCGTCGTGGCGGCGAAGTCGGCGCCGAGGTAGTACCGCAGGGGTTGGTTGGCGGAGTAGCGCTGGGTGACCAGGACCTTGTCGCGGCGCAGCGGCCCCGCGACGGCGGCGGCATTGCGAAGGTCCTCGCGCTGCAGCCGCGGGAGGCGGTCGATCTCGATCGTGAAGAAGAGCGAGCAGAGGCAGAAGGCGGCGGCCGCCGCGGGGCCGGCCCACCCGGAGCGCCGGACCCCGAAGCCCGCCCCGAGCACGATCAGCAGGGGCACGAAGGCGGGCAGCAGGTTGCGGCCGTCGAAGTAGTCGTGCCCGGTCGCCGCCGCCAGCAGGGCCAAGGCGATCGCGCCGCCGCCGACGAGCGCGGCGAGGCCACCGCCGCGACGCTCCTCCGGGTCACCGCGCCAGACGAGCAGCGCCGCCGCCAGGACCGCGAGCGCCGCCGGCACCCCGAGCGGGATCGCGACGCCCTGGCGCCGACCGTGCTCGTCGCCGTTGTCGCTGCCGACCAGCTTGGCGCCCGCGCGTTCGAGCCGCGATTCGATCGGGCTTTCGGCGATCCAGGAGGCGTGGGCGTGTTCGGTCTGCTCGATCGCGATCGGAGCGAGCAGAGCCCCCATCGCGACGATCGGGAGGCACGCCAGCGCCGCCACGCGACGGTTGCGCCCGACCAGCAGGATCACGGCCTCGGGCACGATCACGAAGCCGGCGAAGTAATGCGTCGCCAGCGCCAGCGCCGAGAGGCCTCCCCACCAGGCGAGGTCGCGCCCCGATCCGCCACGGCGCGCGCGGGCGAAAAAGAGGAACGAGAGCGCGGTCAGCAGGAAGACCAGCGCGTAGGCGCGGGCGTCCTGGGAGAACCAGATCAAGACCGGGCTGACGGCGACCGCTGCGGCGGCGATCAGGCCCGCCCGCCGAGGTAACGGCAGCGAGAGGGCGCCGAGGTAGACGACCACGATCGACGCCGTCCCGGCCAACGCCGAAAGGGAGCGCATCCAGACTTCGCCGGTGCCGAACGGCTTCGACCAGGCCCAGGCGAGGAGGTAGTAGAGCGGCGGCGTCGACTCGCTGCGCGGGACCGCGGCGAAGGTGTCGGAGAAGTTTGCGTGCAGGACCCGGCCGACGGTGACGGCCTCGTCGTAGCGGTAGCTCTGCAGCCCGAGGGTCGAGAACCGAAGCACGGCACCGAGCAGCACGATGCCCCCCAGTAAGACGAGATGCGGCGGGACGGGACGCGGGAGCCTGGCCCTCATCGGCCGATACTCGTGGCCGATCCTTAGAGGACGCAAGCGCCCGCTGCAAGGAGCCGCGCGCTATCCGGCTTCGACGCCACCGGGCGGCGGCGGCGGCAGCTGCGGCGCGGCCGGCGCGTACGCCGGAAAATCGCCCGAGTGAAGCCGGTCGGTGAGGACCGACAGGCTTTCCGGATAGTTCTGGATCCGGTATGGGCTGGTCGAGCCGAAGTCCTGGTAGTAGACGACCATCTTCGTCCGCGGGTGCTTTTCGATCCAGGTGAACAGCTTCGAGACGAAGGCCGGGTCGTCGCCGTTTTCGACGCCCCACTCGGTCAGCGCGAACGGCTTTTCGGGGTAGCGTTCGTAGAGCTTGGTCAGCGCGCCCCATTCGGGATAGGAGGCGTAGAAGTCGGTGCCGGTCCAGTCGACCCACTTTTCCCCGGGGAAGTAGTTCTGCGGCAGGTTTTTCTTCGTCGTCGGAGAGCCGCTGGGGAGCGGACTCCAGACGACCGCGATCGGCGCTTTCGGTAGGCCGCCGACCATGACCGTGAGCGGCGGTAGCCCGGCTTCTTTGAGTCGGGCGTTGATGACTTTGGCCTTGCCGCCGCCGTGGACGATCACGTAGATGCGGCGGAAGGCGCGGCGGTAGTTGCGGGCCGAGTCGGCGGCCTCGCGCGGCTTGCCGGCGCATTCGTAGGCGGCGTAGACGTTGAGGCAACGGTTCGGCTCGCCGAGCGGCCGGATGTAGGCCGGCAAGTTCTTTTCGGCGAAGAGGTGGTTGAGGCGGATCAGGTAGCTGTCGCCGGCGCCGCGGGCGATCGCGCCGAGGGTCAGCATCTCTTCGCCGGTCTGCGGGTCGGCGG
>JAOPZF010000020.1 GCA_025964255.1 Solirubrobacterales bacterium | reverse complement strand
CGATGACCGGGGCCAGTCCGCCGGCCCGCTCGAGTGCGCGCGGCTCGTCGTGCAGCACGGCGTTCAAGGTGGGCAGGGCGTCGCCGCGGTCGAACGGAGCCTCGCCCTCCACGGCGAAGTACAGGAGGGCGCCGAGCCCCCAGAGGTCGGCCGGGGCGCCGGCGGCCTCGCCCCGGGCCTGCTCGGGCGACATGTACTTCGGCGTCCCCAGCACCATGCCGGTGGAGGTGATGGCGGGGTCGTCCTTCACCGAGGCGATGCCGAAGTCGGCCAGCTTGGCCCGACCGTCCGCCAGCACCATCACGTTGTGGGGCTTCACGTCGCGGTGGACGATCCCGGCCGCGTGGGCCGCGTCGAGCGCCGCCGCGACCTGACCTAGCAGCGCCGTCGCCCGCGCCGGCGGCAGCGGCCCCTCGCGCTCGATCAGCGCCCGCAGGTCGCCCCCCTCGACCAGGCGCATCGCGACGATCAGCTCGCCGTCGACATCGCGCGAGTCGTAGACCGGCACCACCGCCGGGTGGTCGAGCCGCGCCGCCAGCCGCGACTCCCGCAGGAAGCGGTCCCGGAACGAGGCATCGCCCGCGAGCTCGCGGGCGATCACCTTCAGCGCCACCGGGCGGTCGAGGCCAAGGTGGGTGGCGCGGTAGACGACGCCCATCCCACCGCGGGCGATGCGGGCGTCGATCCGGTATCCGGCGACTTCGTCACCGAGGGCGAGGTCTGCCACCGGGCGGTTATACCGCCCGGTGGCGTCACCTCATTGAGCGCTCAGCGCACCGGCTGCCAATCGATCACCGGGCCGAAGGCCTGTTTTTCGCCTTCGCCCCAGATGCCGGCGAGTTCGGAGTGGCGTCCGTTGGCGAGGTTGATCGAGATCAACTGCTGGCTTTCGTGCGTTTCGATCATCGTCGCGACGCTGGCACCGTCGGAAGAGAAAACCGAGTTGGTCTGCGCGCTGTCGGGCAGTTCGACGAGCTTCTTGGCGCGCTTCGGGCCGATCTGCTTGACCCAGAGGCCGCGGTCGCGACGGAACATCAGCGTGTGGCCCTGCGGCGAGACGTCTTCGACGTAGGCCGAGCCGACGCCTTCGACCAGCGGCTTCACCTTGGTGCCGTTCTTCTTCATCGTGTAGACGTCGGCGTATCCGGCCGGCCCTTCGGACTGGTTGCCGCGGCTGAAGACGATGCCGCCGGCGAAGTAGCGCGGGTCGAACTCGTCGACGCGGCCGGTCGTGGTGAGGCGGGTGATGCCGGTGCCGCTGGGGCGGATCGAGTAGAGGTCGGCGTTCTCACGGCCGCCCGATGCTTCGGTGGTGCGGACGAAGACGATCGTCTTGCCGTCGGGGGCGAAGCGCGCTTCGCTCGTTTCTTCGGGGCCGGGGGTGAGGTCCTTGGCCGGGCCGCCGGTCGCCGACACCGTGTAGAGGTTGGCCGGCTGGCCTTCGGCCGGGCGCCGCTCGAACATGACGATGCGGCCGTTCGGCGAGATCTGCGGGCGCGAGTCGAGCACGGCGCCGTTGGTGAGGCGCCGCTCGCCGGAGCCGTCGGGGCGGACGGTGTAGATGTGGCCTTCGCGGGCGAAGGCGATGGTTCGGCCATCCGGCGCGAACGACGGTTCGGTGTCGGCCGGGTTTTCGGTCAGCTGGTTGCGGTGGCCGTCGCGGACGGCGAAGAGCCCTCCTTCTTCGACCCCTTCGACCGTGCTGGTCTGGGAGAAGACGACGGCGCCGGCCCGGTGCGCGGCGGCCGATGCCGCGGTGGGCAGGGCCAGCGCGAGGACGGCGAAGGCGGCGAGGAGGATCGTGCGGAGTGAGGAGAAGCGGAAGGACATGAGGTGCTCCTTTCGAGCATCGGTGAATTCCATGCACCCATGCTCCGACCAGAACCCGTACCGACCAACGACACCCGCGCCACCCACCGAGCCACGTTTGACCCCCTCCGAGCCACGATGTTGGTGGGCCGAAAACTCCAGCCCTGCTTGAGTTTTCGGCCCGTCAACGCCGAGGGCCGGCGGAGGTGTGACGCGCTAGCGGCGGTCGAGGCCTAGCTCGATCACGCGGGCGGCGATCTGGCGGGGGCGGTCGCGGCCCGCGTCGCCGGCGACCTCGAGTTTGGCCGCCAGGGCATCGAGCCGGCGCTGCGCGGTGCGCTCGCTGACGTGGAGCTCGGCGGCGATCTCGGCTCGCGTCGCGGGACGGCCGGCGAAGGCACCCTCACTCCGGTACGGCGCGACGAGGGCGGCGGCGGTCGCCCGCTCCTCCTCGTTCAGCGCCACCCCTGGCTCAGCGGCGGCGACCGTGGCCGCGACCGGCGTCGGGCTCCCCGCGGTCGAGACTTCCAGGCGGTGGCCGCCGACGATCAGCGTGTCGCCATCGCGCAGCCGCCGCGGTCGATCGAGCGGCTCCCCGTTCAGCGCCGTCCCGTTGCGGCTATCGAGGTCAGCGGCCATCAGCACCTGCCCCCGCCTCTCGATTTCCAGGTGGTTCCAGGAGACCGCCTCGTCATCGAGCGTCAGGTCGGCGTCCGGCGATCTCCCGACCACCGTCCGGTCCCCACTCAGCGCCACCGATCGCGGCGCCGCACCACCGGCCGAGACCCAGATCCGCGCGTCCACCCCGGCGACTATAGGCGGCTACGGCGGAGGCGGGACGCCCAACCTGCGACAGATATTGCGGACCGTCCCGCGGGGGACTTCACGGTGCCTCGGAAGAGCGGTCCTCAGGCCCGTGGGTCCTCGCCAGATGGAATGCCGCCCGCCCTCGCGTAAGGCGTGACAGCCGTACCGCCTCAGATGACGTTCCAGATCCACTCGCTTGACCATGCCTCTACCAGTCGCGAGGGCATGGATTTTCTCCCCCCTTTTCGCTTCTTTTCTCTTCTTTTCACTGAAGAAGGGGGGAGAATCTCGGCTCGGCGGGGACTAGGCTATTTATGCATGGCGGCCCAGATAAGACTCACCGCTGTCTACGAGCCCGTCGAGAACGGCTGGACCCAAGGTCGACTCATCGAGCTCCCGGGTGTGATCACCGCGGCGCCGACCCTGGCGGAGGCGAAGGAGATGCTGCGCGACGCCTTGGCGGAATACCTCCGCTCGTTCGACTCGGCCCCGGGCGCCGAAGCGCCGGGAGCCGAGAGCGAAGAGTTGCTTCTGACGATCGCCTCCTGACGGAGGCGATGCCCGGCTAGTAGCGGTAGTGGTCGGGCTTGTAGGGGCCGTCGACCGGGACGCCGAGGTAGGACGACTGGTCAGGGGTCAGCTCAGTCAGGTCGACGCCGAGGGCGGCGAGATGGAGGCGGGCCACCTTCTCGTCGAGGTGCTTGGGGAGGATGTAGACCTCCTTGGCGGCGAACTCCTCGGGGCGGCCGAAGAGCTCCATCTGGGCGATGACCTGGTTGGTGAACGAGTTCGACATCACGAAGGACGGATGCCCCGTCGCGTTGCCGAGGTTCAGCAGGCGGCCTTCTGAGAGGACGATGATCGAGTGGCCGTCGGCGAACTTCCACTCGTCGACCTGCGGCTTGATGTTGATCCGCTCGGCGTCCGAGTTCTCCAGCTTCGCCATCTCGATCTCGTTGTCGAAGTGGCCGATGTTGCCGACGATCGCGTTGTGCTTCATCTTCGTCATGTGGTCGAGGGTGATGATGTCCTTGTTGCCCGTCGTCGTAACGAAGATGTCGGCCGAGCCGACGACGTCATTCAGGCGGCGCACCTCGTAGCCCTCCATCGCCGCCTGCAGCGCGCAGATCGGGTCGATCTCGGTGATGATCACGCGAGCGCCCTGGCCCCGAAGCGACGACGCACAACCCTTGCCGACGTCGCCGTAACCGCAGACGACGGCGACCTTGCCGCCGATCATCACGTCGGTGGCGCGGTTGATGCCGTCGATCAGCGAGTGGCGACAGCCGTAGAGGTTGTCGAACTTCGACTTGGTGACCGAGTCATTGACGTTGATCGCCGGGAAGAGCAGTCCGCCGGCCTCGGCCAGCTGGTAGAGCCGGTGCACTCCGGTCGTCGTCTCCTCGGTGACGCCCTTGATCTGGGCGGCCGCTTTGGTCCACCGCGTCGCGTCTGACTCCAGCGAGCGGGTCAGCGTCTCCAGCACGATCCGGAACTCCTCCGAGTCCGCGGTCGAGGGATCCGGGACCGCGCCCGCCGCCTCGTACTCGACGCCTTTGTGGACCAGCAGGGTCGCGTCGCCACCGTCGTCGAGGATCATGTTCGGCCCGTCCTCGCCCGGCCAGTTGAGCGCCTGCTCGGTGCACCACCAGTACTCCTCCAGCGTCTCGCCCTTCCAGGCGTAGACCGGGACCCCGGCCGCCGCGATCGCCGCCGCCGCGTGGTCCTGGGTCGAGAAGATGTTGCAGCTGCACCAGCGCACCTCGGCGCCGAGCTCGACCAAGGTCTCGATCAGCACCGCGGTCTGCACCGTCATGTGGAGCGAGCCCATGATGCGGGCGCCCGTCAGCGGTTTCTGCGCCCCGAACTCCTCCCGGGTCTGCATGAGGCCAGGCATCTCAACCTCGGCGAGGGAGATCTCCTTGCGGCCGAACTCGGCGAGGCCAAGATCGGCGACCTTGTAGTCCTGGGTGGGCGTGACAGTCATCTTTTTGGCTTGGCTCCTAGTTGTCTGGGCGTTGAACGCGAGTGTCCAGGGTAGCCGAATAGAGTCGCCAGTCGTGAACGCCTCGCCGACCGCCGACGACGAGAAGCGCCTCGCCGCCGAAGCCGCGGCCGAGCTGGTCGAGAGCGGCATGACGGTGGGACTCGGCACCGGTTCGACCGTCGCCCACCTCCTCCCCGCCCTCGCCCGACGCGGGCTGACCGACCTGCGCTGCGTGGCGACCTCGGTCGCGACCGAGGACCAGGCGCGCTCGCTCGGCATCCCGGTCGAAGACTTCGACCGCCTTCAGCGCCTCGACATCGCGATCGACGGCACCGACGAGGTGACCCCCGACGGCTGGCTCATAAAGGGCGGCGGCGGCGCCCACCTGCGCGAGAAGATCGTCGCCGCGGCGGCCGATCGCTTCGTCGTCATCGCCGACTCCTCGAAGCCGGTGGCCACCTTCACCTGGCCGATCCCGCTGGAGCTCTTCGCGTTCGGCCTCGAATCGACCCTCGTCCGGCTCGGCGACGCCGTCACCCTCCGCCCCGATATGCCGCCCAGTCCGGACGGCGGCCTGATCGCCGATTACCGCGGCCCCGGGCGCGAGGACCCGGCGAGCCTGATGGTGCGCCTCGAAGGCGATCCGGGCGTCGCCGCGCAAGGCCTCTTCCCTCCGAGCCTCGTCAGTGAGATATTCGTCGCTCGTGGCAACGATGTGGAAAGGCTGACTATCGGATAGGGATGGACCTGGTCGAGCGCGAGAGCGATCTGGGCGCCCTCGCCGAATTCCTCGATGGTCTCGTCGACGGTCGCTCGCGGGCGGCCTTGATCGAGGGTCCCGCCGGGATCGGCAAGAGTCGCCTCCTGGGCGCGCTGCGAGATGGCGCCGATGCCCGCGGCGTCCGCGCGCTGGCCGCTCGCGGCCGGGAGCTCGAGCGCGACTTCCCCTTCGGGGTGGTCCGTCAGCTGTTCGAACCGGCGCTCGCGGGCGCCGACCGCGAGGCGGCCTTCGCCGGTGCCGCCGCCCCGGCTCGCGCCGTCTTCGCCGGGGAGGTCGACGAGGGCGCGACCTTCGCCGTGCTCCACGGCCTCTACTGGCTGACCCTCAACGTCGGCGCCGAACGCCCGCTCCTCCTCGCGGTCGACGACCTGCACTGGTGCGATCGGCCCTCGCTGCGCTTCCTCGCCTACCTGGTGCCGCGGCTCGAGGGCGCGTCGCTGCTGTTCGGGGCGACGCTCCGCACCGCCGAGACCCCGGCCGACCCGCTACTGCTCGGTGAGATCCTCTCCGACCCGCTCACCGCCGCCGTGCGCCCGCAGCCATTGAGCGTCGCCGGGACCGGCGCGGTGGCCGGGACGATGCTCGGGCCCGATGCGTCGCCCCGCTTCGTCGCCGCCTGCCGCGAGGCGACCGGCGGCAACCCGCTGCTGCTGCGCGAGCTGCTCGGCGCGCTGGCCGCCGACGGCGTCGCCCCGACCGACGCCAACGTCGGCGCGGTGCGGCGGATGGGGCCGGGCGCGGTCTCGCGCAGCGTGATGATGCGGATGTCGCGCCTCTCCCCCGCCGAGATCGAGGTCGCCAAGGCGGTCGCGGTGCTCGCCGAAGGTGCCTCGGTCGCCGACATCGCCGCGCTGACCGGGCTCGAGGAGGCCGAGGTCGCCCGCGCCACCGGCGAGCTCGCCCGGGTCGAGGTCCTGCGCCGCGAGCCGCCGCTCGGCTTCGTCCACCCGCTCGTCCTCGAAGCGGTCTACCGCGAGCAGTCCCCGGCCGAGCGCCAACTCGCCCACGCCCGCGCGGCGGCGCTCCTGCGAGAGCGCGGCGCGCCCCACGAGGAGGTCGCGACCCACCTGCTGGCGACGGCGCCCGCGGGCGACCCGGAGGTGGTCGAGACGCTGCGCGAGGCGGGTCGCTCGGCCGCCCGCAAAGGCGCTGTCGACAGCGCCATGGCCTACCTTCGCCGGGCCCGCGAGGAGCCGCCCGCGCCCGCGGTGCGCGTCGACGTCCTGCGCGAACTCGGCCTCGCCGAGTCGCTGACCGAGGGCCCCGCCGCGGCCCGCCACCTGCGCGCCGTCTACACCGCCACCGAGGACCCACCAATGCGCGCCGTCGTCGCCCACGTGCTGCTGCGGCTCGTCGTCTTCACCGAGAGCCCGGCCGAGGCGCTCGCACTGGCGCGACGCTTCCGTGCGGAACTGCCGGAGGAGATGGAGGACGCCCGGACCGGAATCGAGGCCTTCGAGCTGAGCCTGCTCCTGTTCGGCATCCTCGATCCGAGCGAGACGACTCGCCTCGAGCGTTTCCGCGACCCGATGCTGAGCGGTGGCCCTGGGATGAAGATGGCGATGTCGGCGGCGGTGATCGTGTGGTCGCAGGGCGACGGCACGGCCGCCGAGTGCGCGCGTCTCGCCCTCGGCGCGCTCGAGGGCGGCGACCTGGAGCGCGCCGACCCCGGCTACCTCGGCATCGGTCCGATCACCGCGCTCGCCTGGGCCGACCGGCCCGAGGTGAGTGCGGTCATCGACGCCGCACTCGCCGAGGCCCACCGCCACGGCTCGCTCTTCGCGATCTCCGGCCTCCACATGTGGCAGGGCGCGGCGCTGCTTCGGAGCGGCGACCTCGAGGAGGCGGAATCGCTGCTCGCCCAGGCGCGGAGCGAGTTCAACGTCTGGAGCTTCGGGGCGGGGGCGGGGCTCTACCTGGCGGGCTTCCGCTCACTGGCGCAGCTCGAACGCGGCGACCTCGCGGCGGCGCGGGAGACGCTCGCGGCGCTGCCGCAGGCGCTGGGCGCGGTCCCCGAGGACGACAGCGACGGCACCCGTTATTACGACAACGGGCGGCTCGCCGTGGCGGCCGCAGACGGCACCGCGCCCGAGGCGCTCCTGGAGCTCGCCGAGGCCCACGGCGAGCGCCACGCGCGCGTCCTCAACCCTGCCTACAGCCCCTGGCGTGAGTTCAAGGTCGAGGCGCTGGTGCGGCTCGACCGGCGTGAGGAGGCGCTCGCGGTCGCCGAGGAGAACCTGGCTGCCGCGCGGCGCTGGGGCGCGCCGGGGACGGTCGGCGCGGCGCTGCGGGCGGTGGCGAGCGCGAGTGGCGACCAGGAGGCGCTTGCACGGCTTGAAGAGGCGACGACGCTCCTCGACGGCTCGACCGCAAGGTTGGAGCAGGCGAAGGCGCTCGCCGCGCTCGGCCGCGCCCTCCGAGCGGCGCGCCGGCCGAGCGACGCTCGCGAGCCGCTGCAGCGGGCGGTCGAGCTGGCCGAAGCGTGCGGGGCGGGGCGGATCGGCGAGGTCGCCCGCGCCGAGCTGGCGGCGAGCGGGGCGCGACCGCGACGCACGGCGCTCTCCGGCGTCGCCGCGCTGACCCCGAGCGAGGAACGCGTCGCCCGCCTCGCCGCCGACGGAATGACCAACCGCGAGGTCGCCCAGCAGCTCTTCGTCACCCCGAAGACGGTCGAGGTCCACCTTTCGAACGCGTATCGCAAGCTCGAGATCCGGTCTCGCCGCCAACTCGCCACCGCCCTCGCCACCCCCTAAGGGAACCTGATCTCAAACCTTGGGGTCAGGTTTGGGGTTCCTCCCGATGCGCTCAGTGCCTCCTCGACGGATTGTGGGTTCACGCCAAGTCTCGTCCAGGAGGAGAAACCCATGAGCATCGACACCACCCGCACCCGTCGCTCGCTGGCCGCCCTGCGCGCCCAGGTCGGCGGCGACGTCCATATCCCCGGCGAGCCCGGATACGACGCCGAGCGGACCGGCTTCAACATCACCGTCGACCAGCGCCCGGCGGCGATCGTCGTCCCGCGCCACGCCAAGGAAGTGGCGGCGACGATGCGCTTCGCCGCCGCCGAAGGCCTCCGCGTCGCCCCCCAGCGCACCGGCCACAACGCCGCGCCGATGGGCCCGCTCGAGGACTCGATCCTGCTGAAGACGACCGCGATGGACCGGGTCTCGATCGACGCCCCGGCGCGCCGCGCCCGGGTCGGCGCCGGCGCCCGCTGGGAGGACGTCGTCCCGGCCGCGTCCGAGCTCGGCCTCGCCGCTCTGCACGGCTCGACCCCCGACGTCAGCATCGCCGGCTACAGCCTCGGCGGCGGCATGGGCTGGTACGCCCGCAAGCACGGGCTGGCCGCCAATCGCGTCCGCGCGATCGAGGTCGTCACCGCCGACGGCGAGATCCACAGCGCGACTCCCGACACCGACCCGGAGCTGTTCTGGGCGTTGCGCGGCGGCGGTGGCAACTTCGGCGTCGTCACCGCGCTGGAGTTCGACCTGCTGCCGATCGAGTCGGTCTTCGCCGGCGTCCTCTTCTTCCCCTTCGAGCGGGCGAGTGAGGTGCTGCACGCCTGGCACGAGTGGACGGCGAGGGTGCCCGACGAGGTGACCTCGGTCGGCCGCCTGCTCCAGTTCCCGCCGCTGCCCGAGGTGCCCGAGCCGGTGCGCGGCAAATCGTTCGCGGTCGTCGAGGCGGTCTTCATCTGCGGACAGGAAGAGGCGGAGATGCTGCTCGAGCCGCTGCGGCAGCTGGGGCCGGCGATCGACACGTTCATGCCGATGCCGCCCGCCGGGATCGCCGAGCTCCACATGGATCCGCGCGACCCGATGCCCTACGACACGACCCACGCGCTGCTCGGTGAGCTGCCGGGCGAGGCGATCGACGCGCTGGTCGAGGCGGCCGGGCCGGAGTCCGGGTCGGCGTTGGTCTCGGTCGAGCTCCGTCATACCGGCGGCGCGCTCGGCCGGGAGGCCGAGGGGGCGGGCGCAGTGGCCTCGCTGCCAGGAGAGTTCGCGATGTTCGGGGTCGGAGCGTTGATGCCCGGATTGGAGACGAAGACCGAGGAAGACCTGAGCCGGGTGGCGGCAGCGCTGCGCCCCTACGAGGCCGGCCATTACCTCAACTTCGTCGAGAGCCGCACCGACGGGGCGAGCTTCTTCCCGCCCGCCGTCGCGGGTCGCCTCGAAGCGGCCCGCGACACCTACGACCCCGACCGGCTGATGCAGGCCAACCACGAGATCGGCGCGCGCTGAGCCGACGGATCGGTGCCGTCCTACAGGGCGGCACCGATCCTTTGGTGGACACTGAACCGCCACTCCATCTACGCTCCCTCCTCCGAGAAAGTCTTGTTCCACAACGCAGGGGGAGAGCGCAGATGGGGATCGACGTTCTGGCGCGCGGAAGCGACGGCTATGAGGCCAACCGCGGAGCCTTCAACGTGCTGCTGAGCCAGGACCCGGCGAGGATCGTGACGCCACGCGACGCCCGCGACGTCGCCGACGCGATCGCCTACGCGAAGGCCGAGGGCCTGCGGATCGGCGCCCAGCGGACCGGCCATTCCGCCGAACCGCTCGGCGACCTCTCCGACACCCTGCTGCTGCGGACCGCGGCGATGAGCGGGGTCTCGATCGACGCCGACCGGCGCATCGCCCGGGTGGGCTCCGGCGCCCTCTGGGGCGACCTCGTCCCGCAGGCCTCCGACATGGGCTTCGCCGCCGCGCACGGCTCCTCCCCCACGGTCGGGATCGTCGGCTACAGCCTCGGCGGCGGGGTCGGCTGGTACGGCCGCAAGCACGGCCTCCAGTGCAACCTCGTCACCGCGATCGAGCTGGTCGACGCCGCGGGGAACGAACGCCGCGTCGACGCCGACAACGACCCCGAGCTCTTCTGGGCGATGCGCGGGTCGGCCGGTGACTTCGGCATCGTCACCGCGCTCGAGTTCGAGCTGCTGCCGGTCCACGAGGTCTTCGCCGGGGCGCTCTTCTTCCCGGTCGAGCGGATGAGCGAGGTCTTCGGAGCCTGGCACGCCTTCACCGCGGCTGCGCCGGACGAGATCACCTCGCTCGCGCGGATCATGAACTTCCCGCCGATCCCGGAGATCCCCGAGCCGATGCGGGGCAAATCGTTCGCGATCATCGAGGCTGTGGCGCTGCTCGGCGAGGCGGAGGCGACCGAGGTGCTGGCGCCGCTGCGCGACCTCGGTCCGGCAATGGACTCCTTCGCCGTACAGCCGCCCGCCGGGATCTCCGGCCTCCACATGGACCCGCCCGAGCCGGCGCCGTACGCGGCATACGGGATGCTGCTGAACGAGCTGCCCGGCGAGGCGCTCGACGCCTTCGTCGGCGCGGTCGGGCCGGACTCAGGAACGCACCTGCTCTCGGTCGAGATCCGCCACGACGGCGGCGCGATGGCCCGGAGCGGGCCGGGCAACGGGGCGATGGACTGCCTACCCGGCGAATTCCTCATGTTCGGCGTCAACGTCGTCCCCGACCCGTCCGCGATGGCCCCGACCAAAGCCTGGCTGGGGGCGATGGAGGACGCGATGAAGCCCTGGGACGCCGGCCGCTACCTCAACTTCTCCGACGAGTCCGAGGACATCGCCGTCGCCTACCCTCCCGCGACCGTCGAGCGCCTACGCGCCGCCAAGTCCAAATACGACTCCGAGAATTTCTTCCACGCCGCCCACCCGGTAGTAAGCGGCTAACGCCATGAGGCGCCTCCACGGCGTCTCACGACTGCTGTGGCGGAGCTCCCACGGCATGGGCGCCGCCGTCTACGTGGATGATTTCGCCGGTGGTGGCCCGGGACAAGTCGCTCAGGAGGAAGAGGGCCGCGTCGGCGACCGGGGTCGCGTCGTGGGGGTCCCAGCCGAGGGGGGCGGCGTCGCCCCAGAGGATCTCGAGGTCGGAGAAGCCGGAGATGCCGGAGGCGGCCGCGGTGTGGACGGGGCCTGCCGAGACCAGGTTGGCGCGGATCTTCTGGGCGCCGAGGTCCTTCGCCAGGTAGCGGTTGACCGACTCGAGCGCCGCCTTCGCCACGCCCATCCAGTCGTAGGAGGGCCAGGCGACGGTCGCGTCGAAGTCGAGGCCGACCATCGCGCCGCCGTCGGTCATCAGGGGGACCACCGCCTCGGCGAGGGCCTTGTAGGAGTAGGCGCTGGTCTCGAAGGCGAGCTTGGCGCTCTCCCGCGGCGTCTTCATGAACTCGCCGCCGATCGCGTCGGCGGGGGCGAAGGCGATCGCGTGCACCGCGCCGTCGACCCGGCCCCAGCGCGTCTCCAACTCGACCCGCAGCGCGGCGATGTCCTCGTCGGAGTTGACGTCGAGGTCGAGCACCTCCGGCGCCGGGTCGAGCCGCGCCGCCGAGCGCTCGGTCATCCGTTTCACCCGGCCGAAGCTGGTCAGCAGCACCTCGGCCCCCTGCGCCTGCGCCCGCTCGGCGATCGCGAAGGCGATGCTATGGCGGTTGACGACCCCGGTGACCAGGATCTTCTTGCCCTCAAGAATCACGAATTCCTTCCTCTCCCAGCTTGAAGTCGATACCCAGGCGTGCGCTCAGGAACAAGGCCGATTCGCGCGCGACGGTCCCGTGGCCGGTGGCCGACGGGTGCAGCCCGTCGGCCGAGAACGTAGCCGGATCCTGCAGTGCGGGATGTCCCGCCACCGGCAGGCACTCGACCCCGTAGCGCTCCGCCGCCGCCCGGGTCACGGCGTTCAGCTCCTTGGTCGCCTCGATCAGCCGCGCTTCCGTCCGCGGACGCAGCTCCATGAACTGCCAGCCCTCGGGCGCGGTCGCGGTGACCAGCATCGCCTCCGGCGCCCCCTCGCGAAGCTGCCGCAGGATCTCGTCGAAATTCCTCTCGTATGTCGGGACGTCCGGTCGGGTCGCCAGCAGCACGTCGTTGGCGCCGCAGATGACGGTGATGAGGTCCGGCTCCAGCGCCAGCGCCGGCGCGACCTGCTGCGCCAGCACTTCGCCGCTGGTGGCACCGTCGACGGCGAGGTTCTCGTACCTCATCTCCGGGTTCGACCGTTGCAAGCCGGCGGCGAGAAGGTCGGCCCACCGGTCGCCGTCGATCGTGTCGCGACCCGCCGTGAAGCTGTCCCCTAGCGCCGCGTAAGCACGGACGACGGGATCGCTCAACGTCCCCTCAGGGAGCGGAGGGCCCAGGCGAGGCTCTCGCGGCTCGCCTCGGGCTCGATCACCTCGTCGACCCAGCCGCTTGCCGCCGCGGCGGGCGCGGTCAGGTGCTCGGCGGCGTAGGCGTCGGCGAGATCATCGCGCGACAGCGTCTCGTCTTCGCGCATCCGCCGGCCGTGGACGATGCCGACCGCCTGGCGCGCGGCCATGATCCCGATCTGCGCGTTCGGCCAGGAGAAGACGACGTCGGCGCCGAGGTCTTTGGAGTTCATCGTGATCGCCGCGCCGCCGAAGGCCTTGCGCAGGACCAGGGTCACCTTCGGCACCGAGGCGCCGGCGAAGGCGTGCAGCAGCGAGGCGCCGTGGCGGATAACGCCGGCCTCCTCCTGGGCCTTGCCCGGCAGGAAGCCGGGGGTGTCGACGAAGACGACCAGCGGCAGTCCGAAGCGGTTGCAGTCTTCGACGAAGAGCGCCGCCTTCTCCGAGGCGGCGGCGTCGATCACGCCCCCGAGCTGGCGCGGCTGGTTGGCGATCAGGCCGACCGGGCGGCCCTCGAGGCGGGCGAAGGCGGTGACCATGTTCGGCGCCCACTTGGCCCAGATCTCCAGCAGGCTGCCGCCGTCGAGCACCGCGTTGGCGACGTCGCGGACGTCATAGACCTTGCGCGGTTCGAGCGGCACGACCGAGCCGGGGTCGGTCCCATCGGGATCGATGACCAGGTGCGGATGGGAGTTGCCGCCGATCTTCTGCGGCAGCAGGTTGAGCAGGTGACGGGTCTGCAGGACCGCGTCGGCGGCGTCCTCGGCGATCAGGTGGGCGACGCCGTTCTTGCCGTGGACCTTGGGACCGCCGAGCTCCTCCATCGAGATCTCTTCGCCCATCGCCTCGGCGACGACCTTCGGGCCGGTGAGGAACATCCGCGAGTCCTTGGTCATCACGACGAAGTCGGTCAGCGCCGGCGAGTAGGCGCCGCCGCCGGCCGAGATGCCGGAGAGGATCGAGATCTGCGGCACCTTGCGCGAGAGCTCGACGCTGGCGCGGAAGATGCGGCCGTAGCCGGCGAGGGCGGCGTGGCCCTCCTGCAGGCGGGCGCCGCCGGAGCGGACGAAGCCGACCACCGGCGCGCCGGCGTCGCCGGCCATCCGCATCGTGCGGACGATCGTGTCGGCGTGGACCTCGCCGAGGCTGCCGCCGAGGAAGGCCGGATCCTGGGCGTAACAGAAGACCGGCCGGCCGTCGACTTCACCGGCGCCCGCGGCGACGCCGTCACCCGGGGTCGCCCGCTCGCCGAGGCGGAGGCTGGAGACGCCGCTGCGCAGGGGCCGGAACGTCCCCGGGTCGCAGAGCATCTGCAACTGCCCGAGCGGCGTGTCGGCGGGAGCGGAGGGCGGGGCTTTGACGGCGGTGGCCATAAGGGGAATCAGCTCGCTTAGTTGGCGCTGAGGACGAGGACGGCGTTGTGGCCGCCGAAGCCGAACGAGTTGGAGATCGCGACGACGGGACCGTCTCCGTTGACAATCGGTTTAGCCGAACCTTCGACGTAGTCAAGGTCAAGACCCTCTTCTGCCTCTCCATACCCGACGGTCGGGGGAGCTTCGCGACGCCTGAGGGCTTCGATCGTGGCGATCGCCTCAACCGCGCCGGCGGCGCCGAGCAGGTGCCCGATCACCGACTTGGTCGAGCTGACCGGGATGTCGGAGGCACGCTCGCCAAGGGCCGCCTTGATCGCTTTCGTCTCGGCCGCGTCGTTCAGCGGGGTCGAGGTGCCGTGGGCGTTGACGTAGTCGACGTCGATCGCGGAGATGCCCGCGTCGGCGAGCGCGAACTGGATCGCCTTCGCCGCCGCCTCACCCTGGGGCTGCGGCGCGGTCAGGTGGTAAGCGTCGGCGGTGACGCCGTAGCCGGTGACCTCGCCGAGGATCGTCGCGCCGCGCTTTTCCGCCGACTCTTTCTCCTCCAGCACCAGCACGCCGGCGCCCTCGCCCATCACGAAACCGTCGCGACGGGCGTCGAACGGGCGCGAGATGCCGGAGGTCGAGGTCGCTTCCATCGCCGCGAAGGCCGAGGTCGCGACGCCGGTGATGCAGGCCTCGGCGCCGCCGGTCACCATCGCGTCGGCGTCGCCGTGTTCGATGATCCGGACGGCGTCGCCGATCCCGTTGTTGCCCGCCGCGCAGGCCGAGGAGACCGCGTAGGTGTGGCCCTGCAGGCCGTGGCGCATCGACACCGCGGCGGCCGCGGCGTTGCCCATCATCAGCGGCACCGCCAGCGGCGAGACCGATTTGGGGCCCTTCAGGATCAGTTTTTCCTGCTCGCGCTCGAGCGAGACGAGGCCGCCGATCCCGGTCGCGATCACGCAGCCGACCTTGTAGGAGTCGTAGGGCAGCTCGACCTCCTCGCCGAAGGCCTGCTTGACCGCCTCGTCCCCGGCGACGATCGCCATCTGGGTGAAGCGGTCGGCTCGCCGCACTTCCTTCTTCGAGAGCCAGTCGTTCGGATCGAAATCGAGACAACGGCCGAAGCCGTCGACGATCCCCGACTCGCCCGCGATCCAGCGGTCGATCAAGGGGTCGCTGCCGATCCCCAGCGGGGTGACGGCACCGACTCCCGTAATCACGACGCGTCGCGTCATCAGGCCTTCGAGACCACCAGGTCGATGACCTCGCCGACCGTTTTCACGTCCTTGACGTCGTCGCCTTTGAGCTCGACGCCGTACTCGTCCTCGACGATCTGGGCGAGCTCGACGAGGTCGAGCGAGTCGATGTCGAGGCTCTCCAGGGTCGCCTCGCGGGAGAGGTCGTCACGATCGGTGCCGAGCTCGACGAGACCGTCGTAGATCGTCTTCTCGACGTTCTCGTTGCTCACTTGCGTTGCCAATTTGGTTCTCCTTTTTCCTATTCCTTAAGCGTTAAGCGCTGAGGCCGCCGTCTACGGTCAGCGTCGTTCCGGTCACGTAAGAAGCTTGTCCGGAGGCGAGGAAGCGGATGCAGGCCGCGACCTCCTCCGGGGTGCCGACGCGGCGGGCGGGGATCGCTTTCGCCATGTCGCCCTCCATCACGTCCTCGGTGAAGGCGGTCTCGATCAGCCCCGGCGCGACCGCGTTGACGGTCACCCCGCGTCGCGCCACCTCGGCGGCGACGGTCTTCGTAAATCCTATGACCCCGGCCTTGCTGGCCGAATAGTTGGCCTGGCCCGGGTTGGCGCGGATCCCCGCCACCGAGGCGACGTTGATCACGCGACCGAAGCGGGCCCGCATCATCTTCGGCAGCACCGCGCGGGTGGCGCGGAAGGTCGCCGTCAGGTTGATGTCGATCACCGTCTGCCACTGGTCGTCTTCGAGCTGCGGCGAGAGGTTGTCCATCCGCACGCCGGCGTTGTTGACGAGGACCAGCACCGGGCCGTCGTCGTCGGGCGCGGTCATCCGGGCGATGTCGCCTGAGTCGGCGATGTCGCCCTGCCAGAGGGTCGCGGTTCCGCCGGCCGCCTCGATCTGGGCGACGACCTCTACCGCCCCCTCTTTGTCAGAGCGGTAGTTGACCCGCACCGGCCAGCCGTCGGCGGCCAGCATCAGCGCGGTCGCGGCGCCGATCCCGCGGGAGGAGCCGGTGACGAGGGCGACGCCCTCGGGACGCTCAGACACCGACGCTCACCGCCCCGCCCCACTCGATCACGGTCGCGCCCCAGCTGACCCCGGCGCCGAAGGCGCCCAGCAGCACGCGGGCGCCCTGGCGCAGGTGGCCGGTGCGCTTCGCCTCGGCGAGCGCCAGCGGGATCGTCGCCGCCGACGTGTTGCCGAGTTTGGCGATCGAGTTGATCACCCGGTCGGGCACCAGGCTGAGGCGCTCGCCGACCGCGCGCAGGATGCGGGCGTTGGCCTGGTGGTAGACGAAGAGGTCGATGTCGTCGAGCTGCAGGCCCGCGAGGGCGACTGCTTCGATCGTCGACTCGGACATCAGGTCGACCGCGTAGCGGAAGGTCTCGTGGCCCTGCATCCGGATGATCAGGTCGTTGCGGTCGATCCTGATCAGGTCGGCCTTCTCGCCGTCGGAGCGCAGGACGATCGGCCCGACGCGGCTCTCGAGGGTGCCGCGCATCATCACCGCGCCGGCGCCATCGGCGAAGACCGCGGCGGTGGCGCGGTCGTCCGGATCGGTCAGGGGCATCATCAGGTCGGCACCGATCACGAGAACGTTAACCGCGCGCCCAGATTCGATCTGACCGCAGGCGACGGACACCGCGCTGAGGAAGCCGGTGCAGGCCGAGTTGACGTCGTAACAGGCGGCGTCGGCGGCGCCGAGGACGGCGGCGACGCGCGGCGCGGCGGCCGGCATCAGGTCCTCGTTGGAGGTGGTGGCGAGGACGATCAGATCCACGTCGGCGGCGGCGACACCCGCTTCGGCGAGCGCCTCGGCCCCGGCCGCGGCGGCGAACTCGTAGAGCCGCTCGCCGGGTTGGGCGGAGCGGCGCTCTTCGATCCCGGTCCGTTTGACGATCCATTCGGCGTCGATGCCGAGCCGTTCGTCGAGCTCGGAGTTGGGGACGATCCGGGCGGGCAGCGCTGTGCCGACGCCGACCATCTCGGCGCCGCAGCGGACCAGCGGGGCGGCGGCGAAGGCCGGCGCGGCGACGGGCTCGGAGGTCAATTTATGCATCGGCCGTCTCCTTGGCGACGTCGAGGGTGCGGCTCTCGAGCTCCTCGCCGAGGGTGCGGCGGCAGAGGCCGGTGAGGATGTCCCCGGGGCCGGTCTCGAGGAAGACGGTGGCGCCCGCGTCGCCGAGGGCGATGAGCGTGTCGCGCCAGCGCACCGGCTGCGTCAGCGCGGCGAGCAGGTCGGCCCGGATGTCGTCGAAGGGCGCGGCGGTGATCGAGGAGTAGGCGCCGGGGGCGGCGCTGAACTCGGTCTGATCGAGGATCTCCTGGTAGCCGGGGATCGCCGGCTCCATCAGCGGCGAGTGGAAGGCGCCCGCGACCGGCAGGCGGATCGCCTTGGCACCCTCGGCGCGCAGCGCCTTGCGGGCTTCGCCGACCTTCTCGGCGTCGCCGGAGAGGATCACCTGGCCGGGGGCGTTGTCGTTGGCGATCGTCAGCTCGAATTCGCCGGCCACTTTCTGGACGGCCTCGTCGGAGCCGCCGAGCGAGGCAACCATGCCGCCGGGACGGACCTGCGAAGCCTCGTCCATCAGCCGGCCGCGGACCGCGGCGAGGCGCAGGCCGGCGCTCGGCGCCAGGGCGCCCGCGGCAACCAGGGCCGGCAGCTCACCAAGCGAATGTCCGGCGTAGAAGGCCGCGTCCGGCTCGCCCGCCGCCTTCCAGTGCGCGAGCGAGGCGATGAAGAGCGCCGGCTGGGCGTATTGGGTGCCCTCGCCGATCTGGTCGAAGACGTCGGCGCCGAGTTCGTCGGCGGCCTGCGCGACCAGCTCGGGGAGCTGCCCGGCCGCCACCGCCGCCATCGTGCTCGTCTGGCTCCCCTGGCCGGGAAAGAGTAGGGCCGTGTCTGCGCTCTGGTTCGCCACTTGTAAGGAGTATTGGTCCGGCCGGCCGCGGGGGTGACGCGGGTACTGGCCGAGTCCCGACATATGGGGGGCGGCCCAGGCGCTGGCCAGGGCGCTCAGACGAGGATCTTCAGACGTTGCGCCTGGCGGGTCGCCTCGGCCCGGTTACGGACGCCGAGCTTACGGTAGATGGCGGAGGTGTGCTCCTTCACGGTGTGCGGCGAAAGGTGCAGCTGACCGGCGATCTCTTTGTTGGTCGAGCCGGTCGCGATCAGCGACAGGACCTCCTGCTCGCGGTCCGACAGCGGCGAGTCGAGCGACCTCTCGGCGAAGACCTCCTGGCCCTGGGAGACGCGGCGCACGGCGCGGACGACGTCGACCGCCGACCAGTCCTTGGAGATGAAGCCGGCGGCGCCGGCGGTGCGGGCGACGTTGGGCGAGACCACCCCGGCGCCGGAGATCAGGAGCACCCGGGTCGCCGGGCTGACTTTGTGGATCTCCTCGCAGACGTCGGCGCCCGATTCGGTGCCGAGCAGCATGTCGACGAGGGCGACCTCGGGCTGCGCTTTGCGGCAGGCGGCGACGGCCTCGGGGCCGGTCGAGGCGGCGAGGCAGCGCTCGACCCAGCTCTGGCGCTCCAGCAGCAGGCGGAAGCCCCACTGCACGACATCGTGGTCATCGACCACCAGGACCCGCAGGCCCCGCCCCTCGGGTCTCATCGATCACCTACGGGGACGACGAGGCGGACGCGCCAGCGGTTGTCGTCGAGGGAGCCGAACTCGACCAGGCCCTCGTAGCGCAGCGCCTCGAGGGCGGCGAGCCGCAGGCCGAGGCCGCTGCCGCGGGTGCTGCGGCCGTCGCCGGCGCCGTCGTTCTCGATCGAGAGGCTGAACGTCTCGCCGTCGGAGGCGATGCGGACGACGATCTCGGTCGGGCGCGAGTGGCGGTCGACGTTGCGGAGCGCCTCGTTGAGGACCAGCTGGGCGACCGGCTCGAAGTCGAGCGGCACCTCGACCCCGTCGCCCCACTCGACCGCCAGCTCGGGGCGCCGCTCGTCGAGGCGTTCGAGCAGCTCGCCGAGGCAGGCCTTGCTGGCCCGCTCGGGGGTCTCCATCGGGCGGGTCAGGGCGCGGCGCAGGTCGGCAACGACCGAGCGCAGCTCCTCCTGACAGCGCTCCCGCTCCTTCTTGGTGAGGTCGTCCTCGGAGCCGAGCGCGAGGGCGACGCCGAAGAGCCGCTGGATCGCGTTCTCGTGCAGGTCGCGGGTCAGCTCGACCCGTTCGGCCAGGCGGCGCTCGCTTTCGCGCTGCTCGGTCGAGTGCTCGACCGAGGCGGTCAGTGCGGCCAGCCGTCCCAGGGTCATCATCGTCTCGCGCTCGCCGTCCTCGAGCGGGAAGTCCTCCCCCTCGCGGTCGGCGAAGATCACGCCGAGCCAGCGCCGGGCGGCGGAGATCGGCACGCAGATCAGGTAGGCCGACTCGGGCACCCCGGCGTAGCGCGCGGGGACGTACTCGGCGAGGTCGCCGTCGCGGCCGTTGACCCCGACCTCGACCACCCGGTCCTCCTCCAGCGCGATCTGCGCGATCGGCGTCTCGTCGAGAGTCCCCCCGATCCGCTTCATCAGATCGTCGGGCACCCCGCTCCGCCCCATCGCGATCACCGAGTGGTACGTCTCGTCGTGCAGCATCAGCACCGCCCGCTTCATCGACGTCAGCGTCACCACCGCCTGACACACGCGGTCGTAAAACACCCCCGATTCGGTCGCCTGGTCGAGTTCCGCCAGCAGCCCGACCAACACCTCGACCGTCCCCGCACGCGGAGCAGGCGCGGCCGTAGTGGTTCCCCAGGTGCTCATCTGCACCCCAGACTCTACGACCCAAGCGACTTCAGCTCTGCTGCACCGCTTCAGAACGCCCTCGTATTACCGTCGATCCATGTCTTCCCCGGATCCAGGCGCCTCCATCCGAGGCCCAATCGAGCCAGGTGCCGAGGAATGGATCGGCGCCTCGCCGACCGCGAGAGGCGACGCCTTGGCGGATCTGCTCGCCCTCGCCGATGCATTCCCTCAGAGCCGACACTGCGAGGGATCGCCGTCGCTGGTGGAAAAGGTCATCGCCGTGGATCTCGCGCTGTCCGCGGCAGGTCTCCCGCACGCGTTCGGCGGCGGCCTCGCGCTCGCCTATCACGGCGAGCCACGGGTGACGATCGACATCGACGTCAACGTCTTCGTCCCCATCGATCGCTGGCCCGAGGTGGAGACAGCGCTGGAGCCGCTGCCGATCAACCTCGGCCTCGACCCGAAGGAACTCACCGAAGAACGCCAGGCTCGCCTTCCCTGGGACCTCAATCCGGTCCACCTCTTCTTCTCCCATGACGATCTCCATACCGAGATGCCGCAGGCGGTCCGCCGCGTCCCATTCGCGGGGACCGAGATCCCGATAGTCGCGCCGCGGCACCTCGTGATCCGTAAGGCGATGCTCGACCGAACCAAGGATTGGCTCGACATCGAAGCCATCTTCGTCGCCTCCGGACCGCTCGACCTCGAGGCAATCGAGACGTGGGTGCGGCAACTGGCCGGCGCCAACGACGATCGCGTCACAAAGCTTCAGGAGCTGGCCCGACGTTCGTTCACTTGAGCCGCCTATGACCGGCTCAAATGCACGTCTGATCACTTGTCCACCTCCTGGTGTGGACAAGTGATCAGACGTCGGCGAGCTCGGCACGCGCTAGAACATCGACATGGATCTAGCTGAAGCCGGCGAGCGCGCCGCACGCGTCCGTGACCTCTACCACCAGCTCGAGGAGCGCTACGAGGGGAGTCGCTGGTCAGCTCGGGACGACATGTTGGGACTGACCAACGACGTGGGGATCCTCGGGCGGCTGGTCATGGCCACCGAAGGACGCTGGCAGCCGGAAGGCGACGTCCCCGACCTGCTCGCGGCCAAATTGTCCGAATGCCTTTGGTGGCTGCTCGTCCTCGGCGACCGCCTCGACGTCGATGTCGACGTCGCGTTCGCCGAGCGGATGGACAAGATCGAAGCCCACCTGCTCGAGAGCATCGCCGCCGAGTAGCGCTCCCCATCCGGTCGCGCCTCGGCGCGACTTAGATCATTCGACGCAGCTCTGGGCTAGTTCGAGGTCACCTTCGCTCGGATGATTTGAGAGCGAGATGACGGCCCGGCCGCCGTGGAAGGTTTCGACTTCGCGTTCGCCGCCCGCCGCTTCCGAGGCGCTTTCTTCGAGCGCTTCGGCGGCTTCTTCGCCTTCCTGACCGTGGACGAAGGTGAAGGCGATGATCAGGCCCTTGTCGGGCATTTTGCCGACGACTTCGTCGGGGTTCGACTTGCCCTTCGACACTTCGGCTTTGCCGGCCTTGAGGCACTTTTCGATCGAGGCCAGCGAAGGCGGTTCGGATTCAGACCCGCCACCGCCACTGCTCCCGCCGCAGGCGGCGAGGCCGAGGGGGATCAGGAGCATCGGGAGAACCAGGAGTCGTCTGAGCACGCGGCGGACCTTAAAGGACGGCTCTAAGCCAACTTAAAGGCAGAGATAGTCGCTCAGGTGTGATTCGCCTCGGACACGGCGACCAGCCGTTTGTACGCCGGGTCGTTCTCGCCAACCAACTCGGCGAGGACCCGCGCCGCTGACTCGATGTCCTTGGGCGCAGCCGCGGCGATCGCCTCCAGGTCAGCCCAATCTTTGGTCCGGTCGAACAGCGACTTGAATACCGCCAGCGACGCACAGTCAAGAACCGGCACCTGCCGGCCTTCGAGCGGAACCCACATGACGGCGTCGGCGACCGCCTCGTGCAGGGGAAGGTTGTTGAGGAAGACGTCGATGGGCACGCCGTCCCAGAAAAGCCGCGCCTGGCCATCGCGCTCGACCGCGGATATGTCTTCCGCAGTGACTCTGACGTCGTCGGGCAGCGCCCTCAGCACTCTCGCCGCGTCGCCCGCATCGCAGAAGATGTTGACATCGAGGTCGCGGGTTCCGCGCGGCTCCTCGACGCAGTAGGCGAGGGCGATCGCGCCGCCGAAGGCATGCGGTAGGGAGGCGGCTGCGAGCGCGTCGTGGACACCGAAGAGCTTTTCGATCAGCTCGGTCATGCCGCCTTCAAGCGCTTGGCCAAGGGCGGGAACGACATCTTGGACCGCGGCCGGAACGGCAGCGCCTCAGCCAATCCAAGGACCTGGACGAGGATCTTCCCCGCCCGCTCCGCGTCGACCGGTGGCTCGCGCTTCGTCGGCTCGAGATCGAAGCCGGCTGCCGTGGCAAGGCGGACGAGCACATCGGCACCCGGCTCACGACGCCCGCGGAGATAAACGTTGAGGACCGAGCGAGGTATGCCGGCGCGGCGCGCCAGCTCGGCCTGGCTGAGACCGCTGCCGTCGACTAGCCGACCGATAAGAAGAGCGCCGGGGCCAACGTCCTTAGTTCCTTTTCCGCCCATGAGCAGATGTTAGCGGATCCGCTAACACCGCCAAGCCGTGGTTACTGAGGAGAGGCGGCGGAGTCGGCGACGATCGACATCGAGTCGTTGCGGACGCGGCCGGCGGGGATCGACGGGTCGGCGGCGAGCAGCTTCTGCAGCGGGTCGCGCTTTTCCTCGCCGGTGACCAGCCAGAGGATCTCGCGGGCCTCGGCGAGCGCCGGATAGGTAAGGGTCATCCGGCGGTGGCCTTGGTACTCGTTGGTCGTCACCGACACGCGCTTGTCGTCGACCTCGAGCACCGGATCGCCGGGCACCAGCGAGGCGGTGTGGCCGTCCGGGCCGAGCCCGAGGTGGACGAGGTCGATCCGGTCGGGCAGCGAGGTGTCGTATTCGTGCGCCGCCGCGTCGAGGTCGCGGTTGGTGACCGGCATCGGCCGCAGCGCCGACTGGTGGTCCATCGAGAGGCCGAGAACCATGTGGGTCAGGTTGCGGTCCTCGGAGCCCGGCGAGGCGATCCGCTCGTCGACCTGGAAGAGCTCGGTCTCCGCCCACGGCATCTCGTCGAGGTCACCGAGGATCGCCAGCATCGCCCAAGGCGAACGGCCGCCGCTCATCGCGAAGGAGAACGAGCCGTGGTCGGCGACCGCCCGCTGCCCGGCCGCCGCGATCAGCTCGGCCGCCCGCCGCGCGGCGCCGCGATCGTTCTCCACGACCTCGAGGTCGATCGGCATGGCTAGCGCCGTGCCTCGTGGCGGTCGACCGGTTCTGGCGCCGCAATCGCCGTGGCCGGCAAGGACGCAGACCCGAAGGCGTGGCAGCGCCACGTCGAGCGGTCGAGGACGCCGCCGGGCGCGACGAGGGCAAGCCAGAGAGGGCGAGTGTCGCGGGGCACGGCGCTCAGTTGTCCCGCTCTTTGTGGCCGCCGAACTGGTAGCGCATCGCCGAGAGAACTTTGTCGCCGAAGTCGCCGAGGTCGCGCGAGTAGAAGCGCTCGTGCAGGGCAGTGGTGAGGACCGGGGTCGGCACGCCCTCCTCGATCGCCGCGATCGAGGTCCAGCGACCCTCGCCCGAGTCCGACACGCGGCCGCTGTACTCGGCCAGCTCGGGGCTCTCGGCGAGCGCCGCCGCGGTCAGGTCGAGGAGCCAGGAGCCGACCACCGAGCCGCGTCGCCAGACCTCGGCGATCGCCGCGATGTCGAGGTCGAATTCGTAGAACTCGGGCTGGTCCAGCGGCGCCGTCTCGGCGTCGTTCAACCGCTGCGTCTTCCCTGCGTCGGCGTTCTCGAGCACGTTCAGGCCCTCGGCGTAGGAGGCCATGATCCCGTACTCGATCCCGTTGTGGACCATCTTCACGAAGTGGCCGGAACCGCTCGGGCCGCAGTGGAGGTAGCCGTTCTCGGCCGGGCTCGGGTCGCCGGTCAGTCCCGGCGTGCGCTCCGCCGAGTCGACCCCGGGCGCCAGCGAGGCGAAGACCGAGTCGAGCCGCTCGACCGAACCGTCGGGTCCGCCGATCATCAGGCAGTAGCCGCGCTCGAGGCCGAAGACGCCGCCGCTGGTGCCGCAGTCGATGTAGTCGATCCCTTTTTCGGCCGCCCGTTTTCCGCGCCGCATGTCGTCGCGGTAATAGGAGTTGCCGCCGTCGATGATCGTGTCGCCAGCCTCGAGCACGCCTTCCAGCCCTTCGACGGTTTCTTCGGTGATCTTCCCCGCCGGGACCATCACCCAGACCGCCCGCGGCGCGGTCATCTCCTTGACGAAGTCGGCGAGCGAGCCGGCTCCCGTCGCGCCCTCCCCTTCGAGGCCCTTGACGGCGTCAGGATTGACGTCGTAGGCGAAGATCGTGTGGCCGTCTTTCATCAGACGGCGGGCCATGTTGGACCCCATACGGCCGAGGCCGACGATTCCGAGCTCCATTCCCATCTCCTCTGGTCGGCACTGCTTTAAGGGCGGTTCGCATCCTAGGCGGTAGCCTGCGCGCGAGATGACGCTGGTCGGTAAACGACACGTGGACAAGGCAGCCGACGTCCTGACGATCTTCGGGATCAGCGGCGACCTGGCGAAGAAAATGACCTTCCGGGCGCTGTACCGGATGGAGGTGTCGGGGGCGCTGAAGATCCCGGTGGTCGGGGTGGCCCTCGACGACTGGGACGACGAGGCGCTCCGCAAGCACGCCCGCGAAGCGGTCGAGTCGACGGTCAAGGAGATCGACGGCATGGCCCTCGAGGCGATGCTCGCCCGACTCTCCTACGTCCAGGGCGACTACGGCGACGACGCCACCTTCGAGCGGGTGAAGGAGGCCCTCGGCGGCGCCGAGCAGCCGGTCTTCTACCTCGAGATCCCGCCCTCCCTCTTCGCCACCGTGGTCAAAGGCCTCGGCAAGGCGGGCCTCGTCGACCACGCCCACGTGGTGATCGAGAAGCCCTTCGGCCACGACCTCGAGTCGGCACGGGCGCTGAACGCCGAACTGCGCGAGGTGCTCGAGGAGGAACAGATCCTTCGCATCGACCATTACCTCGGCAAGGAGCCGGTGCTCGACATCACCTACCTGCGCTTCGCCAACTCGATCCTCGAGCCGATCTGGAACCGCAACTACATCGCCCACGTGCAGATGACGATCGCCGAGGACTTCGGCGTCGACGATCGTGGACGTTTCTACGACTCGGTCGGGGCGATGCGCGACGTGATCCAGAACCACGCCCTGCAGGTCCTCGGGCTGATCGGGATGGAGCCGCCGAGCCGCAACGACCACGACTCGATCCGCGACCAGAAGCTCGACTTCTTCAAGGCGATGCGGATCGCCGACCCGAGGCACTACGTCCGCGGCCAGTACGACGGCTTCCTCGAGGTCAAGGACGTCGCGCCGGACTCGACCACCGAGACCTTTGCCGCGGTCGAGCTCGAGGTCGACAACTGGCGCTGGAGCGGTGTCCCCTTCTTCGTCCGCGCGGGCAAGAACCTGCCGCACAAGACCAGCGAAGTGACCGCGGTCTTCAAGCGGCCGCCGCTGCTCGGCATCGGCCACGGCAAAACGCCGGAACCAAACCGGATGACCTTCCGGATCGAGCCCGAACCGGGGGCGCAGATGCGGATGTTCCAGAAACGTGCGCAGGGCGACGACTCGTTCGAGCCGGCCGACATGACGGTGCTCTTCGAAGAGGAGCCGGGCTGCGACCCGGAGCCCTACGAGCGCCTCCTCGGCGACGCCCTGCACGGCAACCACACCCTCTTCACCCGCCAGGACGCGATCGAAGAGACCTGGCGCGTCGTCCAGCCGCTGCTCGACGACCCCGGCCCCGTGCACCCCTACAAGCCCGGAACCTGGGGCCCCGCCGAGGCGAACTCCCTCGTCAACGGCGTCACCCACTGGGCCGACCCCTGGCTGCCTGAGGCCTGAGCCGGCCCGGGAGGAGAGGTCCGATGGACCCTTCGCTCACGAACTGCGGGGAGGTTCGCTCAGGATCCATCGGACCTCTCCGTCGCGCTGGGCTCGCGATCCTGGTCGCCTTGGTCGCCCTCGCGCTCCACGCCGGGGCCGCTGCGGCCAAGTCCCCCGGCTGCGACCAGACGGTCCTCGGAACCGCCGGGAAGATCAGACCCGACGGTCGCATAGCGACCGTTTCTGCGAACTCACCGAGATGGCGTCTTGATGGCGCAGGTCCGTGACGAAGACCCATGGCACGTCACGGTCTGTCCCGCCTTCTTCGGGCGCCGAGATCTGCCGTTCGTCGCTTGTAGCCGTTTAGGGGTACAAGCGACGAACGGCACCCGTCGTCCCTCCGCGAAGGTGCCGGGACCCATGAGGATCTGTGTCGTTCGGGCGGAACCGTGACGGAAGAGCGGAGATCGTGCCGAACCCTTGGCCTTCCCTGAATCTCCCTCACATCCCGGGTGTCTCGTGGCGGCCACAGCCTGCCCGGGTCGCCACGAGACGCCCGGGGCGCACCCTCGGACAGGCGCAGCGGCCGAGCCCATGCGCGCACGAAACCGACCCAACTCCTAGCGTCCTGCTAGGTTTTTGGTCGCCCTAAGTCAGGGCACCCTAAAGATGATCCCCACTTTCGTCATCACCCTCCGAGAGGGCGTCGAGGCCTCTCTCATCGTCGGCATCATCGCCGCGTTCCTGGTCAAGGAGGGGCGCCGGGATGCGCTCCGCCAGATGTGGATCGGGATCGCGATCGCGATCGTCCTCTGCACCGCCGTCGGCGTCGGTCTCGACATCGCCTCCGAAGAACTTCCGCAGAAGCAGCAAGAGGGGCTCGAGACGATCGTTGGTCTCATAGCCGTGGTCACGATCAGCTACATGATCATCTGGATGACCCGCCACTCGCGGGAGATCAAGGCCGAACTCGAGGGCGGGGCGGCGAGCGCGCTGGCCCACGGCTCGGCGATGGCCCTGGTCGGGATGGCCTTCCTCGCCGTGCTGCGCGAGGGCTTCGAGACCTCGGTCTTCCTCCTCGCCGCCTTCCAGGACGCGACCAACACGAACGGCGCCGGCGCCGGCGCGGTCCTCGGCCTGATCTGCGCGGTCGGGATCGGGATCGGCCTCTACAGCGGCGGCGTCCACATCAACCTGGCGAAGTTCTTCAAGATCACCGGCCTGGTCTTGGTCTTCGTCGCCGCCGGCCTGCTGGCGACCGCCGCCCACACCGCCCACGAGGCGGGCTGGATCAGCAGCTTCCAGTCCGAAGCGGTGAGCCTGCGCTGGCTTGTCCACCCGGGCACCGTCTCCGAATCGCTTTTGACCGGGATGCTCGGCCTGCGGCCCGCGCCAACCCAGATCGAGGCCTTCGCCTACCTGGTCTACGCGATCCCGATGGCGCTCTTCGTCCTCTGGCCGCGCGGCCGCAAGACGGTCCGCCGGCGCATCGCCGAGCCGGGCGTCGGCGCGGCCCGGACCCCGGCCTAGCGTCATGTCGCTCTCTCGCCGTCGGCTGCTCACATCGGCCGGGATCGGCGCCGCGGGGATCGGGCTGGGCGCGGGCGGCTACCTGGTCGGCCACAACGACGCCGACGCGGCCGAACCGGAAGGAACCGGGAGGGTCGCCTTCGACGGCGAGCACCAGGCCGGGATCTCGACCCCGGTCCCGAACCGCCTCCACTTCGCCAGCTTCGACCTCGAAACCGAAAGCCGCGACGAGCTCCGCGAAATGCTCGAAAAGTGGACCGTCGCCGCGCGCGAGATGACCGAGGGCAAGATGATCGGCGACTACGCGGGCAACCACGACGAGCTGGCGCCGCCCGAAGACACCGGCGAGGCGTTCGAACTGCCGGCCTCGAACCTGACGATCACCTTCGGCTTCGGTCCCGCGATCTTCGACCGGCCCGGGCTCGGCCTCTCATCCAAGCGCCCGGCCGCGCTGAAGCCCCTCCCGCCGCTCCCTGGCGACGAACTGATCCCGCTCGAATCCGACGGCGACATCTGCGTCCAGGCCTGCGCCGACGACCCCCAGGTCGTCTTCCACGCGATCCGCAACCTGGCCCGGATCGGCCGCGGCACGGTGACCATGCGCTGGTCCCAGCTCGGCTTCGGCCGCACCTCGACCACCAGCCGCGAAGAGACCACGCCGCGCAACCTGTTCGGGATGAAAGACGGCACCGCCAACATCAAGGCCGAGGACGGCGAGGCGATGGACAAATACGTCTGGGTCGACGAAGGACCCGCCTGGATGAAGGGCGGCAGCTACCTGGTGTCACGGCGGATCCGGATGGTGCTCGAGGTCTGGGACCGCTCCTCGCTGCAGGATCAGGAAGAAACGATCGGCCGGAGCAAGTACAGCGGCGCGCCACTCGGCGAGGAAAACGAGTTCGACCCGCTGCCGCTCGAAGAGAAGGGGCTCGACGGCAAACCGGTGATCCCCGCCAACGCCCACGTGCGGCTCGCCTCGGCGACCGAAAACAGCGGCGTGCGGATCCTCCGCCGTGGCTACTCGTTCACCGACGGCGTCGACCAGAGCCTCGGCGAGCTCGAAGCCGGCCTCTTCTTCATCGCCTTCCAGAAGGACCCGGAAAAGCAGTTCGTCGCATTGCAGGAAAAACTCGGCGTCCACGACGCGTTGAACGAGTACATCCACCACGTAGGAAGTGCCCTTTTCGCCGTCCCCGCGGGGACGAAGCCGGGCGGCTACGTGGCGGAATCGCTGTTTTCCTGAGAATTCGCTGAACCTTTTCCGACTGCATTCGTAGGTCTTTGTTAGGTTGCCCTAACTACCGATCTGATCCAAGGAGCCATCCGAGAATGAACCGAGTCCCTGTCCGTGCCCTGATCGCCGCCGGCGCCCTCGCGCTGCTGGCGCTGTTCGTGGCAGCCTGCGGCTCCAGCGCTGAGGCTCCGGCCGGCTCCAAGGAACTGAGCTACACGCTGACCGACGAAGGCTGCTCGCCGCACGACGCGGCGGCGGCCGCCGGCCCGATCAACTTCAAGGTCCTCGGCGAATCCGCGAGCGTCACCGAGCTCGAGGTCCTCGACGGTGAAACGCTCCTCGGCGAGCGCGAGAACATCACCGACGGCATCTCCGGAAGCTTCGCGCTGACCCTCGAAGAAGGCGAATACACGGTCCGCTGCAACGGCGGCTCGGAAGAAGACGGGACGCTGAAAGTCACCGGCAAGCTGCAGACGACGAGCAGCCCGGTGGTCGAAAAGTCGATCGACGACTACAAGGAATACCTGCTCGAAAACTCGACCGAACTGGTCGAACTGACGAAGCCGTTCGCCGCCGCGGTCGAGGCCGGCGAAATCGAAAAGGCCAAACAGCTCTACCCCGAACCGCGCATCCGCTACGAGCGGATCGAGCCGGTCGCCGAGAGCTTCGGCAACCTCGACCCCGAAATCGACGCACGCGCCAACGACGTCCCGGCGAGCGAATTCAAGGGCTTCCACCGGATCGAGAAAGCGCTCTGGGAAGAAAGGACGACCAAGGGCATGACGCCGGTCGCCGAAGGCCTGGTGAAAAACGTCGAGGAACTCGAAGCGATCATCAAAGGCAACGTCAAAATCCAGGCGACCGAGATCGCCAACGGCGCCAACGAGCTGCTGACCGAGGTCTCGACCTCGAAGATCACCGGCGAGGAGGAGCGCTACTCGCACATCGACCTGGTCGACTTCAAAGCCAATGTCGAAGGGTCCCAGGTGGCCTGGGAAGACGTGGCGCCGCTGATGGAAAAGACGCAGCCGAAGCTGAGCAAAGAAATCAACGAAGACTTCGAAGCCGTCTACGCGGCGTTGAAGCCCTACGAACGGAAGGCCTACCCGGGCTTCGTCTACTACGGCGAACTGACCAAAGCCGACACGCGCAAACTGGCCCAGGTCATCGACACGCTGGCCCAGAATCTGTCGCTCGTCCCGGCGCAGATCGCCAAGGGCGAAACGGAATAGGAGCTCCGGCCGGCGGGTCCTGTCCGTGAGATGGGGTCTTCGTCCTCGCAAGCTGCGGGCGAAGACCCCAGATCTCACGGCCACCCGCCGGAGGAACGCCTACGCTGGGTGGTCGTGATGAACGCAGGGGAAAGAGCGGATGGGCTGCTCGCTGAGCTGGGCTACGCCGACTGGCGGGCCGGGCAGCGCGAGGCGGTTGTCGCGGCCCTCGAAGGCCGCGATTCGCTGATCGTGATGCCGACCGGCGGCGGCAAGAGCCTCTGCTACCAGCTGCCGGGGCTCGCCTCCGACGACCTGACGATCGTCGTCAGCCCGCTGATCGCGCTGATGCAGGACCAGTGGCTGCGGCTGACCCAGGCCGGCCACCCAGTGGCGATGATCTCCTCGGCGATGGACGAAGGGGACGCGATGGCGGCGCTCGACAGCGTCCGCGACGGCCGCGCCAAGATCGTCTACTGCGCGCCGGAGCGCTTCGCCTCGGGCTTCTTCCTCGAGGCGATCGGGCGGCGCAAGATCGACCTGCTGGCGGTCGACGAGGCGCACTGCGTCTCTGAGTGGGGCCACGACTTCCGCCCCGACTACCTGCGGCTGCCGGCGATCGCCGAGCGGCTCGGTCGGCCGACGGTGATGGCCTGCACGGCGACCGCGACGGTGCCGGTCGCGGTCGAGATCGCGCAGCGCTTCCAGATGCGCGAGCCGCTGCGGGTGCGGGCGGGCTTCGACCGTCCCAACATCTCCTTCGACGTGATCGCGCTCGAGGGCACCGGCTCGAAGGCGCGCCGCCAGGCGCTGCTCGAGACGGGGCTCGCCGATCCCGCCAACCGCCCGGCGATCGTCTACTGCGGCACCCGCAAGGACACCGACGAGGTGGCCGAAGAGCTACGCGGCACGGGCCTGCGGGCGCTGGCCTACCACGCCGGGATGGAAGGGGCGCAGCGCTCGCTGGTGCAGCGCCGGTTCATGTCGGGAGGCGAGGATGCGGTCGACGTGATCGTCGCAACCAACGCCTTCGGGATGGGGGTCGACAAGGCCGACGTACGGTCGGTCTGGCACATGGCGATCCCGACCAGCGTCGAGGCCTACTACCAGGAGGCGGGCCGCGGCGGGCGCGACGGGCTTCCCGCCCGGGCGGTGATGCTGGCGATGAAGTCCGACCTCGGCCGGCTCGTCCGCTTCAACGAACAGCGGGCCGGCGACCCGGAGTTGGCGATCGCCCACGAGCGTGGCTGGCTCGCCTACCGGGCGATCAAAGACTTCATCTACGGGACGCGCTGCCGGCGCCAGGCGCTGCTCGCCCACTTCGGCGACCGCCGCGCGGAGACGCCGCCGCTCGACCGCTGCTGCGACATCTGCGACCGGCTCGACTGGCTGCCCGATCCGGAGACGATCGCGGTGCGACGTCCGTCCGGGTCGAAGTCCGCGGCCGCCCCGGCGCCCGACCTCTCCTCCGCGGACGCGCCGCTCTTCGAAGCTCTTAAAGCGTGGCGGCTCGAAGCCGCCCAGGGCAAGCCCGCCTACACGGTCGCCAGCAACAAGACCTTGGCGTCGATCGCCGCCCGCCGACCGACCGGCCGCCCGGCGCTGGTCGAGATCTCCGGCGTCGGCCCGGCGTTCGTCAACAAGTACGCGGAGGACGTGCTCGCCTTGGTGGCCGAGCACGCCGCGCCGCTGGCCGCATAGCCCTCCCGGCCGTCCTAGGTTCTGATCCGCCCCGGGCCGCCTAGTCCTCGTGGCTGCGGCTCGCCTCCGCGTGCGAGCGAAACGGCGGCGCGTCGTGATCGTCGACCGCCCCGGTGGGCGCCGCGGCGCGGGCGGCGGCCGACTTGCGCGCTCCGGCGACCAACATGGCCACCAGCATCAAAGCGACCAGCACGACGATGATGATTGCGACAGCTGACACCGCGGGCCTCCCTTCCTCTGGGGTCACGATCCAACTTCCCTGAGCGTCAAAACGGCAAACCGGCGCCGAGCGGATCGCGGCGCGGGCGGGCGAGTGCAGGGGTCGGTGCCGCAAACCGTCTTGCAGCACTCCCTGCGAGCCGGCGCCCGAGCCCCGTCCCTTGGCACCCTGGGGCGGTGCCCGGCTCGCAGCATCGGCGGGCCGCGCAGGCGGCCTTCCTGACCGTCATCGCGGTTTTGACCGTCTGGCTGCTCGGCGCCGCAAGCGCCGCCGCCGGCGTCCTCGAA
>JAOPZF010000014.1 GCA_025964255.1 Solirubrobacterales bacterium | reverse complement strand
GCGCGCCGTCTCCATCGCCGCGACGACCTCGGTGAGCATCGCCCCGGAGAGCATGTTGCGCTTCTCGGGGTCGTTCAGGGTCACGGTGGCCACACCGCCTGAGACCTCGTAGAGGACCTTGTCGAAGCTCCCGGCACCCATGCGGTCGGGAACGATAGCGCTTTACCGGAAGTAGGAAGTTCTACTTACCGCTTGGCAGCCGGCGGGGCCGGTCCGAGCCTGGGTGCGGCGCGCCCCGTCACTGCGTCAGGGTGTCGTGGCCCCCGCCGCCGATCAGCTTGTCTTGGCCGGGGCCGCCGATCAGGACGTTGTCACCGGAGTCGCCGACCAGCTTGTCGGCGAAGGGCGAGCCGGTGATGTTCTCGATCGACGCCAGCGTGTCCACGCCGGCCGAGACCTGGCTCGCGCCCTTGGCGAGTTCGACCGTCACCCCTGCGGGTTCGGTCGAGTAGTCGACGGTGTCGGAACCGGGCCCGCCGTCCACCGAGTCGTGTCCCTTTTCCGGCAGGATCGTGTCGTTGCCGCCGTCGCCGCGCAGGGTGTCGAAGCCGATGCCGCCGGCGATGTGGTCGTTGCCGGGTCCGCCTTCGAGCGTGTCGATTCCCCGTTCGCCGACGATCGTGTCGTTGCCGGCGCCGCCCTTGACCGTCCCGTCGCCGGCGTTCTCGTCGAGTTGGTCGTTGCCGGCGCCGCCGTCGATGTACTCGTTGCCGGTTTCGCCGTCGACGAAGTCGTTGCCGCCTTCGGCGAAGATCCGATCGCTGCCGGTGCCGCCGTAGACGTGGTCGTCGCCTTCGCCCGAGCAGATCGTGTCGTTGCCGCCGAGGCTGTGGATGACGTCGTTGCCGGGGCCGGTGACGATCACGTCTCCCGCCTTGGTGCCGGTGATGTCGTCGTTCCCCGCCGTGCCGACGATCGTCGCCCGTTTGCCGTCACAGGTCGGGCGCCCCTTGTGGGAGCTCGCCACGGCGGGCAAGGCGACGAGGACCGCGCACAGGGCGAGCGCGGCGAGGACGCTGAGACTGCGGACGCGGACCATGCGTCCCAGGATAGGCGCGCCTCCGGCCGCACGCGAAATTTGCTTTGTCGAAAGTAGGAAGTGCTACTGTCCACTCGCCTTCGGGGCGGGCACGGGAGCGCCCCGGTCAAACGACCAGAGGAGAGAACCGTGGCGACCGCGACCCCTGACGGCAGCAGCGTCATCAAGCCCGACCACGAGGCCGGGCGCAAGCACTTCATCTTCAGCCAGGAGCACGAAGACCTGCGTGAGTCGATGCAGGCCTGGGTGAAGAACGAGCTGTACCCCCACCGCAACGAGTGGGAGGACACCTACTGGCCGAACTCGGCGATGGAACGTGCCGGTGAGCTTGGCTTCCTCGGCCTCTGCTTCCCCGAGGAGTACGGCGGCCAGGGCGGCGACTACTTCTACTCGCTGGTGCGGGCCGAGTGCATGAGCTACTCCGGCTCCGGCGGGACCAACATGGCGTTCGCCGTGCAGTCCGACATGGTGCTGCCGCCGATCCACCTGCTCGGGACCGAGGAGCAGAAAAAGCGCTACCTCGAACCGGGGCTGAAAGGCGAAAAGGTCGGCGCGCTGGGGATCACCGAGCCGGGCGCCGGGTCGGATGTCGCGGGAATCCGCACGACGGCCCTACGCGACGGTGACGAATACGTCATCAACGGTTCGAAGACGTTCATCACCAACGGCACGCGCGCCGACTTCATCGTCCTCGTCTGCAAGACGAACCCGGAGGAGCGCCACGCCGGCATCACCCTCTTCGTGCTCGACCTCAAGGACGACGAGGGCAACCTCGTCCCGGGGTTCAGCGTCTCGGCGGAGCTGGAGAAGATGGGGATGCACGCCTCCGACACCGGCGAATTGGCCTTCGAAGACGTCCGCGTCCCAGCCTCGGCGATCCTCGGCGAGAAGGGCAAGGGCTTCTACCACATCGCCTGGGAGCTCCAGGGCGAGCGCCTGGTCGCCGCCGCGGGCTGCCACGCGGGTGCGGAGCGGATGATCGAGAAGGCGATCGAGTACGCCAAAGAGCGTGAAGCCTTCGGTCGTCCGATCGGCAAGTTCCAGGCGCTTCGTCACAAGATCGCGGAGATGGCGACGAAGACCGAGGCCGCCAAGGCGCTGACCTACGCGACCGCCTGGCGCTTCGCCAACGGCGAGTACCCGGTGCGCGAGATCACGATGGCGAAGCTCAACTCCTCGCGGGTGGCCTGCGAAGTCGCCGACGACGCGCTGCAGATCTTCGGCGGCTACGGCTACATGAAGGAGTACGAGATCGAGCGCGCCTACCGCGACGTCCGCCTCAACCGGATCGGTGCAGGCACCGACGAGGTGATGCTCGACGTGATCGGCCGCAGCTACGGGCTGTAGGGAAGTGGCCACCCCGGTCGTCAAGGACACCGGCGACCGGGCGGTCCTGCCGCCGTTCGGCGAGGAGCACGAGGAGCTGCGACGGACGGTGGCGCGGTTCGTCGGCGCCGAGGTGGCGCCTCACGTCGACGAGTGGGAGCGGGCCGAAGAATTCCCCCGCGACCTCTACCGGCGCTGCGCCGAGCTCGGCTTCCTCGGGCTGAAGTTCCCGGAGCGCTACGGCGGCCAGGGCGGCGACCACCTCCATGACGCGGTGTGGGTCGAGGAGCTGGCGCGCTCCGGCGGGTCGGGCGGCGTGGCCGCGGGCCTGAACGCCCACGCCTCGATCGCCCTCCCTCCCATCTTCAACTTCGGCACCGAGGAGCAGCACCAGCGCTGGCTCGTCCCCGGGATCGCCGGCGCGAAGATCGGCGCCCTCGGGATCACCGAGCCCGGCGCGGGCTCCGACGTGGCCGGGATCACCACGACCGCCCGGAAGGTCAACGGTGGCTACGTCGTCAACGGCTCGAAGACCTTCATCACCACCGGTGTCCGCGCCGACGTCCTCGTCTGCGCCTGCAAGACGACCGAGGCGGGCGGCCACGACGGCATCTCCTTCCTCGTCCTCGAGCGCGAGATGCCTGGCTATGAAGTGACGCGAAAGCTGGAGAAGCTCGGCTGGCACTCATCCGACACCGGCGAGCTGTCCTTCACCGATGTGGAGGTCCCAGCAGCGAACCTGCTCGGCGAGGAGAACGGCGGCTTCCGCCTGATCATGGCCAACTTCGCCTGGGAGCGGCTCCTGATGGCGATCGGCGCCGTCGGCGCGATGCAGCGCCTCCTCACCGTCGCCGTCGCCTACGCCCAAGAGCGCGAAGCCTTCGGCCGCCCGATCGGCAAGTTCCAGGCGATCCGCCACCAGGTCGCCGAGATGGCAACCAAGGCCGAGGTCTCCCGCGCCCTCACCTACGACGCCCTCCGCCTCTTCCACACCGGCCAACCCTGCATCCCCCAGGTCGCGATGGCCAAGCTCCTCACCCAACGCTCCGCCCTAGAGATCGCCGACCAAACCCTCCAGATCCACGGCGGCTACGGCTACACCCGCGACTACGGCATCGAGCGAGCCGTCCGCGACGCCCGTCTGGGCCCCATCGGCGGCGGCACCGACGAGGTGATGAAAGAGATCATCGGCAAGACGATGGGGCTGTGAGGTGGCGGGTTTCCCGCCGCCTTAGTGTCGGGAAACCCGCCACTAGGCTCTGTCTGTGATCTATCTGCTCAGGCACGGCGAGGCGGAGGACGGTAACCCGGATGGGGATGCGGCGCGGAGGCTGACCGAGAAGGGGGAGCGGCAGGCTCGGGACGCGGGGCTCGCGCTGGCGGCGCTTGAGGTGGGGATCGAGGCTTGCATTGCTTCCCCGAAGGTCAGGGCTTTGGAGACGGCTCGGATTGCTTGTGAGGCGCTCGGGGTTGAGGTCGAGGTGGCTGAGACGCTGCGGGGCGGGGCCTTTGATGCGTTCGATCTGGCGGCTGGACGAGGGGAGGTTCTGCTCGTCGGGCATGAGCCGGACTTCTCCAATGAGGTCGCTCGGCTCACGGGGGCGAACGTTGCTCTCAAGAAGGGTGGGATCGCGGTGGTGGATGGGTCCACGGTCGTCGCGCTTTGGCGGCCGAAGGAGCTCAGGCGGATCGCTCGCTGAGGTGCCGTTCGTCGTTTACCCCTTTATTGGCGGGCAAATAGCGAAGGGCAGGGTCAGCCGGCGATCAGGTAGGCGGTGCCTCTGATGATCAGGAGGCAGCCGAGGGTCATGGCGACCCAGCCGCCGGCGCGGACGGCGTTGGCGGAGATCCAGGCGCGGAAGCGGACGACAGCGCGGGCGGTCCACTCGGGGGCGACGAAGAAGCCGAAGAGGGGGACCTCGAGAAGGAGCATCTCGATCAGGACGAAGACGATCACCGCGAGGGCCGTGGTGGCGGTCGGCCAGTTGAGCTTCGCGATCTTGTCGAGGGCGACGAAGTAGGAGGCGCCGGGCAGGGACAGGAGGGCACCGGCGACGAACGAGAGGCGGACCGATCCCCGTCCCAGCATCCGTTCGGGGAACGACTGCTTGGACTCCTTGTCGGGGTGCTTCTGCTCGTGGCGTAGTTTGCGGCGTTTTTTGGCCCTCGCCGCCCGTCCCGACAAAAGCACCCAGCCGACCATCAGGAGGATCGCGCCGAAGACGAGGTCCTCCAGCGGGCTGAGGGTCGACTTGCTCGATTCCGTTCCCGAGCTGGCCCCGTGAAGGGAGAAGACGATCGCCAGGCCCACCCCCATCGCGGAGAGGTAGGCGCCGAGGAGGAAGCCGGTGATCAGGCGCTTCGGGTCCGGCAACAGCATCATCACCGTCACCGCCGCCAGCAGGGTCGGGTTGAACATCGCGAGCAGCGACAACAGGAAGATGCTGAAGACGTCGCCCACGGGGAGGCATTGACTCATGCCGGGCGGCGTCGGGCAAGGGATCCTGTCCGATAGTCGTCCGGGAGAACTGGCCGGCGAGCCAGGAATCTCCCCATCCATATAGGCTCCGCGCCGACTTTCACCAGCGAGGAGAGGGAAACAATGGGACTTCTTGACGGCAAAGCCGCGATCGTCACCGGTTCGGCACGCGGCATCGGGCGGGCGACCGCGGAGCTGTTCGTCGCCGAGGGCGCGAAGGTGCTGATCAACGACCTCGACGCCGACGTCGCCGAGCAGACGGCCTCGGAGCTTGGCGACAACACGGCGGTCTTCGCCGGCGACCTGACCAAGACCGGCGCCGCCGACGAGCTCGTCGCCGCCGCGGTCGACGCCTTCGGCTCGGTCGACATCGTCGTCAACAACGCGGGCTACACCTGGGACGGCGTCGCCCACCGGATGACCGACGAGCAGTTCCAGGCGATGCTCGACATCCACACGATCGTTCCCTTCCGCGTCGCCCGCGCATTGGCGCCGTTCTGGCGCGAGGCCGCCAAGAAAGAGCGCGAGGAAGGTGTCGAGGTCTTCCGCAAGCTGATCAACACCTCCTCGACCTCGGGGATGATGGGCAACGCCGGACAGGTCAACTACTCGGCCGCCAAGATGGGCGTCGTCGGCGTCACCAAAACGCTGGCCAAGGAGTGGGGCCAGTTCAAGATCAACGTCAACGCGGTCGCCTTCGGCTTCGTCGACACCCGCCTCACCGCGGCCAAAGAGGAGGGTGGCGAGATCACCTCGCCGACCGGCGAGAAAATCGAGCTCGGCATCCCCGAGCAGATGCGGGCGATGGCCTCGGCGATCATCCCGCTCGGCCGCCCGGCGACCCCGACCGAGGCCTCCGGCCCGGTCCTCTTCCTCGCCTCGCCGCTCGCCAACTACGTGCACGGCCAGGTGCTGAACATCACCGGCGGCATGTTCGGCGGGATGTACACCTGAGCTGATGAGCTCCGACCGGCCAGAGCCTTTTTACCTCCGTTACGCGGATCAGCTCTGGCCGGTCACCAACCGCCTCGGCCGCGCCCACACGTTCCTGTACCGCAAGTCGGGTGGACGGGTCGGCGAAGGCTGGGGACGGGCGCGGACGCTGCTGCTCGACCACGTCGGCGCCAAAAGCGGCGACTTGCGGACGACGCCGCTGCTCTACGTCCGCGACGGCGAGAACCTGGCGCTGATCGCCTCCAAGGGCGGCTTTCCGAAGAACCCGGCATGGTTCTACAACCTGCGCGCCAACCCGGTCACCTACGTGCAGGTCGGGCCGGAACGGCGGCGGGTAAGCGCTCGAGTCGCCGAGCCCGAAGAGCGGGCGCGGCTGTGGGACCTCGCCGTCTCCTGCTGGCCGGGATTCGAGGACTACCGGGCCCGGACCGACCGCGAGATCCCGATCGTCGTCCTCGAGCCGGCCTAGCGGCGCCGCTCCCGGGGGAGGCTGCCGCTCTCGTTTGCGACCTCGGCGGGCGGCCACGGGCCGACCCAATTGTCGCGGGCACCGTCGATCGTGATCGTCGTCCCGGAATAGAAGTCCCCTGCCGGCGAAGCGAGGTAGGCGAGCAGCCAGGCGATCTCCTCGGGACGCCCGGTCCGCCCGACCGGGATCGAGTGAGCCACCCGCTCGACGAGCTCCGGCGGGTACTTGGTCAGCAGCGTCTCGGTCGCGAACTGCCCCGCGGCGATCGCGCAGGTCGTCACCCCGAAGCGCGACCACTCGATCGCCAGGGTCCGCATCATGTTCTCGACCGCGGCCCGCGCCGCTCCCGAGTGGACCATCCCCGGCATCCCGTTGTGAGGCGAAAGCGTGACGCTGAGGATCTTGCCGCGGCCCGCCGGGATGAAGGCCTTGGTCGCCGCCGCGTGGGACATCAGCCACGTCCCCGTCACGTTCAGCTCGATCACCGTGCGGAAGCCTTTCGGTGAGATCGCCTCGGCGGGCGAGAGGAACTGGCCGCCGGCGTTGTTGACGAGGACGTCGAGGCGCCCGTGGCGCTCCAGCAGCCCGTCGAAGAACGCATCGACCGCGTCCTCCTCGCGGATGTCGAGCACCTCGTGCCCGAAGGTCCCCGGCAGCCCCGCGGCGAGCGCCGCCGTCTCGGCCAGCCGCTCGGCGCGCCGCCCGCAGCCGACCACGGTCGCCCCGAGGCGCACCATCTCGAGCGCCGTCTCCCGCCCCAGGCCGGTCCCCGCGCCGGAGACGACGCACACCATCCCCTCGAGCAGACCATCCCGAAACACCTGCGATCCCTGCGAACGCGAGCTTTCAGCCATCCCACGCCAGCCTACAGTCGCGATCCGCAGGCGTACTGTGGGACCGACATGTCCGTCCACGTCCAACCGCAGGCCCTCAACGGGCCACTTGCCGGCGGCTCCGCCGGCGCCCAAGTCGCCGTCGAACCGCTGATCGCGGGACACGTCGACTTCCCCCGCGCCGCGATGGTCGACCCCGGCGGCAGCTTCAAGACCCTGCGCATCGCCCGCGCGATCTCGAGCTCCAAGCAGGCCCAGACCGTCCCCGTCCCCGCCTTCCTGATCCACCATCCGAGCGCCGGCCCGGTCCTCGTCGACACCGGCCTCCACCCCTCGATCGCCAGCGGCGGCAGTGAGAACTTCGGCGGCCTCGCCAATCGCTTCGGCCGGCCCAGCCTCGAGGCGGGCGAAGACGTCCCCTCGCAGCTCCGCGCCAAGGGGATCGAGCCGCGCCAGGTCCCGACCGTGGTGATGACCCACATGCACCTTGACCACGCCTCGGCGATCTCCGCCTTCCCCGACTCGACCTTCGTCGTCAGCGCCGCCGAGTGGCAGGACGCCGCGCACGGCTCGAAACCGTCGATGAACGGATACCGCCGCGCCCAGTTCGACCTCGCCTTCGACTACCGCACGGTCGACTTCGACGGCGAGGCGATCGGCTCCTACGCGAACTTCGGCCGCACCTTCGACCTCTTCGGCGACGGATCCGTGAGGCTCGCGTTCACTCCCGGACACAGTGCGGGCCACTGCTCGGTGATCTGCCGCCTGGCCAGCGCCGACTTCGTCATCGGCGGCGACGCCGTCTACTTCGCCGGACAGCTGGACGGCTCCGAACCGCTGGCGCCGCGTCCCTTCGACGGCCACAACCTGCGCCGCTCAGTCCAGGAGCTGCGCCTCTTCCACGCTCAGTTCCCGGGCGCCGTGATCACGCCTGGGCACGATCCGGAGTTCTACTCTCGGCTCGCTCCCCGCTTCGAGTAGCGATCCCCTCGTACATCTCGCGGACGCGGGCGAAGATCTCGTCGGCGACCTCCTGCTGGCGCTCCCGGCTCGGGTCCGCTTCGACCGGGAAGGTCAGCGGCTCGCCGTACTCGACGGTCACGCGCGGGAACTGCAACCGCTTCCAGCCGCGGACGCCGACCGAGCCGTAGATCGCGGTCGGGATGATCGGCGCGCCGCTCTCCAGCGCGATCCGCCCGATCCCCGGTTTCGCGGTGCCGAGCTCCCCCGAGCGCGAGCGCCCACCCTCGGCGTAGACGAGCAGCAGCTCGCCTTGGTCGATCAGCTCGTAGGCGGTTTCGAAGGCCTTGTCGTCGCGGTGGCCGCGGCGCACCGGGAAGACGCCGCCGACCTTGAGGATGTAGGTGAGGACCGGCGGCCCGAAGACCTGGGACTTGGCCATGAAGCGGATCTTGCGCAGCAGGTAGACGCCGACGAAGAAGTGGTCGGCCTGACTGAAGTGGTTGGGCGCGAGGACGGCGGCTCCGCGCCTCGGCACGTTCTTCCGGCCGCGGACGGTGACCCGGTAGAGGGCGATCGTCGGCAGCGTGATGACGAAGCGGGCCAGCGTGTAGGTCCATCCCGCCCCCTTGCGCGCCGAGTCGTGGAACTGGTCGAAGTACTCCGCCGGGCGTTCGTCGAGGTACTTCTGTGGCTTCATGTCAGGCATCGGCAAGGGCGGGCGCGGGAAGCGTCCGTGACGGTTTCTACTCGACCGGAGCGGCGGAGTTACGAACGGGCGCCGGGACCCGACGCACGGCGGGGCCGCAGGCGACTGGCGAACACGAGCGCGAAGTCGCGGAGCTGGACGGCGCGGTGGAGGAAGCCGCGGGCGTCGCGACCGGTGGCGCGGTGCTCGAGGTCGATCTCGTACTCCCCGACCCGGTAGCCGGCGCGGACGGCGTCGACGGTCATCCCGATCTCCATGCCGAAGCCGCGGGCGAAGGGGAGGACGGTGCGGAGGGCGTCGGCGCGGAGGGCGCGTTGGCCGGAGATCGGCGCCCGCGCCTCGAAGCCGCAGAGCCGCCGCTCCGCCCAGCGGGCGAAGCCGAGCGCGACGCCGAAGCCGCCGCCGACCCGCCGCGCGAACGCCGCCACGGCGAGGTCGCACTCCCCCGCCTCGACCGCCGCGACCAACGGGCCGAGCCGCGCGGCGCTCTCCCCCAGGTCGCCATCGCAGAGCAGCACCAGGCGCGGCGACGGCTCCGCGCTCAGCGCCGCCTCGCAGGCCGCGGTCACGTTGCCGCCCTTGCCGTGGGACCGTCCCCGCCGCACCACCTGCGCGCCCGCCTGCATCGCCCGCTCGGCGGTGCCGTCGCGCGAGGCGTCGTCGCCGACCCAGATCGCCGCCCCGGGGAAGGCGCCCCGCAGTGCCCTCACCGTCGCCTCGATCCGGTCGGCCTCTTCGTGCGCGGCGACGACCACGGCCAACCGCTCCCCACCGAGCGGCGGGCCGGCCGAGGAAGTTTGCAGGTCCGTTCCCATCCACGCCCATATTCACGGCGACGGCGGCTATTGTCCTCGCCGATGCCGAACATCGAGGCACATATCACCGGCAACATCTGGAAAGTCGAGGTCGCCGTCGGGGACTCGATCAAGGAGGGCGACACCGTCGTCATCCTCGAGTCGATGAAGATGGAGATCCCGGTCGAGTCCGAAGATGACGGCACGGTGAAAGAGATCCGCTGCGAAGAGGGACAAGCCGTCAGCGAAGGCGACGTCCTCATCGTCCTCGAGTAGGTCTCCTGTGGAGACCCTGGCGGGCGGCAAGCTCCTCCTCGACTTTCCCGCCGAGGCGGTGGCACGGCTGCGGATCGCCAACCCCGAGCGCCGCAACGCGCTCGACCACGAGATCCTCGGCGCGATCGCCCAGACCCTCCCCCGCCTCGACGACGGCATCGCCACCCGCTGTGTCCTGATCACCGGCACACCGCCGCTCTTCTCCGCCGGCTACGACATCGCCGGCTTCACCGAGGACGCCTTCGAGGACGAGACCGAGGCGCTCGTCGCCCACCCCTTCCAGGCGGCGATGGAGGCGATCGTCGCCCACCCCTGGCCGACCGTCGCCGCGATCAACGGGCTCTGCCTCGGCGGCGGGCTCGAGCTGGCGGTCAGCTGCGACCTGCGGATCGCCGCCGCCGGCGCCAAGCTCGGCATGCCGCCCGCCAAACTGGGCCTGATCTACGGCCACACCGGGCTGCGCCGCTTCCTCGAGACGATCGGCCTGCCGCGCACCCGCGAGATGTTCTTCACCGGCCGCAACCTCGACGCCACACGCGCCGAGGCGATCGGGCTCGTCAACGAGGTGGTCGAGGACGTCGAGATCGAGGCGGCGGGGGTCGAGCTGGCCGCGACGATCGCCGCCGCGGCGCCGCTCTCGACCCGCGGCAACAAGCGGGTGATCGACGTGCTCGCCGCCAATCCGGTGCTGAGCGACGAGCAGGAGGAGGAGCTGGTCGAGCTGCGCCGCTCCTGCTTCGGCTCCGCCGACTTCCGCGAGGGCATCCGCGCCTTCGCCGAGAAGCGCCGCCCGGTCTGGACAGGCCGCTAAACGTGCCCCGCAAAAGCAGCAAAGCACGCCGCGAAGAGCTCGCCGCGGCCGACCCGGTGATGGCCGACCTGATCGAGCGGATCGGCCCGCTCGACCTCGCCACCCGCCTGCGCCGCCGCAAAGAGGAACGACCGCCCGACGCGTATGGGGCGCTGCTGCGCTCGATCGTCGGCCAGCAGGTCTCGACCAAAGCGGCCCGGGCAATCTACCTGCGGGTGCTCGACCTCTTCGGTGGCCGCACCCCCTCCCCGGCCCAGCTCTTGGCGGTGAGCGAAGAGGAACTGCGCAGTGCCGGGCTCTCCGGGCGCAAGGTCGAATACATCCGCGACCTCGCCATCCACATCGAGGAAGGCGAGCTGGATCTCGACCGGATCGCGACGCTGCCCGACGAGGACGCGATCGCCGAGATCACGGCGGTGCGCGGGCTCGGCCGCTGGACGGCGGAGATCTTCCTCGCCTTCCACCTCGGCCGCCCCGACGTGATCTCCGGCGGCGACCTCGGGATCCGCAAGGCGATCATGGTCGAGTACGGCCTCGGGAAGATGCCGACGCCGACCGAGGTCGAGGAGCGCTCGCAGGCGTGGCGGCCGAACCGCACTCTCGCGATGCTCTATCTGTGGGAGTCGCTGCACGCGATCCCCGACTAATCGCCCCGTTCGCCTACTCAATTTGCGCAGCAATCCTCCACCCAAGGCGAATGTCCGCGCCCGCATTGCCGAAGATAGGCGCATGCGTCTTCGTCTCTGGATCGGGCTGGTCGCCGCGGTGGTCGTCGGGGCGGGCGCCGTCGTGGGCTCGATCCTCGTCTACGACCACGACAACGGCGAATTCCACACCCGCCAGCGCGAAGAGGCTTCGCGGGCGGCGCGCCAAGCTCAGTCGGTGGGAGCGCTCTCGGTCGGCGAGCTCGCCGCCGCGGCCTCCTTCATCAAGGCCAACCAACACATCACCAAGCACCAGTTCGCCGTCGTCGCGCAGTCCCTGGTGAAGGAAGAAGTCCTCCACGCGGCGGCCTTCATCGACGTCGTCCATGCCGACGAACGGGCGCAGTACGAACGCGAACACGGCTTCCCGATCGTCGAAAAGGACGCCGCCGGGAAAGTCGTCAAAGCGGCACCCGCGTCGGTGTACTACCCGCTCACCTACCGCGCCTCCAAGCACGAAAAATTTGCCGCCCAGGCGCTGGGCTTCAACCTCGCCGCCGATCCGGAACGGGCGCCCTACCTGAAGCGGGCCGCCGAAGACGGCAAGGCGACCGCGACGCCGGTGATCACGCTGTTGATCGGCGGCCAGGGGATCAACGTCTTCCGCGCCGTCTACCGCGACGGGGCGCCGACCGCGACCGCCGCCGAGCGCCGCCGAGCGCTGATCGGCTGGGCCGGCGGCAGCTTCCTGCTCAGCGACCTCGCCGCCGCCGCGGTCACCTCGCTGCCGGGCGACGTCGTCACCCAGCTCGACGTCGCCAACCAGACCGTGATCGGCCCCGAGGGAACGCTCGAAGACGCCGCCGCGGCGCGGTTCCAGATCGCCGACCACACCTGGATCCTCGTCGTCCGCGACCCGAACCGGCCCGACGGCAGCCTGCCGATCCTCTTCGGCGCCGCGGGGCTGGCGCTGGCGGCGGTGCTCGGCTCGCTGATCTGGGTCTGGAGCCGCGAGGAGCGGATGCGGGTGCTGCAGCGCGAGGCCGACGAAGACTCGCTCAGCGGGCTGCGGACCAGGCGGCGCTTCGAGGAGGAGGTGCGGGCGGCGATGGCGCGCTCGGGCCGCGACGGGACCACCGGCGCGCTGCTGATGCTCGACCTCGACCGCTTCAAGAAGGTCAACGACTCCTACGGGCACCCGGCCGGCGACAGGCTGATCCAGGAGGTCGCGGGAGTTCTGCAGAAGCGGACCCGCGAGGGCGACATCCTCGGACGGCTGGGCGGCGACGAGTTCGCGATTGCGCTGCCGAGCTGCCGACCCGACGAGGCCAACGTGGTCGCCGAGGCGATCGTCGCGGCGATCCGCGAGCACGAGTCCGACGACGGCGAGATCAAGCCGATCACCTGCAGCGTCGGGGTTGCCAACTTCGGCATCGACCAGGGGATGAGCTACGCGATGCTGCTCTCAGAGGCCGACACCGCGATGTACGCGGCAAAGGACGCCGGCGGCGACAGCTTCCGCGTCTTCCACCCCGACGCGATCCGCGTCACCGCCCCCAGCGGCCGGCGCTAGTTGCGGAGCGGCGGCCGCTGCGGCCGTCCGAGATGCGTCCCGGGACGTGAGGGTTTCGCCGGAAAGTCCACAGCCTCGGCACCTTCGTCACCCTCCCGTGCGCCCGGAATGTTGATGGGCCGAAAACTCCAGATATAGAGGAGTTTTCGGCCCATCAACCTGGAGGCGTTGTGGGATACGCGCAAGAGGCGCGTAGATACGGGAGGAACCGTGACGTTCCACCCGTCTTCGTGACCTCTCCCGCACTCCCGGTCGTCTCGGCCACGGCACAGCTTGCCCGGGCCGTGGCCGAGACGGCCGCGTCCCTTTCGCCTCCGGGCGCCAGCTTCTAACGAGTCAGCCGCGGCGCAGGGCCAGGACGCGGCCGGCGGCGGCGAGGAAGGGGGCACGCGCCAACGCGCCTTTGTGCAGTTGCTTGACGAGAGCCTCGTGGCCGGCGAGGGCGCTGGGCAGGTCGTCGAAGAGGAGGAGGTCGTCGCCCGCGGCGGCGCCGTCGACCGCGGCTTCTCGCTGGCCGCCGAACTCGGCGACAGCGGCACCGCCGAGGCTGTCGGTGATCGTCACGCCGCGGAAGCCGAGCCGGCCGCGCAGCTCGCCGGTGGCGATCCGCCTGGTGAAGGCGGCGGGGCGATTCGAGAAGGCCGGGTAGGTCGCGGTCGAGAGCATCACCAGCTTGCCGCCCGCGGCGACGAAGGAGGCGTAGGGCGCCTCATCGATTGCGCGCAGTTGCGCTTTGGAGAGTGCCAACCGCTGGGCTTCGAAGTCGGTGTTTTCGGTCGCCTTGCCGAGGCCGGGGAAGTGCTTGGCGGTCGCGGCGACGCCCCCTGCTTCGAGGCCGCGGCCGAAGGGGATCGCGGTGCGCGCCACGGCCGCCGGCGTTTCGCCGAATGAGCGTTCGGTGTCGGCGATGACGCCGCCGGGGCGGCCGACGTCGAGGACCGGGGCGAGGTCGACGTCCACCCCGAGCGACTTCAGGTTGGCCGCGGTCGCGAGGCCCTGGCGGCGCGAGTAGCTCGGCCCTTCCGCGCCCATCGTCGCCGCCGGGGCCTCCGGCGCGCCGTCGACCCGCTTCACCTGGCCGCCCTCCTGGTCGGTCATCACCAAGAGCGGCAACCCACGGAGAAGCTTCGGGCGCTGGATCGACTGGACCGCGTCGATCAGTTCGCGGCCCGCGGCGCGGCTGGGGAAGTCGGCTTCGAAGAGGACGACCCCGGCGACCTTCCCTGCGTGGATCGCGTGGCGCAGTTCATTCGTCACCCCGGTCCCGTCGATGCTGACCACGATCCGCTCCCCGGCCAGCTGCGACGGCGTCAGCCGCTCGGCGAGCGTCGGCTGCTTTTCTTCTGCTCCGGTCGAGCCACCGGTCGAACTCGGCGATCCCCCCGATCGGTCACTCCCCGAACCGCCAGTTCCAGAGCCGCCCGAGCCGCCGCCGACGACCGCGCCCCCGGCGAAGCCCACGGCGGCCAGCAGAGCCAAAGTCGCCAGCGCAAGCCGCCGCCGGCGCACTGTCGCTCTCTCCATGCGCCGATGGTAACCAGGCAGCACGGATCCTCCCCGCGTCGTAGCCTTGATCTGGTCGGACTCCCGAAAGGAACGCCATGGAATCTTTGATCACCCCCGCAGAAGCCCTCGCCCTCGGCGAACTCACCGATCAGGCCGAGATCGAGGCACTCGTCGAGCGCGCCTGGGCGTCCCGGGTCGAGACCTTCGGCGACTCCACCGACATGTGCTCGCTGGTCAACGCGAAGTCCGGCGGCTGCGCCGAGGACTGCGGCTTCTGCGCCCAGTCGCGCTACGCCGACGCCGACACGGTGATGCACGCGATGATGGAGCCGGAGCAGATCCTCGAACACGCGAAAGCCGCCGAGGCCGCCGGAGCGCACCGCTTCTGCATGGTCACCCAGGGCCAGGGGCTCTCCAAAAAAGACTTCCAGAAAATCCTCGAAGGCGCCGAACTGGTCGCCGAGAAGACGAACCTGAAGCGCTGCGCCTCGATCGGCCACATGTCGGCGGAGCGGGCCAAGGCCCTCAAGGGCGCCGGGATCCAGCGGGTCCACCACAACGTCGAGTCGGCCGAGTCCTATTACCCCGAGGTCTCGACCACGGTCCGCTACGAGGGACGCCTGCGCACCATCCAGGCGGTCAAGGAGGCGGGCCTTGAGACCTGCGTCGGCGGCATCCTCAACCTCGGCGAGACCGAGGAGCAGCGGGTCGAGATGGCCTTCGAGCTCGCCGACATCAACCCGACCTCGGTGCCGATCAACCTCCTGATCCCCAAGGAGGGCACCAAATTCGGCGACCGTGAGGTGATGGAGCCGATCGACGTGGTCAAGTGGATCGCGATCTTCCGGCTGGTCATCCCGGGGGCGCTCTTCCGCCTCTGCGGCGGCCGGGTCGAGAACCTTGGCGAGCTCCACCAGATGGCGGTCAAGGCCGGCCTGAACGGCGTGATGATGGGGAACTTCCTCACCACGCTCGGCGCCGAGCCGGCCGAGGACCGGGCGATGTTCGAGGAGCTGGGGCTGAACGTGGCGCGCCAGGACGACAACGGCGCGAACCCCCGTCCCGACAACCGCTCGGGCTGGCTCGAGGGCGAGAGCCCGGCGACGCCGATGGAGACGCTGATCGACCGCCAGGAAGAGGCGCCGATGTGGGATCCCTCGACGCAGCTGCGGGTCGTCAAGAAGGGCGAACGCACCCCGTCGTACCCGACCGCGGCCTGAGGTCGCGGTCGTGACCGACGTCGCCGCCCGGCTGGAGGAGCTGCGCGAGCGCGGCCTCTACCGGCGGCTGCGTCTGATCGAGGGGCCTCAGGGCCCGCGCGTCACCCTCTCCGGCCGCGAGGTCCTGCTGCTCTGCTCGAACGACTACCTCGGCCTCGCCGCCGACCGCCGCGTCCGCGAGGCCGCCGCCGAGGCAGCGCTGCGCTGGGGCGCCGGGGCGGGCGCCTCGCGGCTGATCAGCGGCACGATGCAGCCGCACCGGGAGCTCGAGGCCGCCCTCGCCGCCTTCAAGGGCTACGACCGCGCCCTCCTCTTCGGCTCCGGCTACCTGGCGAACACGGGGACGATCGCGGCGCTCGCGGGCCCCGGCGAGGTCGTCTTCTCCGACGAGCTGAACCATGCCTCGATCATCGACGGCTGCCGGCTCTCGCGGGCCGAGACCCTCGTCTACCGCCACAACGACGTCGACCACCTCGAGTCGCTGCTGCGGAGCGCCCCCGGCACCCCGGCGCTGATCGTCACCGACGGGATCTTCTCGATGGACGGCGACGTCGCGCCGCTGCCGGAGCTGCTCGAGCTGGCGCACCGTTACGGGGCGCGGCTGATGGTCGACGAGGCGCACGCGACCGGGGCGCTCGGCCCGGGCGGCCGCGGCTCGGTCTCCGCGGCGGGCCTCAGCGGCGAGGTCGACATCGTGATGGGGACGATGGGCAAGTCGCTCGGCTCCTACGGCGCCTACGTCTGCGCCAACGAGGAGACGGTCGACTTCCTCGTCAACCGGGCGCGGCCGTTCGTCTTCTCGACCGCCCCGGCGCCGCCGATCGTCGGCGCCGCGCTCGCGGCCCTCAGCATCCTCGAAGCCGAGCCGGAGCGGGTCGACCGGCTGATGGCGAACGCGCTGGTGCTGCGCGAGGGCCTGGCGGCGGAGGGATTCCGCATGGGTGACTCGACCACCCAGATCGTGCCGATCGAGATCGGCGAGGCGGAGCCGACGATGGCCCTCTGCGAGCGGGCGCTCGAACGCGGCGTCTTCGCCCAGGGGATCCGGCCGCCGACCGTGCCCGAGGGCTCCTCGCGACTGCGCTTCACGGTGATGGCAACGCACGACCCCGAGGACCTCCGCCGGGCGGCGCGCGAGGTCGGCGCCGCGGCTCGCGAGATCGGCCTGCTCAAGGCCCCCACCCTGGCCGGCTGATGGGGATCACCCGCGGACAGTGGAACCTGGCGCCGCTGAAAGTCGAGATCGGTGAAGAGGCCGCCATCGAGCAGCAGCGACCCGCGCCCGGCATCTTCGTCACCGGGACGGGCACCGAGATCGGCAAGACGATCGTCGCCGCGGCGCTCGCTCGGACGCTCGCGAACGACGGCCGCAGTGTCGCGGTCTTCAAGCCGGCGCTGACCGGCATGGACGAATTCCCGGAGTACGACGAAGCCGCGGCGAAGGACGCCGAGTCGATCGTCGACCTGCCCGACCACGCGATCCTGCGGGTGGCGGCGCGCTCGTCCCAGAGCGACGATGAGATCGCCCCCTACCGCTTCGACCCGCCGATGTCGCCGCACCTGGCGGCGGGGCTGGCGGGCGTCGAGATCGACCCCGACCGGGTCATGAGGGCGGCCCGCGCCGCGGCGGCCGGCTTCGATGCGATCGTCTGCGAGGGCGCCGGCGGCCTGCTCGTCCCCCTCTCCCCCACCTGGACGATGCGCGCCTGCGCGGTCGAGCTCGGCTACCCGCTGGTGGTCGTCTCCCCGCCCGGCCTCGGCTCGATCAACCACACCCTCCTCACGGTCGAGTCGGCCCGCTCGGTCGGCCTCAAGGTCGCCGCGGTCGTCCTCAACCCTTGGCCGCCCGAGCCGACCCCGATCGAGACCGACAACCGCGAGACGATCGCCAACCTGAGCGGCGTCCCCGTCATCACCCTCCCCCCGCTGGACCTGACCGACCTGGAGAGCTGGCCCGAGCTCCGGATTAGTCTTTGACGATCACGTCGAGGAAGTCGGGGGTCAGCTCGACGTTGAAGCCCGCCGCCTCGGTGATGGAAGCGGCGGTCTCGGGGGACTCGGGGGCTTTCTTCGCCTCAAGCAGCGCTCGGGCGACTTCGCCGCGTGTCGCCTTCGCCATGTGGCTCACCGGTTTGCGCTTCCCCTTCACCTCGCTGAACGCGCGCACGTGGAGGAGCGTCGCCCGCTTCGGCTTCCAGGCCGCCGAGTAGGCGCCGGAGCGCATGTCGACGACTAGGGTTCCCGCTTTGTCGGGGAGCGCTTCGGCGAGCGCCGGGCGCCAGAAGGCGGCGAGGCCGCCGATCCCGTCCAGCTTGGCTTTCGCCGAGAACCGGTAGTAGGGGATCTCGTCCCCCGGCCTCAGCACTCCCCAGAGCGCCGAGGCGATCAACACTCGCCCCTGCGCCCGCTTGGGCAGGTCCGGCAGCCGCAGACGGTCGTACAAGACGCCCGTGTAGACGGCGGCCGCCGGGCCCGCCGGGGCGGAGCTCAGCGCCGAATCAACGGCGACCTCGCCCGCCTGGCCCGCCGATACCGCGAGCATCGAGACCGCCCGCTCGACTGGCAGCTCCGCGAGCGCGGCGAGCGCCCCAAGCAACTTCTGCCTCGACGGCGTCAGCGCGTCGGCGTAGGCGAGCTTGTTTAGATCGACGGGCTGCCCCGTCTTCGGAGCGGTCTTCCCCTCCGAGGGGGGCAAAAGAATCAACATCGGAGTAGGACATTAAGCCTCCTTCAAGTGCTCGTAAGTCTTGGCGATGTCCTCGCGGTCCATCAGGGCCTCGACGGCTGCGTCGAGCTTGCGGCGTTGAGTGGCGGTGAGGGTCGCGGCGAAGGCCTCGAGGCCGTTCCGCTTCACCGTCGTCAGGGTCTCGACCAATTCGCGGCCGTCGGCGGTTATCCGCACCAGGCGCACACGACGGTCGGTCGGGTCCTCCACTCGCGTCGCCAGCCCCTTCTTGACCAGGCCGTCGACGGCGCGGCTCATCGCCGGCAGCGACGAGCCGAAAAGCTCGGCCAGGTCGGTGACCTGCCAGGTCGAAGGGCAGTTGCCGAGGCCGCCCAGCTCGAGCAGCGCCTTGCACTGGGTCGAGCTGAGACCGCTCTCCTCCACCACCCGCAGCTGATTGCCGCGGTCGTAGAGGAAGACGTGGCGCATCAGGGCGCAGATCCGGGCGGCGGTATCGCGGGCCTCGGGCCCGACGTCCGCACCTGCATCAGCACTCTGGGTGCGCTCGATCGTCTTGGCATCGCTTGCTTGCATGGACGTAATTGTTGCACGGGCGCAACCTTTCCGCAAGTGCAATGGTTGCGGCCCTGGTAGGGATCGGGGACGGGAGCGTCCGATTAGGGTTGAAGCGATGACCGACGCCGCCCACCTCAACGACCTCGACCAGCAGTTCGTCTGGCACCCCTTCACCCAGCAGCAGGGCTGGAGCGAGGAGACGCCGCTGATGATCGAGCGCGGCGAGGGCGTCTACCTCTACGACGTCGACGGCAACCGCTACCTCGACGGCACCTCCTCGCTCTGGTGCAACGTCCACGGCCATCACCACCCCGTCCTCGACGCGGCCGCCAAATTCCAGTTCGACAAGGTCGCCCACTCGACGATGCTGGGGCTGTCCCACCCCGGCGCGACCGAACTGGCGGCGCGGCTGATCGAGATCGCCCCCGAGGGGCTGCGGCGTGTCTTCTACTCGGACTCCGGCTCGACCGCCGCCGAGATCGCGCTGAAGATGGCCTTCCAGTACCACCAGCAGCGCGGCGACACGGCGCGGACCCGCTTCGTCCGCATGCGCGAGGCCTACCACGGCGACACGATCGGTTCGGTCTCGGTCGGCGGCATCGACCTCTTCCACGCGACCTACAAACCGCTCCTCTTCGAGACCCTGGCGGCGGAGCCCGGCGACGCGGCGCAGATGGAGCAGCTGCTGAGCGCGCACGAGGGCGAAGTCGCCGCGGTGATCATGGAGCCGCTCGTCCAGGGCGCGGGCGGCATGATCGTCCACCCCGAGGGCTACCTGCGGGCGGTCCGCGAGCTCTGCGACCAGCACGGCGTGCTGCTGATCTGCGACGAGGTGGCGACCGGCTTCGGCCGCACCGGGACGATGTTCGCGGTCGAACGCGAAGGCGTCTCCCCCGACTTCATGTGCCTCGCCAAGGGGATCACCGGCGGCTACCTGCCGCTGGCGGCGACGCTGACGACCGAGGCGGTCTACGAGGGGTTCCTCGGCGCGCCCGCGGAGGGCAAAACCTTCTTCCACGGCCACACCTACACCGGCAACCCGATCGCCTGCGCGGTGGCGCTGGCGAACCTCGACATCTTCAGGGATGAGCGGACGATCGAGGCGCTGCAGCCGAAGATCGAGCTGCTCGACCGACGGCTGGCCGAGATCGCCGAGATGCCGAGCGTGACCGAGGTTCGGTCGCGCGGGGTGATGGTCGGCATCGACCTCGGGGAGCACGACCCCGAACTGCGGCTCGGCCACCGGGTGACCCGCGAGGCACGCGAGCGCGGGGCGATGATCCGTCCCCTCTCCGAGGTCATCGTGCTGATGCCACCGCTGGCGATCAGCGAGGCCGAGCTGACCGACCTGCTCGACATCTGCGTCGAGTCGATCACCGCAGCCCTCGCGTCCCTCCCCACCGCCGCCTAGATACTCGCCAAGATCCATCTGTGATGGATCGGTGGTGGCCCCGTAGTAGGGGCGTGAGTCAGACCGCGGTCGCAGAGGCGAGAGAAGCACCGGTGGAGGCCGATCTGGCCTTCGACCGGCTCTACCGCTCGAGCCGCGACGACGTCTACGCCTACGTCGCCAGCCTTCTCCACGACGGGCCGGCGGCCGAGGAAGTGACCGCGACCGCGTTCGAGCGCGCCTACCGCAAGCGCGGGCGCTTCGACCCGACCAAGGGCGAACCGCGGGCCTGGCTCTTCGGCATCGCCCGCAACGCGGCGCTCGACGAGCTGCGGCGACGCGGCAGGCAGGCCGAGATGGCGGCCGAGCCGGAGGACGTCGGCGCCACCGCGGTCGACGCCAGCGCCGAGCAGTCCGAGCAGCGGCTCGCCCTCCGCGCCGGCCTCGCCCAGATGGCGCCCCGCGAGCGGGAGCTGATCGCGCTCAAGTTCTTCGCCGGCCTCGACAACGCCGAGATCGCCTCGGTCCTCGACATCAGTGAGTCGAACGCCGGCACCCGCCTTCATCGCGCCGTGACCAAGTTGAGAGAGGCCCTCGATGGACAGATTTGACGACGACACCCTCCTCGCCGAGCTGCGGGAGCTGCGCCCGACCCCGCGGCCGGAGTTCGCGGCCGAGCTCGACGAGCGCGCCGCGGCGGGTTTCCCCCGCCGCGATCCCCGCACGAGCGCGGGGCCGTTCGCAAAGCTCGCCGACCACCTGCGCGACCTCCGGGCCAAATCCGCGCGCCAGTGGATGGTCCCGGCGGTCGGCCTCGCGATCACGGTGCTCGCCGTGGCGGGCGTCGTCGTCGCGGTCAGCAGTAACGGCGGCCCGGGCAACGACGTGATGACCAGCGCCGCGACCTCCAGCGAAAGTTCCGGCGGCGCGGTGGAAACCGAGTTGGCCGAAGCGGGCGGCGAAGAAGCGGGCGGCGCGATGGAAGCCGAAAGCGGGGTGCACGGCGGCGAAGTGCCCAGGAACGGCGGCGCGGCCGCCACCCCCCAGGCTCACGTGAAGGCCGAGGGCGGTGAACTGCCGCAATTCGAAACCGAATCGACGGAATCGCTCAAATCCGCGAAGGCGAAGTCGGGCACCGCCGTCCACGGCGGCGTGGAACTGAGGGAAGAAGGCGCCGAGGAATCCGAAGAGTCCGCGGTCGAAGAAGAACCCGCGATCAACGGGTTTGCCAACGGAGAGAAGGCGGAGTCGGGTCCCGCCCGCGGCCACCGGGACATCGAACGGTCGGCGTCGATCGTCCTCGGGACCAAGCCGGGCGAAGTCGCGGGGGCGGCATCGAAGGTCTACTCGGCGGTGCACGCGGCGAAGGGGGTCGTCCTCAACTCCTCGGTCGAAAGCGGCAGGGCCGGGCCGACCGGGGCATCGTTCTCGCTGCTGATCCCGAGCCGCAAGCTCGACGACGCGCTCGCCGAATTCTCGAAGATCGCCGAAGTGCGCTCGCGCCACGACGCGACCAACGACATCACCGCGCCGACCATCGGTGTGACCGAAGAACTGCGCGACTCGAACGCCTCGATCGAAGGACTGTTGAAGGAGCTCGGCAGCGTCGAAACGGAAGCCGAACGGGAATCGGTCGAAGCGCGGCTGCGCGAAGAGCGCCGCCATCACGCCGCGATCCGCGCCTCGCTCGAACACCTCCACAAGCGCGCCTCGATGTCGGAAGTGTCCCTCCGGATCGTCACCAATCACGGTGCCGGAGTCGTCCCGCCGAGCAAGGACGACAGTGGCTGGAGCGTCGGCGATGCCCTCCACGACGCCGGCCACATCCTCACCGTCGCCGCCGGGGTGCTCCTGATCGCGCTCGCGATCCTCGCCCCGATTGCGCTGATCACGCTGCTCCTCTGGTCGCTGAACCGCTTTCGCGTCCGCCGCCTCCGCGAGCGCGCCCTGAGCTGAGCAGCCGTCGCTCCCGCCAGTTGAGGGCGTGCCGGAGCAGCGCGTAGGGTGTGCCGATGGAGCGGCGACAGGGATCGGCAGAGGCGAGACACGACGGCCCGCCCGCGACGCCCCGTCCCGCCGCCTCGATCGTCCTCCTGCGCCGCGGCGGCAAGCACTCCCAGCGGGCCCTCGAGGTCCTCTTGCTGAAGCGCAGCGAAGCGGCCGCCTTCATGCCCGGCCTCTGGGTCTTCGCCGGCGGCTCGGTCGACCCCGTCGATGGGGACGGCCCCGAGGGCTACCGGGCCTGCGCCCGCCGCGAGCTGCAAGAGGAGGCCGGGATCGAGCTGCCGGCCGACGAGGAGCTGGTCCCCTTCACCCGCTGGATCACCCCCGAGGTGGTCTCACGCCGCTTCGACGCCTGGTTCTTCCTCGCCCTCGCGCCTGCCCACTCACCGCCGAAGGTGGACGAGGCCGAGATCACCGAGGCCGGCTGGTTCGAGCCCGCCGCGGCGCTCGCCGCCGAGGAGCGGGGCGAGATGGCGTTCGCCTTTCCGACCCGCACGCAGATCGGCTGGCTCGCCCAGCACCCGACCTCCGAGGCCGCCCTCACCGCCTACCGCGGTAACTCACCCGAGCCGCTGATGCCGGTCCTCGAAGGCGAGGGCGAGGACGCGCGCTTCGTCGTCCCCGGGATCGGCGAGTCCGAACCGCTGCGCGAGCTCCGCGAGAACATCAAGTCCCCGCGGATCCCCTAACTAGGGACGAGAGGCGACGAGTCGATCGCGGGCGCGTCGGGAAACGGCGCCAGGCCGGCGTGCCACGGCCCCGGCGGGTAAATGTGGATGCCGCTCTCGTCCATCTCCGACTGCAGCCGTTTGAACAGCTGCCCGGCGTTTTTCAGCGCCAGTTTCAGTTCTTCCTCGGAGCGCTCCTTCAGGTGCCAGTTGAACCACAGCTGGCGGTCGTTGACGCCGAAGTCGACCTTGCCGCTCATCGTCGTCACCCAGGCAAGGAAGCCGGGGCCGAAGAGCTCGCGCAGGGCGATCGGGTCGAAGTCCTTCGGCACCGTCGTCCAGAAGCGCTTGTTGAAGTCGAGCGACTCGAATTCGACCTTGCGAGAGAAGCGCTGCTGGACCGCCTCGGCCCCCTCGATCGACTCGACGTTGAAGGCCGGGACGACCTGCGCCAGGTCGGGCATGTGGGCCTTGGCGATCAGCGCCGTCGGCAGCACCGCCTTGTCGAAGAAGCCGCCCATCTCGCGTTCGTCGGCGTCGCAGGAGGAGCCCCAGAAACCTTCGACCAGCTGCCCGGTCAGTCGGTTCACGCCGCCGACGCAGAGCGCCACCGGAGCGTCTTTCGGGTTGATCCCGCCGACCGGCTCGTAGGTGACTTGGTGCCGCTCGCCGTAGCGGCGCACGGTGTCGGTCCAGTCCTGCGCTTCCTGCTTGGCGCCCATCCGTGGATCCTAGTGTGGGAGCGGCGGCGCACCGGCTGCCGTAGACCCGTCCGTCGCGCCGCCGATCGGCGTATCGTGTCCCTTAACCGATCGAACCCTCAGGGAGAGTCAATGGTCATCGTCATCATCGTCGTCGTAGTTCTGATCCTGCTCGCGGTCTTCTATTACATCGCGAAGCGCAATGGCATCATTTCTTCCCGCAACCGCGTCGACGAGTCCTGGAGCGGCATCGACGTCCAGTAGAAGCGCCGCCACGACCTCGTTCCCAACCTGGTCGAGACCGTCAAAGGCTATGCCTCGCACGAGAGCCAGGTCTTCGAAAAAGTCACCCAGGCCCGCGCCGATTCGATGGCCGCGACCAGCGTCCAGGACACCGCCACCGCCGAGACCAAGCTGACCGGAGCGCTGACCGATCTGCGCGCCGTCGCCGAGAACTACCCGAACCTCAAAGCGACCGAGAACTTCCAGCAGCTGAGCCGGAACCTCTCGGAGCTGGAGGACGAAATCCAGGCCTCTCGACGGATCTACAACTCCAACGTGCAGTCCTACAACACCGACATCCAGCAGTTCCCGGGCTCGATCATCGCCAACCAGGGCAACTTCACCGCGCGCCAGTACTTCGAAATCGAAGACAAATCCGAGCGCGACCCGGTTGCGGTCAGCTTCGACACCAAATAAGGAAAAGCAAAAGAGGAAAGTAGAAAAAGGTGGAGGCCTCGACCCAAGAAGCGACGCTGTGGATCTGCGAGAGCTGCGGCTTCATCTACGACCCGGCGATCGGCGACCCGGACGGGGGCATCCCGCCGGGCACCGCGTTCGAGGACATCCCCAAAGACTGGTTCTGCCCGGTCTGCGGGGCGCGAACCTCCGATTTCCGGCCGCTCGAGCCGGGCGAGGGTTGATCCGACACTGAATTGAGCACCTCACCGGCCGGGCCCCCTGTAGGGTCTGGCTGGTGAGCCAGTTTGACTACGACTGGGTTGTGGTGGGGAGCGGTTTCGGGGGATCCGTCTCCGCGCTGCGCCTTGCCGAGAAGGGCTACTCGGTCAACGTGCTCGAGTGCGGCAAGCGCTTCCGCGACGAGGACTTTCCGAAGTCGACCTGGGACGTGCGGCGTTATTTCTGGGCGCCGCGGCTGGGGCTCAAGGGGATCTTCCGGCTGACCCAGTTCCGTGACGTCGCGGTGGTCAGCGGCTGCGGCGTCGGTGGCGGCAGCCTCGGCTACGCCAACACGCTCTACGTCCCTCCGCCGGAATTCTTCCGTGACCCGCAGTGGGCCGACCTCGAGGACTGGGAGCGGACGCTGGCGCCGCATTACGCGGAGGCGCAGCGGATGCTCGGCGTCGTCGAAGTCGAGCCGGACGACCCGGCCGACCAACTGCTGCGGGAGCTCGGCGAGCACCTCGGCGTCGGTCAGACCTACCGCAAGACCCCCGTCGGCGTCTATTTCGGCGAGCCCGGCGAGACCGTCGCCGACCCCTTCTTCGGCGGCGATGGCCCCGACCGCACCGGCTGCATCGCCTGCGGACGCTGCATGGTCGGCTGCCCGCACGGCGCCAAGAACACGCTGGTGAAGAACTACCTCTGGCTGGCGGAGAAGCGCGGCGTGCGGATCGACGCGGAACGGACCGTGACCGAGGTGCGCCCGCTCGGCGCCGCCGACGGTTCCGACGGCTACGCGATCACCAGCGAGCACTCCGGCCTCCTCCCCGGTCGCCGCAAGCGCACGATCACCGCCCGTGGCGTCGTCTTCGCGGCGGGTCCGCTGGGCACCAACAAGCTGATGCAGCGCTGCCGGCTGAACGGCGCGCTTCCGAAGATCTCGGCCCGCCTCGGTGAGCTCGTACGCACCAACAGCGAGATGATCCTCGCCGTCACCGTCCCCGAGGACTACCCCGAAGACCTCACCAAACGCGTAGCGATCTCTTCCTCGATCTACCCCGACGCTCACACCCACATCGAGACCGTCACCTACGGCAAGGCGGGCGACTCGATGTCGACGCTCTACACGCTGTTGGTCGGCGACGGGACCAAAGTGACGCGGCCGCTGAAGCTGCTCGGCCAGATCGTCCGCCACCCGGGGAAGTTCTTCCGCGTGATGCGGCCGAAGGGATGGTCGGAGCGGACGATCATCGTGCTCGTAATGCAGACGCTCGACAACGCGATCGCGCTGCGGCCGAAGCGGATGCCCAACGGCGGCGTGCGGCTGACCACCGAACAGGACCCGGAGCGTCCCAATCCGACCTTCATCCCGGTCGCCAACGAGGCGGCCGAGTGGCTGGCGAAGCGGACCGGCGGGATCGCCCAGTCGAGCGTCTCCGAGGCGCTCTTCAACGTGCCGAACACCGCCCACATCCTCGGCGGCGCGACGATCGGCCACTCGCCCGAGGACGGCGTCGTCGACTCGCGCCAGCGCGTCTTCGGCTACGAGAACATGCTCGTCTGCGACGGCTCGGCGGTGCCCGCGAACGTCGGCGTCAACCCGTCACTGACGATCACCGCCCTGAGCGAGCACGCGATGTCTCACGTGCCGGCCCAGGGCGAAAGCGACGCTTAAGCAGCCGCGTACAGCTCGTTGACGAAGTCCCAGTTGACGACGTTCCAGAAGGCGTCGAGGTAGTCGGGACGTTTGTTCTGGTACTTCAGGTAGTAGGCGTGCTCCCAGACGTCGGCGCCGAGCAGCGGCGCGGAGCCGTCGGACAGCGGCGTGTCCTGGTTCGGGGTCGAGACGATCGCGAGGCCGGAGGAGTCCTTGACCAGCCAGGCCCAGCCGGAGCCGAAGCGGGCGACGCCGGCGGCTTTGAACTGCTCCTTGAAGGCGTCGAAGGAGCCGAAGGTCTCGGAGATCGCGCCGGCGATCTCACCGGTCGGGTCGCCACCGGCGTTCGGGGCCATCATCCGCCAGAACAGCGAGTGGTTGTAGTGGCCACCGGCGTTGTTGCGGACCGCGGCCTGCTTGTCGCCGGGAACGCTGGACAGATTGGTCAGCACGTCCTCGACCGGACGGCCGGCCCAATCGGTGCCCTCGAGCGCGGCGTTCGCTTTGTCGACGTAGGCCTGGTGGTGTTTGTCGTGGTGTACGCGCATCGTCGCCTCATCGATATGGGGCTCGAGAGCGTCGTAGGCGTAGGGAAGAGCAGGTACCTCGAAAGCCATTCTGGGTTCTCCTCAGCTCGGTAGTTGCGTCCCTTGGAGCCTATCCACCGGGCGCCCTCGCGAAACTATTCGAGCACGACGCTCGCTTCCGGGACAGCGTCGGGTTCGCCGCCGGTCCATTCGATGAAGCGGTACCAGGAGGGCTTCGCTTCGTAGTGCTTGTTGAGCAGCCCGGCCGAGCCGCAGAACTGGCAGGTCCCCCCTTCGTCGGTCCAGGTGAACCACCAGACGCCGTTCACCTTCCAGCGGGTGCGGTTGGCGGAGAGCATTTCGAGCGAGCGCGAGAGCTGGTCGGCCTGCCCTTCGGAGCCGCGCTGCCAGCGGGTCGGGCCATCGTCCGAGCCCCAGCCGAGCTCGGTGATGTACATCGGCACCTTGCCGTCGCCGTTGCGGCGCATGATCCGCCGCAGGCGATCGAGCAGGACGCCGAGGC
>JAOPZF010000013.1 GCA_025964255.1 Solirubrobacterales bacterium | reverse complement strand
CGGCGATCGCCAGCGCCGCGTTGTGGGCGCGCTCGAAGCCGATCGTCGAGGAGCTCTTCAGGTCGATCCCGGCGCCGCCGCAGAGCGAGCCGCCGAGGTGGCCGGGCCAGACCTCGACTTCGTCGTCGAGCGCCAGCAGCCGGTCGTGCAGCGAGTGGAACATCTGGGACGCGCCCTCGCGCGGCTCGATCGCCAGGTCGGGGCGGGCGACGTCGCCGATGAAGAGCGAATCGCCGGAGAGCAGCGCCCACGGAGCGCCGCCGCGGCCCGCGTCGGCGAGCAGGAAGCAGGTGTGCTCGGGCCGGTGGCCGGGGGTGTGGATCGCCTCGACCCTGAGGTCGCCGATCGTCAGGGTCCAGCCGTCGGCGAAGGGCTCGTGCTCGTACTCGGCCTCGGCGAGCTCGTGGACGTGGACGGTGGCGCCGGTCTGCCGCACCAGCCGGCCGTGGCCGGAGACGTGGTCGGCGTGGTTGTGAGTCTCGAGGACGTGGCCAATCCGCACGCCGTGCAGGCGGGCGAGGCGGCGGTAGGGCTCGACGTCCCACTGCGGGTCGATGACGACGGCGACGCCGCTTTCGCGGTCGGCGACCAGGTAGGACGCGCAGCCGAGGTCCTCATGAATGATCTGGCGAAAGAGCATGGTCAATTACCTCCGATGGGATTGAGGCTAGCGCGATAGGGGGCGCTCGGCGACCCGATCGGGAAGTCCGATCACCGACTTTCTCAGCGTTTTAACTCCTCGCCGCGGGACCTTCGCGAGGATCTTCCCGAGTCGGCTCGGCGTGCCTCCAACCGCCGTCCGGCGTAACCCCGCATCGGTGTGGCAAGGCACCGGTGCCGCTGGACGACGACCCCGAATCTGCCGCTTCGGGGTCGTCGCGCATCTGGGGTCGGTCGAGTCCATAGGCTTCGCGGCCGGGACTACGAACCTGATCGGAAAAGCGAGAGTGGGGGAGATTCGGATGCGGTTGGTGTCGTCGCTGGTCGGGGCCTTGGCGGTCGCCGTGCTGGTGGCGGGATGCGGCGGCGGCTCGGGCTCCTCGACCGGCGAAGGCGGGGACGCGCGGCTGTCCCACACCGAATGGGTCTCGCAGGCCGACGCGATCTGCAGCGTCGACCACGAAGCGAACGCCTCGCGCGAAAGCGAATTCGAGGGGCTGGTGGAAGGTGGGCTGACGAACGCGGAGGTCCGCGAAGAAGCCGCCGAGCTGATCCGCGGCGCCGTGCCGAGCGTCGAAGCCGAGGTCAAGGGGATCCGCGCGCTGCGGCCGGCGCCTGCGGACGAAGCGCGGGTGATCCGGGTCGACGGCGGGCTCGAACGGACCGCCCAGCTCGATGAGAAGCTCGCCGGAGCGCTGGAAACGGGGAGCGTCCACGAACTCGAAGCGGTGATCGGCCAGGTCGCCGCCAACGCAACGAGGCTGGAAGCTCTGGCGCGGGAACTCGGGACGAAGGTCTGCGGCAAGCCGCACTCGGGAGGGGGCGGCGAAACGGTCGGGGGCGCGGGCGGACCCGACCGGGCCGAATGGACGAACCACGCCAACGAGATCTGCCGGACGAACCGCGAAGCCAACATCGCGAAGCTGGAGGAATTCGAGCGGCTGGCGGGCAAAGGCCTGAAGACCGCGCGCGCCCGACACGAAGCCGCCGCGCTCATCCGCGACGGCATCGCCAACGTCGAAGGCGAGATCGAATCGTTCAAGCGCCTGGCCGCCCCCGAAGCGCTCGAAGATCAGTTCAAGAAGTTGATCGCGAAGGTCGAAACGCTGGTCGATCTGGAAGGTGAAATCGCCGACCTGTTGGATCGCAGCGAACTCAAGGCGCTGCCGGGAACGATCGGCAGGGTGGCGAAAGCCGAACTGTCGGTGCGCGGCCTCGCGCTTCATCTCGGCCTGCGGGTCTGCGGAAAACTGCTGCAGTCCGAAGGCGGTCACAGCCTCGCCTGAGCGAGAAGGGCGGGCGGGCCCAGCGTCGAGCCCGCCCGCCTGCGGTGGCTTAGGCCCCCTTGATGATTCCGCACGCGGGAATCTGCGGCCGATCCGAATTGAGCTTCATCAGTCACCTCCCTTCGATCCCAGGACGGGTCGCCTGCCTGTCTGAAGTTTGCGCGACCCGGTTACACCATTTGGTTTCGCCAAACCTTTATTGGAGCCTTCTTTGGGAACCGTCGGAATAAATGATTAGAGTGGCGCGATCAGGAAATGCTGTTCGGGAACGGGAGCGGGAAATGAGAGCTAGCGCGGTCGAGAACGTCGGGGAGCTGAGCGCGTCCGAGTCGCGCTTGCGAGCGATGTCGCACCCGATTCGGCGGGCGATGCTGCGCCACTACATCGAGACCGGTCCGATCGCCCCGGTCGAAGTCGCCAACGCGCTTGGCGTCGACCTCAGCAAAGCGAGTTACCACTCGCGGATCCTGGTCGAACTTGGGTTCCTGGAGCTGGTCAGTACCGAACAGGTGCGCGGCAGCACCAAGCACTTCTATCGGGCCACCGAGAGGCACTTGATCGACAACAAGTCGTGGACCGAACTCGAGCAGGATCAAAAAGAGGGAGCCTTGGTCGACGGTATGCAGCCGATCATCGACGACTTCACCAGTGCCGTCCGCGCCGGCACCTTCGACGACGACGGCCGTTTCCACATCACCCGCACGCCGATCCGGGCGCTCGACCAGGACGGCCTCGACGAACTGCTGGCCGCCCACCTCAAGCTCTTCGAGGAGACCTCCGAGATCGAGCGCCGCGCCGCCGAACGGATGGCCGCGAGCGGCGAGGACTCGATCAGCGTCTCGACCGCGCAGACCTGCTTTGTCGTCGACTCCTTCTAACCCCACCGCGGGCGCGAGATCCCGCCGGCCGGGCGTACGACCCCTCAACCCCACGGGGCGGTATCTTGTCCGTCTTCGATCTGCGGCTGTAGCTCAGCTGGCTAGAGCGTCTGCTTGCCATGCAGAAGGTCGAGGGTTCGAATCCCTTCAGCCGCTTCCCCGAAACCCCGCTCAGAGCGGGGTTTCGTCGTTCTGGGATTTGGCCGTCTCAGGACGTCGGCGGGTTGGCGTAGCCTGCGCGGGTCCTAGCGAACCGGTTACACCGACCAGGGTTGGAGAAGGCGCCATCAAAGTCATCGACCATCTGAGAGTTCCGAGTAAGGCCCGCACCGTCCTGGCGTGGTCGGGGGCGGTCCTGATGTTGGTGCTCTTGCTACTCCCCGCGACGCCGGCCATGGCGGCGCCGGCCTGGGTGGCGCCGGTCGACCTCACGGCTGCCGGCGTGAGCGTCAGGACCGCCCCGGAGGTCGCGGTCGACTCCGGCGGCGACGCGGTGGCGGTCTGGAAGGGCTACGTCGGCGCCGATGAAGTCGTCGAGGCGGCGAGCCGGCAGGCGGGCGGCAGCTGGCAGGCGCCGGTCGAGCTCTCGGGGTCAGGCCACGACGCCTCCGAACCGCAGGTCGCGGTCGACTCCGACGGCGACGCGGTGGCGGTCTGGAAGCGCCGCGAAGGCGCCGATTACACCGTCGAGGCCGCGAGCCGCCCGGCGGGCGGCAATTGGCAGGCGCCGGTCGACATCTCGACCATCGGCCAGAACGCCTCCGGACCGCAGGTCGCGGTCGACCCCGGCGGCGACGCGGTGGCGGTCTGGGAGCTCTACGACGGCACCGATCACATCGTCCAGGCGGCGACCTCGCCGGCGGGCGGCAGCTGGCAGGCGCCGGTCGATCTCTCGACCATCGGCCAGAACGCCTCCGAACCGCAGGTCGCGGTCGACCCCGGCGGCGACGCGGTGGCGGTCTGGAAGGGATCCGACAGCACCAACTTCATCGTCCAGGCGTCGACCTCGCCCGCGGGCGGCAGCTGGCAGGCGCCGGTCGACCTCTCGGCCGCCACCCGGAACGCCCTCGAACCGCAGGTCGCGGTCGACCCGGGTGGCGACGCGGTCGCGGTCTGGGAGCGCTACGACGGCGCCGATTACATCGTCCAGGCGGCGACCTCGGCCGCGGGCGGCAGCTGGCAGACGCCGGTCGACCTCTCGGCCGCCACCCAGAACGCCCTCGAACCGCAGGTCGCGGTCGATCCGGCCGGCGACGCGGTGGCGGTCTGGGAGCGCTACGACGGCGCCGATTACATCGTCCAGGCGTCGACCTCGCCCCCGGGCGGCAGCTGGCAGACGCCGGTCGACCTCTCGGCCGCCGGCCAGGACGCGATCGAACCGCAGGTCGCGGTCGACCCCGACGGCGACGCGGTGGCCGTCTGGGAAAACGAAACCGATCTCAACGCCGAGGCGGCGAGCCGCCCGTCCGGCGGAAGCTGGCAGGCGCCGGTCGCCATCCCGGGCGGCCATGACGCCCACGTCCCGCAGGTCGCGGTCGATCCGGCCGGCGACGCGCTGGCGGTCTGGGAAGGCTACGAAGGTGGACACATCGTCCAGGCCGCCGCCTATGACGCCACCGGGCCGCAACTGCGCTCACTCTCGATCCCCGCCGCCGGAACGGTCGGCCAGTCGCTCGCCTTCTCGGTCTCGCCGTTGGATGTCTGGTCGGCGTTGGGTCCGGTCAGCTGGAACTTCGGCGACGGCGCCGAAACCGGCGGCGCCGGCGTCAGCCACACCTACACGGCCCCCGGCAACTACACGGTGACCCTCAGCGCCGCCGACGCCGTCGGCAACCTCTCGATCGCCACGGGACAGGTCTCGATCACCCCGGGCGCTGCTCCCGCCGGGCTCGCGCTGGGGTCTGCGGGAGCAGGTCCCGCATCGGGGCCTGTCGCAAAGACGCGCGCGAGGGTCGGCGGTCTCGTCCTCGTCAAGAACGGCAAGGCGCTGCTGAAGCTGAGCTGCCCCGCCGGCGCGGGGTGCCGGGGGGTCGTGAAGCTGAGCGTCGCGCGCGAAGTCGACGGTCGGGATCGCGCTGACGCGCAGGGGGCAGGCCAAGAGATAGGCCAGGCCGCGTTCAAGATCGCCGGCGCCAAGGCAAAGACCGTGCCGGTCAAGCTCAGTGTCAAGGGTGAGGCGCAGGTCCGCGCCGCGGTCGAGACCGGCAGGCTGAAGGCCCACGTTGCCGGGACTGGAGTCATTGCCCGCACGGTCGTACTGAAAGAAGCTCGGAGACGCTGAACCGGCGGGATGGCCGCGGCCGCTTCCGGGAACGGGGCAGGACTGCGATTTTGCCCCTTCCCGTAGATCGAGCGAACTGCCCAAGAAGGACTGAGGCTTTCGGCCGACTTTTCCGCCTGCCTGGACAGACGCTCGACGAGGCCGACTACGTGCTGATCGTGGAGTTCGTCGAGATCGATCGCTTCGAGGAGCAGGCGAGCGAACGGGTCGAGAGCCTCGCGGACGACCTGGACCACCTGGTCAAGAGTCGAGGGATGCTGATCCTACGCTCCGTCTTTTGAAGCGCTAGATCTTCTCGGCGACCAGGGCGATCTTGCGGACGCGGCCGGATCGCATCCAGTCGGTCCAGAGCTGGTGGGCTCGGAGGAGCTCCTCCAGGGCCTGGTCTCCGATCTCCGCAGCGATCGCGTCGGCATCGGCGGCGAATGCTGCGGTCAGCGATTCGGCGGTGGCGGCGTGTGACTCGGTGTGGTCCTCCTGCCAGTCGACGACCAGGCCGACTCGGGCCAAGGTGGCGAGCATCTCGTCGGTCGGGATGAGCCAGACAGTGTCGGCGTCGGGCATCTGGGATCGCTCCGCGTCGGTGAGGGGGAGGCCTGCTTCGAAGGTGCAGGCGAAGCGGCCGCCGGTAGGGAGTGCGCGAGCGATCTCCTGAAGAAGTGGCTCCTTGTCGGGGAACGCCAGCAGCGTCTCGAGCAGGATCACCACGTCGAATGGGCCGGGAGGAATCGGCGGGATCCGCGCGACCTCGAAGCGACATGGGAGGTCGCCGGCGCGCCGACGGGCGATGTCGATGGCGTCGGCGCTGTAGTCGACACCGAGGTAGTCGCAGCCCAGTTCTTTGGTGATGAAGCGGCCGGGGCCGCCGATGCCGCAGCACAGGTCGAGCACCGAGACGCCGGGGGCGATGCCCCCTTGACGGGCCAGCGCCCGGATCTCTCCGGCGCCCATGAAGCTCTCTTGTTCGACGAACTCGCCGGGCTCATACGCCGCGACCCGGGCCCCTTGAAGGGCGTCCACGAAGGGAACACGCTCGTCCTGCTTCACGACGGCGATGGTAGCCTGGGCGTGAGGGATTAAGTTCGGGCAGCGTCGTGGGAACTGGTAGGGGAGAAGGGACCCACACCAATCCGACGCTCGGAGGAGCGGATGATCCTCTCGAAGTCCCCGAAGGTCACCAGGAGCACTTTCCGGTGGGTTCGTCCAGCGGTCGTGGCAGCCGTGCTCGCAGCCGTGATCTGGCGTCTCGGCAGCGGCCCGTTCCTCGACGGCGCAGGCGCGCTCGACGGCCGGGCACTTGCGGCCGCGGCGGCCATCTTCCTCGTCACCACCGTCTGCTTCGCCTGGCGGTGGAAGACCGTGGCCGACGGCCTCGGCGTGCGGCTGTCACTGGCCGACGCCGTCGCGGCCTACTACCGATGCCTCTTTCTTAACCTCACGCTTCCGGGCGGCGTCGCCGGCGATGTTCATCGCGGCGTCCGTCACGGTCGCGATGCGGGGGACTTCGGCCATGCCCTGCGAGCCGTCGTCTGGGAGCGCACCGCCGGGCAGGTCGTCCAGGTGTTGCTGACGATCGCGGTCCTCTTCACGATGCCGTCGCCGCTGCGCTCGTCGATGCCGTTCATCGCGCTCGCGCTGGCCGCGACGGCCCTGGTCGTCGTTCTCGTCGTCCGTGCAGGATGGGGACGCGGACATTCCCGGTGGGAGCGGGCGCGGGACATGGCGGTGGCAGACATCCGCGGATGCATTCTGAACAAGCGCGCGCTGGCGACGGTCGTGCTCGCGACGACGATTGCCGTCCTTGGCCATGTGCTCACCTTCCTGATCGCCGCCCGCGCCGTAGGAGTCACCGCCCCTGTCACCCGACTCCTGCCGCTGGCATTCCTCTCGATCACGGCAATGGTGCTGCCGAACATCGGCGGCTGGGGGCCGCGTGAGGGCCTCACGGCCTGGGCGTTCTCCGCGGCGGGGCTCGGCGCGGCCTTGGCGCAGCGACCGCCGTCGCCTACGGAATCATGGTGCTCGCCGCCAGCCTCCCCGGTGGATTGGTGCTGCTCCTGGAGTGGCTGCCCCGTCGCCACGTCATGAGGGCGACGCGATGACGATCAGATCCGAGAGCCGGCTGGCGATCGCCCGCGGCGTCCCCGAGGTGTGGGACTACATCTGCGACGTGGGACGCTGGCCGCAATGGGCGCCGACCGTCGAGAATGCCTGGGTTGCTGGAGGGGCTCCGCTGGCGCCGGGCGCACGGGTGGAGCAGCGAGCGAAGTTGATGTTCGGGTTCACTCGCCACCGGGCCCAGGACGTGACCGCGGTCGAGGCGCCCAGCAGCCTGGCGTTCGCCGGACCCCTGGGCACCTCGACGGCGCGCTGGGGAATGGAGTTCGCACCGATCGAGGGTGGGCAGACCGAGGCCGAGATGTGGGTCGAGGTCGACCTCAGGAACATCATGCGCGCGCTTCCGAGGGGTGCTCTCAAAGGCCGGATCCAACGTGTGATGGATGTCGAGATGGTCGCGATCAAGGCCGCGGTCGAGTCCACTCCATGAGCGAGCTCGACGCCAGGCAGGAGCGCCTGATCGAGACCTACCGCAAGAAGGCCAAGCACTACAACTTCGTCTCCCGGCTCTACCCCGTTCCTGGCTACCCCCTGGAGGCCCAGCGCCGCCGGGCCGTTGAAGCACTCTGGCTTTGCCGCGGCGGCACCGTCGTCGACCTCGCCTGCGGCACCGGCCAGAACTTCCCGCTGATCGAGCGGGCGATCGGCCCCGACGGCCGGATCATCGGAGTCGATCTCACCGACGCGATGCTCGCCCGAGCGCAGTGCCGGATCGAGCACCACGGCTGGAGCAACATCAGCCTCGTGCAGGCAGACGCGGCCGAGTACAGCTTCCCGGCCGAGGTCGACGCGATCCTCTCCACCTACGCCCTCTCGCACCTGCCCGGATGCGGGGATGTCATCGCCCACGGGGCCGAGGCGCTCGCCCGCGGTGGGCGCTGCGTAGTGCTCGATCTCAAGGCTCCCGACAACGCGCCCCGGTTGCCGGCGCAGGTCGGAATCGCGCTTGGACGGCGGCTCGGCTCGATCGACGAGTGGCTCGCGCGCCGCCCGTGGGAGGGGATCCGCGCGGCCATGGAGGACGAGCTGGGCGATCTCTCCTGGAGCGAGTTGTGCTTCGGGACCGCATTCTTGGCGGCCGCGTCGCCGCCCCCGCATCGCTGCTCGGGAAGGATCTAGCACGGGCGGCGTCTTAGGGAATATGGCAGCGAATCCCTCGGGCGCAGGCGCACGGACGACGCGGACGGCCTTCACCGTCCCGCTGACGATGCTGGGGGCGCAGGTGCTGCTGATCGCCGGCCTCGCGGTCACCGCCGGCCTCGACGGCAGCGGCCTCGGGCCCGCCGGTTGGGCGGTCGGGCTCGCCAGCGCAGGTGGGATGAGCCTGGGGCTGGCGCGAGGGCGCTCCTACTGGGGCACCGACCGACTGGGCGCGGCCGACTGGGTGACGCTCACTCGGGCCGCGCTCGTGGTCGGCGTCGCGGCGCTGGTCGCGGACTCGTTCGCCGAGTCGGTGCCGGTCGCCTTGTTGGTGACGCTCGCGTCGATCGCGCTCGTCCTCGACGCCGTCGACGGGCAGATCGCTCGGCGCACCGGCACGACGTCGGCGCTGGGCGGGCAGATGGACGGCGAGGTCGACGCGTTCCTGATCCTGGTCCTGAGCGTCTACGTCGCCGACTTTGCCGGCGCCTGGGTTCTGGCGATCGGCGCGGCGCGCTACGCGTTCCTCGCCGCCGGCTACGCCCTTCCGTGGCTACGCGAGCCGCTGCCGCCGCGCTACTGGCGCAAGGTCGTCTGCGCGGCGCAGGGGATCGTCTTGACGATCGCGGCCGCGCAGGTGCTGCCGTCGGCCGTGGCGGATGCGGCGCTCGGCGTCGCGCTCGTGCTGCTCGCCGAGTCGTTCGGCCGCGACGTGTGGTGGTCATGGAGCCACCGCGACGGAGAGGCCGGCGGAGCCGAGGCCGACGCGGGGTCGGCGCTCTTGGACGGGCAGTCCTCGGATCCTCCGCCAACGGCTCCGGGCCCGGAATCCGAGGACGGCCGGGACGCGGGACGCGGACCCTGGCGCGGACGAATCCGAGCGGTCATCGCCACCGTGCTCACGATCTCCTCCTTCCTGCTCGTCTGGGCCGTGCTCGTCGCCCCGGACCAGCCCACTTTCTTCAAGGCGGGCGCGTTCCTGCGGGTCCCGCTCGAGGGCCTGGTCGTGGTGGGGATCGCGATCTTCCTGCCGGTCACCGGTCGACGGATCCTGGCGGTGCTCACCGGCCTGGCCCTCGCGCTGGTGGTCGTCCTCAAGGTCATCAACTACGAGATCTTCTCCTTGTTCTCGCGGGCGTTCGAACCCCTCGGCGACATCGGGCAGTTCGGCAACGCCCTCGAAACGCTGCACCTGGAGCAGGGTGACTCGCAGGCGCGGCTGATCGAGATCGGGGCCGTGGCGGGCGTCGTCGCCGCGATCGTCCTCCTGCCCCTGGCGATGCTGCGGGTGACCCGGGTCGCGGCCGACCATCGCCAACGGGCACTGCGGGTCATCGGAGGCCTTGCCGGCGTCTGGCTGGTCCTCGGAGTGCTCGGCACGACGCTCGTCTCCCGCACGCCGATCGCCTCCACGATCTCCGCCGGCGTCATCTTCGACACGGCGAAGGTCGTGCGGGCCGAAGTGCACGACGAAGGAGTCTTCGCCAAGGAGATCAAGCACGACACGTTCCGCGACACGCCCACCAATCAGCTGCTCACCGCTCTGCGCGGCAAGGACGTCCTGCTCGTCTTCGACGAGTCCTTCGGCCGGGTGGCGATCGAAGAATCCTCCGTCGCGCCCGAGGTCAACAAAGCACTGGCCGAAGGCGACAAGCGACTGGCGAGCGCCGGGTTCCACTCTCGCAGCGGCTTCCTGATCTCATCGACGTTCGGCGGCGGCAGCTGGCTCGCCCACTCGAGCCTGCAGGCGGGCCTCTGGGTCCACAACCTGCGCCGCTATGCGCAGCTACTCCCGGAACGGCGCTTCACGCTCGCTGGCGCCTTCAACCGCGCCGGGTGGCGGACCGTCGACGAGGACGTCTCGAACAACCGGCCCTGGCCGGAAGGGAAGGCCTTCTACCACTGGGACAAAATCTACAACCGCAATCAGGTCGGCTACAAAGGCCCCACCTTCTCCTACGCGGCGATGCCCGACCAGTACATCTACTCGGCACTGCAGCGTCTCGAGCTCGCGAAAGCGCACCGCCGGCCGCTGTTCGCGGAGATCGACACGGTCTCCAGCCACCAGCCTTGGAACCGCATCCCGGAGGAGATCCCCTGGGACAAGGTCGGCAATGGCTCGATCTACAACCACCTCCCGAACCACTACGAACGTGAGTCGTTCCTGTCGTTCTGGGACAACCCCGCAAAGGTCCAGGCGGGGTATGGCAAAACGATCGTCTACTCGCTGAAGGCCCTCACCAGCTACATCCAGCACTACGGCAAGAAGAACCTCGTGGTGATCGAGCTCGGCGACCATCAGCCGCGGAACCCGGTCACCGGTGAACAGGCCGGCCACCAGGTGCCGATCTCGATCATCTCCCACGACCCGAAGGTGTTGAAGGCGATCGAAGGCTGGGGCTGGAATCCCGGCCTACGGCCCCGCAAAGATGCCCCGGTCTGGCCGATGAGCGGCTTCCGCAATCGGTTCTTCAGGGCCTTCGACTCGAACCCGGCGGGCCGGTAGCGCGTAGAGCCGTATATGTCTCCGTCCGTCACCCTCGAGCCACCGCCGCGTCGGCGGCTGGCCGGCCTCGACGGCGTGCGCGGCCTGGCCGCGCTCTACGTCGTCGTCTACCACGTCTCCCTGCGCGCCTTTCCCGGCTACCCGGACGCGGGCGCGCCGTTCTGGGTCGGCTGGTTCTCCTATGGGCAGTTCGCGGTCCTCGTCTTCATCGTGCTGTCCGGCTTCTCGCTCGCACTCTCGCCGGCCCGCGCCGGCTGGCGACTCGACGGGATCGCCGCCTACGCGCGCCGGCGGGCGCGGCGCATCCTGCCCGCGTATTGGGCCGCCCTCGCCTTCAGCCTCGCGGTGGCGTGGCTGGTCGTCCCGCAACCGCGGAGCGGCATCCCGGACGTGATGTCTGTCCTCGTCAACGGCCTGCTGGTGCAGAACATCGTCGGCGCGCCCAGCCCCAACACGGCGTTCTGGTCGATCGCGGTCGAGGTCCAGCTCTACATCCTGCTGCCGGTGCTGCTGCTGATGATCAGGCGGCGCGGCGCCCTCGCGATGGTCGCCACTGTGACGCTCGTCGTCGCGGCGGTCGGGATCGTCGGACCGCACGTCGACCGTCTGGACACGTTCGTGACCGAATCCGCACCTGAGCTCGCCGCGCTGTTCGCGGTCGGCATCGTGAGCGCGGGCGTCGTCGTCGCGGGCACCCGGCGGTCCTGGCCGTGGCCGTGGCTGGCGCTCGTTGCCGCGGCGCCGGTCTTCGCGACGATCGCCTGGCAGGGCTCGGCCTGGGCCTTCGACCGCCTGTATTGGGTCGATCTGGCGCTCGCGCCGGCGATCGCGTTCCTTCTCATCGGCCTCGCCACCGGTCGCCCGGCGCCGCTCCTGCGCCTGCTGGACTCACGCCCGATCCACGGCCTCGGCTCGTCGTCCTACAGCCTGTACCTGACGCACGCCCCGATCATCGCGATCGTCTACGAGCTGATCGTCGCCCGCTTACTGCACCCGGGGACCGCGGCCTTCTTCGTCTCGCTGGCCATCGTGCTGCCGCTGACGATCGCGTTCGCCAGGGCCTTCGCGTCGGTCTTCGAGCACGGCTACCTCCAGCGTCGCCGCCCGTCCCCGGTCCCGGTCCCGGTCCCGGCCCTCGGCCGAGCGGTCCCGCGCGGAGGGGTCGTGGCGGGATGACCAGGAAGCTGTCGCACTGGGGCCGCGTCATCGGGCCCGCCGCGGTGCTCGCTGTCGTGATGCCCTTCCTGGCCTGGCGGCTTGGCACCGGTCCGTTCGTCGAAGGCGTGCGCTCGGTCAATGGCCAGGCACTGGCAGCCGCGACGGGCATCGGCCTCTTGACGACGCTGTGCTGCGCCTGGCGATGGAGGACGGTGGCCCGGGCTCTCGACGTCGAGCTCTCGATGGGCACCGCGGTAGCCGCGTACTACCGATCGCTATTCATCAACGTCACGGTCCCGGGCGGCATCGTCGGCGACGTCCATCGCGGGCTCAGCCACGGCCACGACACTCGCAAGGTCGGGCTCGCCCTCAGGGCCGTCGCCTGGGAGCGCTTCGCCGGGCAGGTCGTGCAGATCCTCCTGACCGTGGTCGTCCTGCTCGCGCTGCCCTCGCCCGTCCACGCGGCGATGCCGCTGGTGGTGCTCGGGCTCGTCGTCGCCGTGGTTGCCGTCTTGCTCCTGGCGAGGCTGCGGCCGGGCGGCGTGTCGGCGTTCGCGCGGGTGCGCGACACCGTGGTCGCCGACGTTCGCGGCGCGCTGCTCGCCCGGCACGCGCGGCTCGGCGTCGCACTCGCCTCCGCGCTGATCGTCGCCGGCCACGCGCTCACCTTCGTGATCGCCGCGCACGCCGCCGGCACCACGGCTTCGCTATCCCGGATGCTGCCGATAGCGTTGTTGGCGATGATGGCGATGACGCTTCCGAACGTCGCCGGATGGGGCCCGCGCGAGGGCGTGACGGCCTGGGCCTTCGGCGCGGCCGGGCTCGGTTCCGGGGCGGGCGTCACGACTTCGGTCGTCTACGGCGTGATGGCGATAGTCGCGGCACTGCCCGGCGCCGTGGTCCTGCTCGTCGTCTGGTTCCGCTCGACCCGGCTTCCCGCGGGCAGGCGGTCGAAACGCTTGGCACTCGAGGAGGGAGCGGCACATGCCTGACCGCCCTTACATCCTGCTGAGCTGCGCCCTGTCGATCGACGGCTATCTGGGCAGCGCGGCACCACGGCGGCTCGAGCTCTCCAACGACGCCGACTTCGACCGTGTCGACGAAGTGCGCGCCTCATCCGACGCGATCCTGGTCGGTGCGGCCACCGTTCGGCTCGACAACCCGCGGTTGCTGGTGCGCTCGCCGGACCGCCGCGAGGAGCGAGCGGCCCGTGGGCTCCCGTCGTCGCCGATGAAGGTCACCGTGACCGAGCGGATGGAGCTCGACCCCGACGCCGACTTCTTCACCGCCGGCGACACCGAGAAGCTCGTCTACTGCGCGAGCCCCAGTGTGGTCGACGCCCGCTCGCGGCTCGGAACGGCGGCGACCGTCGTCGACGGCGGACGGCGGGTGAAGATGCGCCGGCTCACCGAAGACCTCGGCGAGCGCGGCGTGGGGCGGCTGATGGTCGAGGGCGGGGGGAAGGTCCACACCCAGTTCCTGACCGAGGACCTCGTCGACGAGCTGCAGTTGGTCGTCGCACCGTTCTTCGTCGGCGACTCGCGGGCCACGCGCTTTGTCAGCGACGGGCGCTTCCCGTGGAACCCCGACCGGCGCGCGCGGCTCGCGGAGGTCCGCCAGATCGGCGACGTGGTGCTGCTCCGCTACGCGCTCTCGCCCCGCTTCGAGACCGACTGATGGCGACGACCGCGCCGCTGCCCGCGGCGACGATCCGCACCCAGATCCCGCTGCCCCTTCGTTTCCCCGACGGGTACTCAAGCCTCGCCCGTGCCTTCAGCTTCGACGGCCTGGCCGACGGTCGCGAGCACCTCGCCTTCGGCCTCGGCGATCGCGCCGCCCCGGTCACCTCGACCGAGAACCTGCGCGAGCCATTGGTCCGGCCGCACAGCGAGTGCCTCACCGGTGACGTGTTCGGCAGTCAACGGTGCGACTGCGGCGCGCAGCTGCGCGAGGCGGTCGAGCGGATCTCCGACTCCGGGGGCTACCTGCTGTACCTGCGGCAGGAGGGACGCGGCATCGGCCTCTACCCGAAGCTCGACGCCTACGCGCTGCAGGATGCCGGGTTGGACACCTACGAGGCCAACCTTGCGCTGGGCCACCGCGAGGACGAGCGCAGCTACCTCGTCGCCGCGCAGATGCTCCGTGCACTCGGCGCCTCACGGGTCGCCCTGCTCTCCAACAACCCCGACAAGGCCCGCCAGCTCGGCGGCTACGGGGTGACGGTGACCGAGCGGGTCCCGACCGGCGTCCACCTGTCCGCCACCAACGCCCGCTACCTGGCGACGAAGGCGCGCCACGGCGGCCACACCCTCGACGTCCCACCGCCAGGTTGATGGGCCGAAAGGCCCTCTATATCAGTGCTTTTCGGCCCATCAACATCAGGGGAGGACGAGGAGGTCGGCGTGGCCGACGGTGACCGCGAGGTCCCCGGCGCTCGCCTGGTCGAGGCGGCGGCGGGCGTAGGGCTCGCACCCCGCGGCCAACTCGGGCTCCTGCTCGCGGGCGGCACCCACCCAGCCGGTGAACCACTCGGCGGCCAGGGCGGAATGCGCGGGCCCGAGTCGCCAGGGGCTGGGCCGGACTAGGACCTCGGCGCCCAATCGGCGGAAGGCCTCGGCGGCGAAGTCGGCGGCGTCCGGCCCGAGCAGCCTGCCGCGGTTCGTCATCCGGCGTTGATGTGCATCGAAGGCGGCGGCCACTCGGCGGTCCAGGCGGTCTGCGGGCGTGATCTCGACGCTGCCGATGACCGAGAGGGTCAGCAGGATCGGGCACCCGACTCCGAGGCAGAGGCCGACCAGCCGGTCCAGCTCGTCGGCGGTGAGCATGTCGAGCAGCGCCGACGCGGTGATCAGGGTCGCGCCGGAGAGGTCGCGCACCTGCATGGAGGCGAGGTCGGTGCGCTTCGCCTCGACCGTGACGGGCGCGCCGTCGGCGGCCGGCCCGGGCGCGTCGACGGCGGCCAGTGCCAGTAGATCCGCGTCGCGGTCGTGAAGGACCCAGTGTTGCGCTCCCGCCAGTAGCGGCGCCAGCCAACGGCCCATCGAGCCGGTGCCGCAGCCGAGATCGTGGATGACCTTGGAGCCACCCGTCGGTGACCCCAGCTCGAGGGCTTCGGCGAGATCGAGGGCACGGGCCTCGGCGTCGGCGGGCTCGCGCAGGGCGAGCCAGTTCGGACTGACGCGGATCTCCTCCGTGCTCACCGGCAAGCCTCGGCCAGGACCTTTGAGACCTCCGACGCGGTCGTCGACCAACGGGGGAGTGACTTGCGCCGCTCGCCGGCGGCCCGACGCAGCCGTGCCCTCAGCTCGATGTCACCGAGCCAGGTGCTCAGCGCGTCACCGAGCGCGCCCGGGTTCTCGGATTCGACGAGCAAACCCGGCCGGGTCCCGGCATCACCTTCGCCGAGGGCATCGGGCAAACCTCCTACCTCGGTCGCGATGACCGGCAGGCCACGCGCGAGCGCCTCGGTGACGACCAGGCCGTAGGTCTCGGCACGCGACGCGTGCACCAGTAGGTCCGCGGACGCGTAGGCGTGGTCGAGGTCACTTCCGCTCAGCTGACCGACGAAGGACACCCGCTCGCCCAACCCCGCGTCGAGCCGGCGCCGGCGGAGGTTTTCGACGAAGGCCGGATCGCGGTCCAGGTTGCCGACGCAGGTGCAGTGCCACGCGAGCGCCGCGATCGACTCGAGCGCTTCGAGCAGGATGTCGTGGCCCTTCTCGAAGGTCACCGCGCCGACGCAGAGCAGCGCTTCGCCGGCCTCGGATCCACTTGCCGGCTCGGCGGTCGTGGCGCCGGGCTCGGCGACACGCACCCGATCCGCGGGCAGGTCGTAGAGCTCGATCAGCCGCCGCCGCGCCCAGGCGCTCGTCGTCACGGTCGCGGCGGCGGCCTCGAGGACCGCGCGCTCCCGCCGCCGCGCGTCGTCGTCGGGCGGGCGGTGGCCGAGCGGCATGTGGACGAGCACGACCAGGCGCAGCCGGCTCGCCTGCGGCACGAGCACCTCGGGCGCGGTCGAGGCGATCAGCCCGTCGATCAGCACGACGGCATCATCGGGGATCTGCCGCAGGGTCCCTTCGAGAGCCGCGAACGATGCCGTGTCGGGACGAGCCCAGAAGCCGGTGACGGGCCGCTCGTGCGCCGTCCAGCCGTGCGAGCCGAGCTCGCGCAAAAGGTGGCGGTCGTAGGTGTTGCCGCCGCTCGGCCGCGCCGGATCGTCGATGCCGTCTGGCACGACGACGTAGACGTCCCTCACAACGGCCGCTCGTAACTCGCCCAGGCGATGTGGGACTCGTGCAGCGTGATCACGAGAGCGTCGAGCTCACGCGCGGACTCGGCACCGGCGCCGGTGAGCAGGAGCTCGGCGAGTCGATCGGCGATCAGCCGGGCGAGCACCTCGGTCGTCGTGTTCATCCCCGCCAGGGCGGGCTCGTCGTCGAGGTTGCGGTAGGTGAGCTCGGCCAACACCACCCGCAGCACCTCGGACGCGAGGCCGATGTCGATGACGATGCCGTCGGCGTCGAGGGCGGCGCGCCGGAACGTGGCGTCGACGACGTAGGTCGCGCCGTGCAGGCGCTGCGCGGGCCCGAAGGTCTCGCCTCGCAAGCTGTGGGCGATCATCATGTGGTCACGGACGGTCACACTGAACACGGTTACTCCCCCTCGTAGGTGATGGTGTGGCAGAGCGCCGGCAGGTGCCCGGCGGCGAGCCGGGACATCACGTCGGGCAGCTCGCGGAAATGGGACTGCCCGGTGAGCAGGGCGTCGAAGGCGGGGTCGCGCAGCAGCTCGAGTGCGAGCGCAAGGCGCTCGGCAGTCGTGCGGGTTCCGGCTCGGGCGGGGGAGAGCGTGCCGACCTGGCTCGAGCGGATGCCGAGGCGACCCGAGTGAAAGGCGCCGCCGAGCGACAGCCGGACCTCCTCGTCGCCGTACCAGCTGAGATCGATCACGGTGCACTCGGGCGCCAGCAGCTCGAGCGATCGCTGAAGCCCGGCCGACGTGGCGCTGGTGTGGACGACCAGGTCGCGAGCGCCGGCCGCGGCGGCGGGCAGCGCGAAGTCGACACCGAGCGCGTCGGCGACCTCGGCGCGGGTGACGTCGACGTCCACGAGCGTGACCTGCGTCGCCGGGAAGGCGCTCAGCAGGCGCGCCACGCAGCAGCCGACCATCCCGGCACCGACGACGGTGACCCGGTCGCCGAGCAGCGGTGCCGCGTCCCACAGAGCGTTGACCGCGGTCTCGACCGTGCCCGCGAGGACGGCGCGAGCCGGCGGCACGTCCTCGGGCACGACGGTGACCGCGCTCGCCGGCACTACATAAGAGGTCTGGTGGGGGTAGAGGCAGAAGACCGTGCGCCCGCGCAGCTCCGCGGGTCCCTGCTCCACCGTCCCGACGTTGAGGTAGCCATACTTGACGGGACCGGGGAAGTCCCCCTCCTGGAAGGGTGCCCGCATCGCCGCGTACTGATCCGGCGGCACGGCGCCGCGGAAGACCAAGGCCTCGGTGCCGCGGCTGACGCCGGAGCAGAGGGAGCGGACCAGGACGTCGTCCGGTCCGGGGTCGGGTAGAGCGGCCGGCCGGATCTCACCGTGGCCAGGGGAGCGCAACCAGAACGCGCGCGCGTCGAGACTTCCGCCCTGCGGGTGATCGTCCATGGACCCTTTCTACATCTCCCGCTACGCCGCGGCGCGAAGTTCGGCGACCTTGGCCGCGGGCTGCTCCTCTTCGACGAGCCGGCCGGTGACCATCTGGCGGGCGCGGAAGAGGCGGGTGGCCACGGTCGCCTCGCGGACGCCGAGCGAACGCCCCGCCTCGCCGTAGGAGAGGCCGAGCAGGTCGACCGCGACCAGCGCGAGGCGGTAGCGCTCGGGTAGCTCGGCGATCGCGGCGTAGAGCTCCCCGACTTCGAGCGCCTGCATCGGCGCCTGGGTGGCGTGCCAATCGAGCACCTGCACGTCTTCGAGCGTGGCCACCGCGCGTGGCCTGCGCGAGGCATCGCGGCGGCCGCTGAGGAACGTGTTGTGCAGCACGCGCATCAGGTAAGCCAGTTCGCCGGCCTCGTCGCGTAGGAGACGGGGGCGGGCGAGCACGCGGGCAAAGGTTTCCTGGACCAGGTCCTCGGCATCCTGGCGCGAGCCGCAAAGTGCCCAGGCGGCCTTTTGCAGGCGCTCTCGGTGCCCGCCCAATGAGTGTGGATTCAGAAGAGGTCCGTCCATCGCACCGGCTTACGGGCCGGCCGCCGCGGACGTTCAAAAGGATCGGTGGACTGGTCGCCGGCGGATCAAGAGCGGATCGCGCTGAGCCGGGTCGGCCCAGGAAGTACATTGAGAGCTTGGCTCCCGACGTGCCTTCAGACCGGACCGCCGAAAAGGTCCCGCCATCGAAGGCGACGCCGACGCCGCCCCCGACGACGCCGCACCCCTCCGGTTTCCGCGTCGACCCTGCGCCGGACGGTCGCGGGGCGCCGCCGCAGCAGAAGCCGCCGTTCATCCCGCGCAAATGGACCTTCCTCTGGATCCTGGTCGGGCTGCTGGCGGTGAACGTCCTGGTCTCGATCCTCGCCAGCGGCCACGCGAGCAGGCCGCAGGTGCCCTACCAGCCGTTCTTCGTCGAACAGGTGACCGCCGACAACGTCCAGGAAATCAGCTCGACCTCCGACTCGATCGAGGGGACGCTGAAGAAGGAAGCGACCTACACGCCGCCGGGCGGGGGCGACCCGGTGAAGGTGAGCGAAGACTTCAAGACCGAGGTCCCGTCGTTCATCGACAGCAAGGCCGTCACCGAACTGCTCACCGAACATCACGTCGTGATCAACGCGTCGGCGCCGTCCTCCGGCGGTTCGCCGCTGTTGACGATCCTCTTCGCCTTCCTCCCGACCCTGCTGATCATCGGCTTCTTCCTCTGGCTGATCCGCAAACAGACCGGCGGGAAAGGCGGCGGGATCCTCGGCGGGTTCGGCCGTTCGACCGCGCGGCGCGTGGACGCCGACGCCCAGGGCCGGATCACGTTCAAGGACGTCGCCGGGATCGACGAGGCCGAGGAGGAGCTCGAAGAGATCGTCGACTTCCTCAAAAACCCGGACCGCTACACCAAGCTCGGCGC
>JAOPZF010000198.1 GCA_025964255.1 Solirubrobacterales bacterium | reverse complement strand
CGGCGTCATCTGCATGTTCGGCGCGACGAGCGGCGGCCACTTCAACCCGGCCGTGACGCTGGCCGCGTGGACGATCAAAAAGATCAGCCTCATCGACGGGATCATCTACATCCTCGCCCAGCTCTCGGGTGCGGTGCTCGGCGCGCTGCTGACCAAGGGCCTGCTGCTCGATGAGGGTCGCGCCGTCCACTACGGAGCCGGCTCGGTCTCGAGCCTGCTCGCCAACAACGCGGCGGGAGCGGCGGTCGAGGCGATCGGCGTCTTCGCCCTCGTCCTCGTCATCCTCGCGGTCGTCTTCTCCGAGAAGAGCACCAAGGACTGGGGCCCGCTGGCGATCGGCACCACCTTCGTCTTCATGGTCATGGTCGGCGGCCCGCTGACCGGCGCCTGCTTCAACCCGGCGCGGTGGTTCGGCGCCGCTCTGGTCTCCAATGAATGGGGTGGCGTGTGGCCGTACCTGGTCGGCCCGGTGGTCGGCTCGCTGCTCGCGGTCGGCGTCTGGCGCTTCGTGATCGAGCCCGGCGGTCGCCCGCTGGTCGAGGCCCCGCAGCGTGTCGCCCCGGCGGTGGCGCGCGGCGGCAAAGGTGTCGGCCCGTCCACGGGCAAAGGTGCCGGCCCGGCGGACGCCCGAAAAGACTAAGGGCGACTCCCGGCCCGAGCGGCCGGAGCAGACCCCCCAGTCGGCGGCGAAGGGCCGGGCGTTTGCCCGGCCCTTCGCATATCCACGGCCGGCCGAGCCGGCGCGCCCTGTAGCTTTGCCGGGATGCAACGGGTCACCTTCTCCCGCAACTTCACGCTGTCGCTGTCGCGGACCTGTCAGTGCTACTGCAAGTACTGCGCATTCGCCACGCATCAGGCGCACGTCCACGCGCCGGTCGACGTCGAAAAGATCCTCGACGAAGCGCTCAAACGGAACACCAAGGAGCTGCTCGTCCTCACCGGTGAGAAGCCCGAGGTCAACCCGGTCGTCGCCGAACGACTGAAGGCCTGGGGCCACGAAGACTTCACGTCGTACGTGGTCTGGGCCTGCGAAAAGGCGCTCGAGCGGGGCATGCTGCCGCACACGAACTTGGGCGTGCTGTCCAAGGAGGACCTGGGACGACTGCGCGAGGTCACCGCGAGCCAGGGACTGATGCTCGAGTCGGTCGACCCGTCGCTGATGGACACGGTCCACGCCGGCAGCCCTACCAAGCACCCGAAGGAGCGCCTCGCCACGATCCGGGCCGCGGGCGAACTGAAGATTCCGTTTACGACGGGGATCTTGGTCGGCATCGGTGAGTCGGTCGAGTCGCGGGTCGAATCGTTGGAAGCGCTCGCTGAGCTCCATCGGGAGTACGGGCACATCCAGGAGGTCATCCTCCAGAACTTCGTTCCGCACCCGAGGTACTACGGGGCGGAGGTTGCTGAGATCGCCAATGAGGCGTCGAAGCGGCGCTGGTCGGGCAAGGATGAGGCTGGGTCGGGCGGCGAGGAAGACCCTTCACTCACGAACAGCGTGGAGGTTCGCTCAGGGTCTTCCTCGCCGCCCTTGCCGGACTGGGCCGCGCCGGTCGATGTGGACGAGATCAAGCGTCTGACCGCCGAATCGAAGAGGTTGATGCCGGACGTGGGCGTGCAGGTCCCGCCCAACCTGAGCGACTGGTGGCCGGAGCTTGTGGAAGCTGGCGCCACCGATCTTGGTGGGCTCTCCGCCAACGGCGATCACATCTCTCCGGAGGAGCCGTTCCCTTCGCCGCACCAGGTGCGGAAGGAGCTGGCGCCGCGGGGTTACGCACTGACCGAGCGGCTCTGCGTCTATCCGCAGTACATGGACATGGACTGGATGGAGCAGGGCGTCCTCGACGTCATCAAGCTCAAGTACTGGTCCTTCATCCCGCGCAGAGGGTCTGGGCGTCGCTCTGATGAGGTCATCGATCCGGAGATCGCGCCGCGGGCGATCGCGAAGGGGCGCGAGGGAGATTGGCTCTCGGAGGACGAGATGACGGCGCTGTTCTCGGAGACGCGGCCCGAGGTGATCGAGGAGATGCGGATCGCCGCCGACGAGCTGCGCGAGGAATTGGCCGGCGACGTCACCACCTTCGTCGTCAACCGCAACATCAACTTCACCAACATCTGCGTCGTCGGCTGCGCCTTCTGCGGCTTCGGCCAGGGCAAGCGCTCGCCCGACGCCTACGAAGTCGCCGAGTCCGACTTCGCCGACCGGATCCGCGAAGCGGTCGACTTCGGCGCCACCGAGCTCTGCATGCAGGGGGGCATCCATCCCGACCTCACGCTCGAGGAGTACGGGCGCTGGCTGCGCCTCGCCAAGGACACCGCGCCGCAGCTGCACCTCCACGCCTACTCGCCGATGGAGATCAACCACGCCTGCGAGCGCTCCGGCAAGGAGCCCGGCGAAGTCTTCGAATACCTGCTCGCGCAGGGGCTCGGCTCGACCCCGGGGACGGCGGCCGAGGTGCTCGACGACGGCGTGCGCCAGCGGATCTCGCCGAACAAGCTCCCGGCCGCCCGCTGGATCGAGATCATCGAAGCGTCACACAACGCCGGCCTGCGCTCGACCTCGACGGTGATGTTCGGCCACATCGAGGAGCCGCGTGAGCTCGCCCGCCACATGCAGGTGATCCGCTCGCTGCAGGAGCGAACCGGCGGCATCACCGAGTTCGTGCCGCTCAGCTTCATCCCCTTCAACACGCTGCTCGGCCGGACCCACGGGATCGAAGAGATCACCGTGCGGGAGAACCTCAAGCACACCGCCGCCTTCCGCCTCGCGCTCGGCCGCTCGATCACCAACCTGCAGGCGAGTTGGGTGAAGATGGGGCTCGAGGGCGCGACCGAGGCGCTGCGATGGGGCGTCAACGACCTCGGCGGGACGCTGATGGAGGAGAACATCTCGCGGATGGCCGGGTCCCAGCACGGGGTCAAACTCGAGGTCGATGACCTGATCGCCGCCGCCCGCGCCGCCGGTCGCATCCCCGCCCAGCGCGACACCCTCTACGGGATCCTCGAGACCTACGCGGCGGACGCCGCGGCCTAGTAGATGCCGGGCCGGCCCTCCGCCACCAGCGGGCCGGGGAGTTGACGATGCGGGCGATGGTCCTCGACCGCCCCGGGCATCCGTTGCGGGCCGCCGAGCTGCCGGAGCCTGAGCCGGGAGCGGGCGAGGTCAAGCTCGCGGTGCGGACCTGCGGCGTCTGCCGCACCGACCTCCACATCTACGACTCCGAGCTGCGGGGCGAGCCGAAGCTGCCGCTGGTGATGGGGCACCAGATCGTCGGCACGGTGGTCGGGCTGGGGGAGGGCGCGGGGCGCCTCGAGCTCGGCGAGCGGGTGGGAGCGCCGTGGCTCGGCTGGGCGGACGGCACCTGCCGCTACTGCCGCGAGGGGCGCGAGAACCTCTGCGAGCACGCCCGCTTCACCGGCTACGACCTCGACGGCGGCTACGCCGAGTTCTGTGTCGCCGCCGAGGACTTCTGCTTCCGGGTTCCCGACCTCTACTCGGACGCCGAGGCGGCACCGCTCCTCTGCGCCGGGCTGATCGGCTACCGGGCGTTGCGGCTGGTCGGCGAGGCCGAGCGGATCGGCTTCTACGGCTTCGGCTCCTCCGCCCACATCCTCTGCCAGGTCGCGGTCCACGAAGGGCGCCGCGTCTTCGCCTTCACCCGCGATGGCGACGAGGACGGCCAGGCGTTCGCCCGGAGCCTCGGCGCCGAGTGGGCGGGCGGGTCGTCGGAGCTGCCGCCGGAGGAGCTCGACGGAGCGATCGTCTTCGCCGCCGTCGGCCCGCTGATGGTGCAGGCGCTCAAGGCGAGCGGACGCGGCGCCCGGGTGATCAGCGCCGGCATCCACATGAGCGAGATCCCCGCCTTTTCCTACGACCTGCTCTGGGAGGAGCGGACCCTCGGCTCGGTGGCGAACTTGACCCGCGCCGACGGCGATGACCTCCTCCGCGTCGCCCCCGAGATCCCGGTGCGCGCCAAAGTCACCACCTACGTCCTCGAGGATGCCCAGCGGGCCCTCGAAGACGCCCGCGCCGGGAAGATCGAGGGCAGCGCCGTCCTCGTCGTCGCGGCGTAGCGATCTGTCCCCCGGGTACCTGCTCAGGGACAGAAAGCAACGGAAGGGATCGCAATGGCTGACACGCCGAGCAATGCCGATGAGGCCAAAGGACGCGTCAAGGAGGCGGCCGGGAACCTCACGGGCGACAAAGACCTGAAGAATGAGGGCAAGGCCGACAAGACGTCGGGCAAGCTCAAGGAGGGCATCGACAAGGTTCGCGATGCCATGCACAAAGACTGACCCTCAAGCCTGGGGGTGCCGGACCGAGCGGGGGTAGGACGCAGGTCGGCCGAATGGCAGCGCCATTTGGACGACCGAGGACACCGCCCCGCGATGCGTCCGGTGCCGCCAGGCTCAGCGGAAGAGGTCGTCCTCGCGCGGGCGGCGAATCGCCGCCGCACCGGGGCCGTCTTCCTCGGTGACCCAGCGGCCGAGGCCGCCGAGCACCACCGCAGGCACCGCCGCCGCCTTGTCACGGACGAGGTCGGCGGCGGAAGCCGCCTCATCGGCGATCGCGATCTGCGTTGCCATCAACTCGCGGCCGTTGGCGTCGTGGCGTCCACGCCAGTCGTCGATCGGCACCAGCCCGGCGCAGCCGATCGCCACCTCGGCCTGCCCGATCCGCCAGGCGCGGCCGAAGCTGTCGGCGATCACGACGCCGATCCGCGCCCCGGCGGCGCCACCGATCTCGGCCCGCAGCCGACGCGCCGACGCGTCGGGGTCCTCTGGCAGCAACAGCACCGTGTCGTCGCCCTCGACGTTCGACGAGTCGATCCCGGCGTTGGCGCAGACGAGCCCGTGGACGGTCTCGACGATCAGCACCCCGCGCTCCGCCCGCACCACCTCGGCGCTCTCCTCGAGGATCAGCTGGATGAGGTTCGGCTCTTTGCCGAGGATTCGCGCGAGCTTGCTCGCTTCCCCGCTCGGGATCACCGACGAGAGCTTCCGCGTCCGTCCCTCGGCCTTCGACACGACCTTCTGCGAGACGACCACCACGTCGCCATCGACGAGGTCCCCGGCGCGCTCGGCGATCAGCTCGCCGAGCGGATCCCCGGCGCCGATCTCCGGCAGCCCGAGCACCGGCCGGATCCGCACTTCCGCCGCGCCGTTCATATCCCGAGCGCCTTTGCGGTCCGCTTCGCCCCCCCGCTCATCTCGACCCTCGTCGTCAGCGCGACGATGTCGGCGGGCGTGTCGAGGTCCAGGCCCAACGACGGCAGCTCCTCGACGGCGTAAGGGATCCCGGCCGCGCGCGCGGCCTCGACGTGGCGCTCCTTGCTGCCCTCGCCGAAGCTCGGCACGATCGCGCTCGGCGGCGCCAGCACCAGCGCGTTGGTCCCGGTCCCGTGCCGGTCCGGGATCACGGCGACGTAGGAGTCGGGCACCCCGGTCAGCATTTTGTCGAGCTCCCGCGGGTCGAGCAGCGGGCAATCCCCCGGCAGCAGCGCCACGCAGCTCGCCCCGGCCGCTTCCGCGGCGGCGATCCCGGTCAGCGCCGCGGCGACGTGGCTCGCGTCGTCGAAGTCACTGATCAGCTCGGCGCCCGCCGCCGCCGCGAGCTCCACCGCCCGCGGCTCCTGGCTCACCACGATCGTCCGGTCGATCTGTCGCGCCTCGCCGATCGCCTCGAGCACGTCGGCGACCATCGCCGCCACCAGCTCCGGCTTGCGCGCCGCGTCCACCCCGGAGGCGAGCCGCGACTTCGCCAGCGCGAAGCGCTTCACCGGCACCACCGCGGTAGCCCTCATGCGTCGATCAGGGTCTCGCCGTAGTCGAGCACCGTCCGCGCCAGCCGCACCCGGCCGGCGGCGCCGTCCATCAGGGTCGGCGTGGCGAGGGTCGGGATCTCGGTCGGCGGCGCGTCCGGGTCGGCCTCGTCGACGACCATCGCGTCGATCAGACGGGCGTAGAGCGAGGCGACGCCCGCCGCCGTCCCCGGCCGTCCCAGCGCCGCCATGAACTTGTTGGTCGGCCCCTTGACGATCTCGCCGCCGACGTAGGGGCTGACAGCGACGACCGGCGCGACGGCGGCGCCGAGCGCCTCCCTCATCCCCGGCACCGCGAGGATCGGGCCGATCGAGATCACCGGGTTGGAGGGGCCGACGATGATCAGGTCGGCGGTGCGGAAGGCGTCGGCGACCTCGCTGGTCGGCGCGGCCGCCTCGATCCCCTCCAGCTCGACCCCGAGGACGTCGGGCTGGCCGCCGTCGAGGATCAGGTACTCCTGCAGCTCGCGGCGGCCGTGGTCGGTGATCACCTTGGTGCGGACGGGCTCGTCGGCCATCGGCAGGACCCGCGCCTCGATCCCGAGGCCGCGCGTGATCTGCGCCTGCGCGTCGGTCTGGCGTCCTCCCGCGCGCATGAACTCGGCGCGGTAGAGGCAGGCGGCGAGGTCGCGGTCCGACAGGCTGAACCAGTTGGGCGCGCCGAGGTCGGCCATCCGCTGCATCACCGTGAAGGTGTCGTCGCGAAGCCCCCAGCCGCGCTCCTCGTCGATTTCGCCCGAGAGCCAGTACCCGACGAGGTCGGGGTCGGGGGAGACGTGGACGCCGAGCGTCTCGATGTCGTCCGCCGTGTTGGCGATGACCGTCAGGCCAGCGCCGAGCTCCTCCTGTAATCCGGCGGCGAGTTTGGCCCCACCGGTGCCGCCCGCGAGGAGGGCGACGCGCATCGAATCCTGGCTTCGCAAGGGACGGGAGTCTATGCTGCGCGGCATGCGGCTCGACGGGAGGAAGGCGCTGGTGACCGGTGGCGCGAGCGGGATCGGCGCGGCGATCGCCGAGCGGCTGGCCGCGGAGGGCGCCGAGGTGTGGGTCGGCGACGTCAACGTGCCGGGCGCGGAAAAGATCGCGGGCGAGGTGAACGGGCACGCGATCGAGCTCGACGTGACCGATCTCGACGCCGCCAAGGCAGCCGTCGAGGCGATCGGGGAGATCGCGATCCTCGTCAACAACGCCGGCACCGACGAGTTCGGCTTCTTCCCGACGACGACGCCCGAGCAGTGGCAGCGGGTGATCGACATCAACTTGAACGGCGTGCTCAACTGCACCGCGGCGGCGCTGCCGGTGATGCAGGCGGCGAGCTACGGCCGGATCGTCAGTATCTCCAGCGAGGCGGGCCGCGTCGGCTCCAAGGGCAGCGCGGTCTACAGCGCGGCGAAGGCGGGCGTGATCGGCTTCACCAAGGTGATCGCCCGCGAGAACGGTCGCTACGACATCACCGCCAACGCGATCGCCCCCGGGCCGATCGAGACGCCTCTCCTGATGGGGGCCCTCGGGTTGGGGCCGATGGGCGAGCGCCTGATCGAGAACATGCGCTCCCAGACCCAGCTCGGGCGCCTGGGACAGCCCTTCGAGGTTGCCGCCGCGGTCGCCTTCCTGGCCTCCGACGACGCCACTTTCGTGACCGGGGAGACGCTCGGCGTGAGCGGCGGCCTCGGCATGGTCTGACCCCGACGCGCGACCGGACAGAATACGAACGTACGTTCGTATTTTTGCTAACCTCGCTGGTATGGCGGGGAGGCACGGTCGGGAGGATCGGGAGGCACAAGCGAAGGTCTTGAGAGCCGTCTTGCTGGCCGGCAAGGACGGCCTCACAGAAGAGGACCTTGAGGAGCAATGCGAGGGCCTCGACGCCGCCGACATCGAGCGAGCCGTCATCGCCCTCCTCAACTCCGGCCTCCTCGAACGCATCGAAGCCCGCCTCCATCCCGGCGGCCCGGCGAAGCACTTCGACCGCCTCCGCCCCCTCTGAGCGCCGCGGCAAAAGCCGCGCATAGCGAGGTCCGGGCCGCCACAGGGGGGAGAGCCGTGCTCCCCTGATCACTTGTCCACACCATGAGGTGGACAAGTGATCAGCCGTCGGGCGCCTCGCACGAAAGTGCCTGGTCTCTCGCACGACGGCAGCACGGAGTCGTGACCAGGAAGCAGTTGATGGCGCTGGGCTTGAGCTCTCGTGGGATCGAACATCGAATCGCCCGGGGGCGACTTCATCCGATCGGGCGTGGCATCTACTCGGTGGGCAGATCGGAATTGACGCCGCAAGGGCGCTGGATGGCGGCGGTGATCGCCGGGGGCGGACCGGGGATCGCGGCGCTGAGTCATTCGAGTGCGGCGGCGCTGTTCAAGATCGGCGTGGAGCAGGTTTCGGCGATCGAGGTAAGTCGGCGGTCCTTGACCCCGATCCGCGTTCCCGGTGTCCGCGTCCACCGTCGTCCCAAGCTTAGGGACGGTTGGTACGGGTTCTACGAAGGGATTCCGGTGACGTCGCCGGTGCAGACGCTGATCGACCTGGCGACGCGGCACGGGCGCCCGGCGATGGAGCGGTCGATCAACGAGGCGGATCGGCTGAAGCTGGTGCGGACTGACGATCTGCGGAAGGGGCTCGACGCTCACCCCGGCGAGCCTGGGGTCGGGCGGCTGCGGGAGATCCTCGACCGACGAACCTTCCGTTACACGCGCACCGAGCTCGAGCGGGCCTTCATCCCGCTCGCCCGCGAGGCGGGGCTGCCGCTCCCGCGCACCTCGGTCTACGTCACCGGGCACGAAGTCGACTTCCACTTCGACGAGCTGGGACTGGTGGTGGAGACCGACGGCCTCACCTACCACCGCACGCCCGCCCAGCAGGCCAAGGACCGCGAACGGGACCAGGACCACTCCGCCGCCGGGCTGACGCAGCTCCGCTTCACCCACGCTCAGATCAAATACGAACCGGAGCGGGTCGTACGGATCTTGCGGGCGACGGTCTCATGGCTCCGTGCGCCCGCCTCCCCATAGGCTCACGCGGTGAGCGAATCGAGCACCCCGCGCGGCCAGACCCAGACGGCACTGGTCTCGATCGGCGCCGCGGTCCTCCTAGTCGTGCTCAAGCTCGGGACCGGGCTCGCAACCGGCTCGCTGGCCCTGGTCTCCGCCGGGATCGAGTCGAGCGGCGACGTCGTCGCGGCGATCCTCACGCTGCTCGCGATCCGCCTCGGCGGTCACCCTCCCGACCGCGAGCACCCCTACGGGCACCGGCGGGCGGAGAACCTGGCGGCGCTCGGTGAGGCGGCGATCCTCTCCGGCGGTGGCGCCTTCGTCGTGATCGAGGCGGTCGATCGCCTCAGCAGCGGCGGCGACTCCGGCTTCGACCCGCGCTGGTACGTCTTCGCGGTCATCGCGTTCGCCCTCTTGGTCGATCTCAGCCGGGTCACGATCAGCCTCCGCAGCGCGAAGAAGTATAAGTCCGCCGCGCTGCGCTCCAATGCCTTCCACTTCGCCGGCGACATGGCGGGCTCGGTCGCCGTCCTCTGCGGCATCACCGCCGTGGCGCTTGGCTTCCAGGAGGGCGACGCGATCGCCTCGCTGGTCGTCGCCGCGATCATCTTCACCGCCGCCGCGCGCCTGATCTACGAGAACGCGCTGATCCTCATGGACACGACGCCGCTGGGGGCACAGGCACAGGCCGAAGCGGCGATCCGGGAGCTCGATGACGTCGAGCTGCGCCAGCTGCGCCTGCGCGAGTCCGGCGGCCTCTACTTCGCCGACGCGACGATCGGTGCCGCCCCCGACCAGGCGCTGGTCGCCAGCCATCGGGTTGCCGATCGGGTCGAGGCCGCCGTCCGCCGGGCGCTCCCGGACGCCGATGTCGTCGTCCACGTCGAGCCGCTGCGCGAGGGCCTCGACCTGCGCGCCCGCGCCCTCGCGATCGCCCTCGCCGAGCCGCCCGTCCGCGAAGCCCATGACATCGCGATCTACCGCAACGGGAGCCGCTGCAGCGTCTCGATGCACCTCAAGCTCGACGCCGAGACGCCGCTCGCGGCGGCGCACGAAGTGGCGGAGCGGATCGAGGCGGCGCTGCGGGCCGAGTCGGAGGTCGACGACGTGCAGACGCACCTGGAGCCGCTCGAGGCGCCGGCGACGGCGCGACCGGAGAGCGACGAGACGCTGGCGGCGCGGATCTCGGCGGTGGTCGAAGAGCGCACCGGCGCGCCGCCACGCCGGCTGCGCCTGCTGGCGACGGACCTCGGCCTGGTCGTCTTCCTCGACGTGGTGGCGAGCCCGGAGGCGACGCTCGAGGCGGCGCACGACATGGCCCGCCGGCTCGAGCGCGACATCCGCCAGGCCCGCCCCGCGGGCGCGACGCGGATCGCCGACGTCGTCGTCCATACCGAGCCCTAGGGAGTCACCGCGCGGCTGCGGCGGCGGGGAAGTGCCCGCCGCCTCGCGCCGCTGAAGCGTCCCGAGCGGCTTGTCCCGTCGGGTAGCTTCTCTCTATGCCTGAACTACGGCGAGACGGTGAAAGCGGTTCAGGCGGGTTCCGGTGGCTCGGCTTCGCGGTGGCGGCGACGGTCCTCCTCGTCGACCAGGTGGCGAAGCTGCTCGCCGTCCACTTCCTCGGCGAAGGCCCGGTCCACATCGTCGGCGGCATCCACCTCCAGCTCTTCCGCAACTTCGCCGGACCGGGCGGCAACTTTGCCGGCCACACGGTCCTGATCTCGGTCTTCACGGTGGTCGCCGCGATCGCCCTGATCGTCGTCATCGCCC